>NZ_JBEYVW010000008.1:297988-325689 GCF_040644175.1 Streptomyces sp. NPDC047017 | reverse complement strand
CGGTCGAACTCATCGGCGGAGTCCGCTTCCCCGCCATCGGCGAGCTGCCCTACCTGCTCACCCTCGCCGGCCACGGCTTCTACTGGTTCCGGCTCCGCAAGGACGCCACTGTCTAGTTCCCGCCGGTGGGGCGGCGGTTTCCACCGCCCCACCTGTGGGCACGCGTGAGACACACCACCAGCGGATTGGACGCGACGCCATGTCGGAAGCCATGTCGCAAGCCGTCACACGCTCTGCCACCGCCGGCTCCGGCCTGCTCGCCTCACTGGACCCACTGCTGCGCGAGTGGCTGCCCCGGCAGCGCTGGTTCGCCGGCAAGGGCCGGCCCGTCACGGGGTTCTCGCTGGTCGCCGCCACCGAGCTGCTCCCGCAGGACGGCAAGCTGGGCCTTTACCACCTGCTCGTCCGCGCCCACCAGCCGCTGCCCGCCGGACAGGGCCAGGCCGCCGTCCCGCACCCCGGTGACTGCTACCAGCTGCTCATAGGCGTGCGCGAGGCGCTGCCCCCGAGGCTGGCGCCCGCGCTGATCGGCCATGTGCAGGAGGGCCCGCTCGCCGGCCGTACGGTGTACGAGGCCCTGTACGACCCCCGGCCCGCCGAGGTGATCCTGGAGGCGCTGCGCGCCCAGGCCCGCATCGGTGGGCTGCGCTTCGAGCGGCGCGCGGAGATACGGCCCGATCTGGTACCGCGCCTGGTCACCGCCGAGCAGTCGAACTCCTCGCTCGTCTACGGCGACGCCTTCATACTGAAACTGCTCCGCCGGGTGCTGCCCGGCGTCAACCCCGATCTGGAACTGCCCCTCGCCCTGGCCCGCGAGGGCTGCCCGCGCGTTCCGGCGCCCACCGCGTGGATGACCGCCGAGGTCGCCGAGGACTCCTACGTCCTCGGGGTGCTCCAGCCCTTCGTGCAGGGCGCCACGGACGGCTGGGAGCTGGCGCTGCGCGGCCTGGCCAAGGGCGAGGACTTCAGCGCGGAGGCGCGGGCACTGGGCCGGGCCACCGCGGAGGTGCACACCGCGCTGGCCCGGGCGCTGCCCACCGTCAGCCTCGGCCACCTCCAGCTCCAGTCGCTGGTCGACGGCATGAGCGAGCGCCTGGACGCGGCCGCGCAGGCGGTGCCCGCGCTGCGGCCGTACGCCCCCGGGCTGCACTCCGCCTTCACGGCCCTGGCCGACCTGGCCGCCGAGGGCCACACCTGGACCGCCCAGCGCGTCCACGGCGACCTCCACCTCGGGCAGTGCCTGCGCGCGCCGTCCGGGCAGTGGTCGCTGATCGACTTCGAGGGCGAACCGGCCAGACCGCTCGCCGAGCGGCGGATGGCCCAGCCCGCGGTACGGGACGTGGCCGGCATGCTGCGCTCCTTCGACTACGCGGCACACTCGGCGTCCGGCCCGGCCGCCTCGGACTGGGCGGCCGCCTGCCGGGCCGCGTACTGCGCCGGGTACGCCGAGGCCGGCGGGCGCGATCCGCGCACCGATCCGGTGCTGCTGCGCGCCTACGAGACCGACAAGGCGGTCTACGAGGTCCTCTACGAGGCCCGGCACCGCCCCGACTGGCTCCCGGTCCCGCTCGCGGCGGTACGCCGCCTGGCCGCCGGCGCCGAGCCGCACTGACCGCGCCCACCGCGCCCCCCCTGTCCCGCCCCCGTTCCTTCGCCGAGGAGGCCCCGCCCGTGACTGCCCGTCCCTCGTCCAGCGGTCCGGACCCCGAACAGCAGGCCGCGTCCGCCGGCCCCGAACGCACGGTGGCCCCGCGCGGGGCCACCACGAGGAGGGGTGCCTCCGGCGGGGGCGCCACGGCGAAGGGTGCCTCCGGCGGGGGCGCCACGGCGAAGAAGGCGGTGCCGGAGAAGGCTGCTGCCGAGAAGGCGGTGACGAAGAAGGCGGTGACGAAGAAGGCGACGGCGAAGACAGCGGCGGGGAAGACAGCGGCCGTGAAGACGGCGGCGGCCGAGAAGGCGGTGACGAAGAAGGCCGGGGCGAAGAAGGCGACGGCGGAACCGGCCGTGGCCGGGGCGAAGAAGGCCGCCGCCAAGAAGACCGTCACCAAGAAGGCGGCCGCGGACAAGGCGGCTGCCCCGAGGGCCGCGGCCAAGAAGGCCGCCGCGGGGAAAGCCGCCGCAGGGAAGGGTGTCACCGAGAAGGCCGCCGCCCAGAAGGCCGTGACCAAGAAGGCGACCGCCAAGGGGGCGGCGGAGAAAGCGATCACCGCCCAGCCGGCGCCGGCCAAGAAGTCCCCGGTCAGGAAGTCCCCGGCCGGAGCGACGACGACGGCGAAGGAAGCGGCCGCGAAGGGGACGCCCGCGAGGGCGACCACCCGGGCCACGACCACCCGGGGGACGGCGGCCGGGGGGACGGCGGCCCGGAAGGCCACCACCGCCGGGACGACCGCCGCGACCGCGGCCACCGCCGACGCGGCGGCTGCCGGGCCGGCCACCCGCGGCACAGCAGCCACGCGGAAGACCACCGCCGCCAAGGCCCCGGCCGCAGCGAGCGCCGCCCGGGGGGCGACCGTGAAGAAGACCACCGCCGCCAAAGGCCCGGCCCGGACGGCCGTCGCCCGCAAGTCCCCGGCGAAGCAGCCCGCCGCGCAGGCCGCCCGGGCCGCGGCGGCCTCCGCCGCGCCGGTCCCCGCCGGGCCGGAGACCGGCGCCCCCGCCGCCGATCCCACCACCGTCCCCATCCCCTTCCCCGACCGTGAGCGCCTGCTCAGCGGTACGCACCACGCCCCGCACTCCGTGCTCGGCGCGCACCCCGTGCCCGGGGGTGTCGCCGTGCGGGCCTTCCGTCCGTACGCGCTCGGGGTCGCCGTACTGGCCGACGGCCTCCAGGTGGAGCTGAGGCACGACGGGGACGGGTTCTTCTCGGCGCTGCTGCCGCTGCGGGACGTACCGGAGTACCGGCTGGAGGTGGCGTACGAGGGGGCGGTGCGGCAGACGGAGGATCCGTACCGCTTCCTGCCCACCCTCGGTGAGCTGGACCTGCACCTGATCGGTGAGGGGCGGCACGAGGAGCTGTGGCGGGCGCTGGGCGCGCACCCGGACGTGCGCCGGGGAGTGGCCGGCACCCGGTTCGCGGTGTGGGCGCCCGACGCGCGGGGCGTGCGGGTGGCGGGCGGTTTCAACTTCTGGGACGGCACCGCGTACCCGATGCGCTCGCTGGGCGGGACCGGCGTGTGGGAGCTGTTCGTGCCCGGGATCGGCGAGGGCGAGCTGTACAAGTTCGAGATCACCCGGCCGGACGGCTCGAAGACGCTGCGCGCCGACCCGATGGCCCGCCGCACCGAGGTCCCGCCGGCCACCTCCTCCGTCGTGCACGCCTCGCACTACACGTGGGGCGACGAGGAGTGGCTGTCGCGCCGGGCGGAGCGGCCCGCGCACGAGGCGCCGTTCTCGGTGTACGAGGTGCACCTGCCGTCCTGGCGCCCCGGCCTCACCTACCGCGAACTGGCCGAGCAGCTCCCGGCGTACGTCGGGGACCTGGGCTTCACGCATGTGGAGCTGATGCCGGTCGCCGAGCATCCCTTCGGCGGCTCGTGGGGCTATCAGGTCACCGGCTTCTACGCGCCGACCGCGCGCCTGGGCACGCCGGACGACTTCAAGTTCCTGGTGGACGCCCTGCACCGGGCGGGCATCGGCGTGATCATGGACTGGGTGCCGGCGCACTTCCCGCGCGACGAGTGGGCGCTGGCCGAGTTCGACGGACGTCCGCTGTACGAGCACTCCGATCCGCTGCGGGCCGCGCACCCCGACTGGGGCACGCTGGAGTTCGACTTCGGCCGCCGCGAGGTGCGCAACTTCCTGGTCGCCAACGCCGTTTACTGGTGCGAGGAGTTCCACATCGACGGGCTGCGGGTGGACGCGGTGGCCTCGATGCTCTACCTGGACTACTCGCGCGAGCCGGGCCAGTGGACGCCCAACGAGCACGGCGGCCGGGAGAACCTGGACGCGGTGGCCTTCCTCCAGGAGATGAACGCGACCCTGTACCGGCGGGTGCCCGGCGTGGTGACCGTCGCGGAGGAGTCCACCGCCTGGGACGGCGTCACCCGGGCCACCCACCACCGGGGCCCGTCCGGCTTCGGCGGGCTCGGGTTCGGGCTGAAGTGGAACATGGGCTGGATGCACGACTCGCTCCAGTACATGAGCCACGAGCCCGTGCACCGCAGCTTCCACCACGGCGAGATGACGTTCTCCATGGTGTACGCCTACAGCGAGAACTACGTGCTGCCGATCTCCCACGACGAGGTGGTGCACGGCAAGGGCTCGCTGGTGTCGAAGATGCCCGGCGACTGGTGGCAGCAGCGGGCCGGCCTGCGCGCCTACCTGGCCTTCATGTGGTCCCACCCCGGCAAGCAACTGCTGTTCATGGGCCAGGAGTTCGCGCAGGGCTCCGAGTGGTCGGAGGCGCGCGGCCCGGACTGGTGGCTGCTCGACCCGGCCTACGGCGCCGCCGCCGACCACCGGGGCGTCCTGGACCTGGTGCGCGACCTCAACTCCGTCTACCGGGACGCGCCGGCCCTGTGGGCGCGGGATGCCCACCCCGACGGGTTCGAGTGGATCGTCGGGGACGCGGCCGACGACAACGTGTTCGCCTTCCTGCGCCGCGACGCGGACGGCACCCCGCTGCTCGCGGTCTCCCACTTCGCCCCGGTCGTCCGCCCCGACTACCGCCTCGGCGTCCCCGACGACGTGCCCGCCTGGCGGGAGGTGGTCAACACCGACGCGGCCCGCTACGGCGGCGGCGACGTCGTACGGCCCGACCCGGTCAAGCCGGAGCCGCAGGGATGGCACGGCCGGCCGGCGAGCATCCGGCTGACCCTGCCACCCCTGGCCACGGTGTGGCTGCGCCCCGCGTAGGGCCTGGCTGACCCTGGCTGACCGTTCCCGCCTGCCGCGCGGGGCCGCCGCTCAGCCCAGGGCGTCCGCCAGCGCCCCGGGCAGCGCCCCGGTGTGCAGGACGCCGAGCCGCTGGGTGGCGCGGGTCAGGGCCACGTACAGGTCGCTGGTGCCGTAGCGGGCGGGCTCGACGACCAGGACGGAGTCGAACTCCAGGCCCTTGGCCTGGCGCGGGTCCAGCAGGACGACCGTCCGGGTCAGGTCGGGCTCGGCGCCGGCGGTGACGCCGTCCAGCCGGGCGGCCAGCCGCCGGTGCAGGTCGCGCGGGGCGATCACGGCGAGCCGGCCCTCCTCGGGGGTGAGTTCCGCGACCGCCCCGGCCACCGCGCCGGGCAGGTCGCCGGTGGCCCGCGCCCAGGGGCGTACGCCGGTGGAGCGGACCGAGCTGGGCGGCTCGAAGCCGGGGTGCTCGGCGCGGACCACGGCGGCCGCCACCTCCATGATCTCGGCGGGCGTACGGTAGTTGACGCCGAGCCGGGTGTGCTCCCAGCGGTCGGCCACGTACGGCTGGAGGATGTCCGCCCAGGACCCGACCCCGGCCGCCTCGGCGGTCTGCGCCGGGTCCCCGACCAGCGTCATCGAACGGGTCGGGCTGCGCCGCATCAGCAGCCGCCACGCCATCGGGGACAGCTCCTGCGCCTCGTCGACGATGATGTGCCCGAACGCCCAGGTGCGGTCGGCCGCCGCGCGCTCGGCGGCGCTGCGGTGGTCGTCCTCCTCCTGGCGTTCGGCGAACCGCTCGGCGTCGATGATGTCGTGCGCCGACAGGACCTCGGAGGCCTCCTCGTCCTTGTCGTCGAACTCGTAGGTCCGCGACGCGTACGACACGTCGAGGACGCCCTGCGCGTACGCCACCTGGCTCTCGCGTTCGCGTGCGGCGCGGGCGCGGGCCACCCGGTCGTCCTCACCGAGCAGTTCGGCGGCCTCGTCCAGCAGGGGGACGTCCGCGACGGTCCACGCCCGGGTCACCGGGCGCCGGATCGCGGCGGCGTCCTCGTCGCAGACGTATCCCCCGGGCTCCGCGAGGAAGTCCGCGACCAGCCGCCGCGGGGTGACGCGCGGCCACAGCCGGTCGACGGCCGACCACACCTCGGGGTTCTCCGCGAGTTCGTCGCGGATCTGGGTGATGTCACTGGCGTCGAGCAGGTTGGAGCCGTCGTAGGGGTCGGTGCCGATGCGTTCGGCGACCATGTCGGTGAGCGTGTTCAGGATGTGGCCCTCGAAGTGCTCGCGGGCCGCGTTGTGCGGCAGCTTCGCGGCCCGGGTGCGCTCCCGCGCCACGCTCACCAGGCCGTCGTCGAGCATCAGGACCTCGCGGTCGTGCTCGATGGCGATCACCGGGTCGGGCAGCGCCTGCCGGTCGCGTACGACGGCGGCGAGCACGTCCGCCATGTCCGCGCGGCCCTTCACGGCGGCCGCCTCGGGGGTGTCGGCGGCCGTCGCCCGCACCCCGGGGAACAGCTCGCCCACGGTGGCCAGCAGCACGCCGGTCTCCCCGAGGGAGGGCAGTACCTCCCCGATGTAGCCGAGGAAGGCCGGGTTGGGGCCGACGATGAGGACGGCCCGCCGGGCGAGCAGCTCGCGGTGCTCGTAGAGCAGATAGGCCGCCCGGTGCAGGGCGACCGCGGTCTTGCCGGTGCCCGGTCCGCCCTCGACCACCAGCACACCGCGGTGCGGGGCGCGGATGATCCAGTCCTGGTCGGCCTGGATGGTGCGGACGATGTCGCCCATGCGGCCGGTGCGCGCGGAGTTCAGGGCGGCCAGCAGCACGGCGTCGCCGGTCGGGTCCTCGTGGCCGGTGCGGGTGGCGTCGCCGAGGTCGAGGATCTCGTCGTGCAGGGCGGTGACCCGGCGGCCCTCGGTGGACAGGTGCCGGCGGCGGCGCAGGCCCATCGGGGTGTGGCCGGTGGCCAGGTAGAAGGGGCGGGCCACGTCCGCCCGCCAGTCGATCAGGACCGGGGTGCGCTCGGTGTCGTCGGCGCGCAGCCCGATCCGGCCGATGTGGTGGGTGGCCCCGTCGGTCAGGTCGATCCGGCCGAAGCAGAGCGAGCCGTCCACGGCGTTCAGCGCGGCGAGCAGTCCGGCGCGCTCGGCGACCAGGATGTCCCGCTCCAGCCGGGCCTGCAGGGGCTTGTCGCCCTGGGCGAGCGCGTCGGCGACGGAGGTCTCGGTGTCACCGCGCAGCGCGTCCACGCGTGCGTACAGTCCGTCGATGAATTCCTGTTCCTGTCGCAATTCACCGTCTGGAAAATCGGTGTTTGACAATTCCGCTCCCGCCCGGATATACTCTGCTCAGTGGACTTCTCCGCGACCTCTCTACTGGAAGTCGCGAACCACTGAATATACGCAAAGAAATCCCCCGAGCGCAATTGCGCTCGGGGGATTTCTTCGTCACGGGCTCGTCGTCGCCCGCGCGGCCCAGGAGGTTCTCAGGCCGCCACGCCCGCCGACTCCTCCACTTCGAGGAGGGAGGCGCTGTGCCGTTCCTCCTCGAAGGCGCGGCGGCCGCCGCGCACGCCGAACAGGCGTTTGGCGACGATGATGTAGAGGACGGCGAGGATGTTGAGGGTGAGGGTGGCGATCTTCACCGCGCTGATGTGCTCGGTGAGTTCGTAGATCTCCAGCGGGAGGAAGGCGGCGGTGGCGACCACCGTCAGGTACTCCGCCCAGCGCTTGGCGTACCAGAGGCCGACCGCCTCGACGATCTCGATCAGGGCGTAGGCCAGCAGCAGGCCGGCCACCAGGACCAGCGTGGAGTGCTTGTAGCCGAAGGTCTTCTGGATGGTGCCGACGACCGGTGAATGGTCGAGGTCGTAGTGGAAATGCTGGAAGACCGGCCGGAAGACGTCCAGGTACTCGTCGAACAGGCGACGGACCGCGTCCTGGCTGTTGCTGAATTTCCAGACGGCGACGGCCACCAGGACGATGAAGACACCGCGCACCGCCCGTTCCAGGGCGAGGAAGCGCAGGATGAACAGGTCCCGCAGCACCTTGCCGCGCGGGACCAGCGGGGCGTCGGCGGCCGGGCCGGAGCCGTGCGGGGTGCCGAGGGTGAAGTCGCCGCAGCGCAGGCAGCGCCACACCTCGCCGAGGGCGGTCTCGGCGTGCAGCCCGAGCCGCAGCCGGGGGTCGTCCGGCGCGTAGGTCACGTGCCCCTTGCGCGCGCAGGTGCGCCGGTCCCAGTCGATCTTCATTCCCCCGTGCCTCCATGGGTGCCTACGGCCGTGCCGTGCCGGTCGGTCCGGCACGGCACGGTAGTGCATCTAGGAATAAGACGCAGGCCAGGGGGGATCAGTTCACACCGCTGCCGACCAGGTCCTTCACCTCCTGCGCGGGTTCCTCCTCGCGGGCGGTGCCGCGCGGCAGCAGGAAGGCGACCAGGAGGGTGCCCGCGCCGAGGATCACGGCGCCGACCAGGCTGGTGTGGGCGACGGCGTCCGCGAAGGAGGAGCCGACGGCGTCCTTCATCTGCCCGGCGCCCTGGGCGAGCTGGGTGGCCTGCGCCTTGAGCTGGGCGGCCTGCTGGGGGTCGGTGGTGTGGGCGGCCTGCGCGGCGAGCTGGCGGGCCTTGTCCCCGATGCCCTGGGCGACGGCGTATCCGGCGCCGACGGAGTCCTGCGCGGTGGACAGGGCGTCGGCCGGGAGCTTGCTGCCGGCGGTGGCGTCGGAGAGGTGACCGGAGTAGGAGGTGGACAGCAGCGAGCCGAGGATGGCGATGCCGAGGGAGCCGCCCAGCTCCAGCGAGGTGTCGTTGACCGCGCCGCCGACACCGAGTTCGGACTCCGGGAAGGCGCCCATGATCGCGTCGGTGCAGGGCGACAGGGCGAGGCCGATGGCCAGGCCGAGGATGATCAGGGGCGCCACGAAGTCGCCGTACGAGGAGGCGCCGTCGACCCGGGTGAGCAGGGCGAGCGCGGCGGTGCCGCCGACCATGCCCGCGGTGACCGTCCACTTCATGCCGACCCGCGGGGTGAGGTAGCCGGTCAGCGCCGAGCCGACGAAGACCGCGCCGGCCAGCGGGAGCATGCGCACGCCGGTGGCCAGGGCGTCGTAGCCGAGGACGAACTGGAGGTGCTGGGTGAGGTAGTAGAAGGCGCCGAAGACGGCCAGGAAGAACAGGGCGACGGCGAGGTTGGAGCCGGCGAAGCGGCGGCTGGTGAAGCGGCGTACGTCCAGGATGGGGCGCGGGTGGCGCAGCTCCCACAGGACGAAGGCGACCAGGCCCGCGCCCGCAACGACGGCGGCGGTGACGGCCTTGGCGTCCCAGCCGAAGTGCGGTCCCTCGATGATCATGTAGACGAGGGCGCCGACCCAGAGCACGGAGAGCAGTCCGCCGACGTAGTCGATGCGGTCGTGGTGGCCGGCCTTGGAGGGCGGGACGAGGACGAAGGCGGCGACCAGCGCGACGGCGGCGATGGGCACGTTGATGAGGAACGTCGAGGCCCAGCCGTGGTGCTTGAGCAGCGCGCCGGCGACGACGGGACCGGCCGCGATCGCGAGTCCGGCGGTGGCGGTCCACAGGGTGATGGCCTTGGCGCGTTCGGCGCGCGGGAAGGTCGCGGCGAGCAGGGAGAGCGTGGCCGGCATGATCAGCGCGGCGCCGACGCCCATGACCGCGCGGGCCGCGATGACGGTGGCGGCACTGTCGGCGAGGTAGCCGAAGACGGCTCCGCCGCCGAAGACGAGGAGGCCGAGGACGAGGGCGCCGCGGCGGCTGTACTTGTCGCCGATCGCGCCGAGCAGCAGCATCAGCGCCGCGTAGGGGACGGTGTAGCCGTCGATGACCCACTGCAGGTCCGCGCTGGACAGGCCCAGGTCCCGGGTCATGTCGGGGGCGGCGACCGTGAGGGCGGTGTTGGCCATCACGATGATCAGCAGGCTCAGACAGAGCACCAGGAGCGCCCACCAGCGCCGGGCGTAGGGGCGGTCCGTCCGTTCGACCGGTTCGGTCATGACGAGTCGCATGGCAGGGGTCGCCTTCCTCGGGTGTGCGCGACAGGGACGTGTGTGCGGTTGCCGTGACTTGCACATCACCGTGCAGTTGCACAACCATGTGCAATGTACGTCCTTGCACAATGCCGTGCAAATCGAGGAAGGGCAGAATGGCAGCCATGACCACCGGTAACGCCACACGCGCCGACGCGAACCGGCGCCGCATCCTCGACGTCGCCCTCGCCGAGCTGCTGCGGGACCCCGACGCGTCCATGGACCAGATCGCGCGTGCCGCGGGGGTCGTACGGCGCACGGTGTACGGCCACTTCCCGAGCCGTGAGGCGCTGATCAGCACACTCGTCGACGACGCCGTGCTCACGCTGGCGCAGGCGCACGCGGCGGGCCGCGAGGGCGTGGCGGACCCCGCGGAGGCGCTGGCGCGCTCGGTGCTGGCGATCTGGCCCATCGCCGACCGCTACCGGCTGCTGGTGGCGCTCGCCCAGCGCACGGTCACCATGCGGGGCATCCGCGAGCGCCTGGCCCCGGTCCGCAGCAACTGCGCCGACCTGCTCCAGCTCGGCCTCGACCAGGGCGCCTTCAGCTCCCCGCTGCCCGCGGCGGCCCTCGCCCACGTCCACGAGCAGGTCCTGTTCGCCCTCATGGAAGCGGTGAACGACGGACTCCTCGCCGCCCCCGAGGCGGGCCGCTCGGCCGCGGTCACGGTCCTCACCTCGGCGGGCGTACCGGCTTCACTGGCGGGGGCACTGGTCTCACGGCTGGCCGCGTGAGGGGGCCGGCGGCGGTGTGGGGGCCGAACGCCCCGGACCACCCCGGCCGGTGCCCAAGACCCGAACGCCCAGCCCGGGTTCAGGCCGGGCCGGGCGTTCGGAGCAGGGGGGAGGGCCGGGCCGGGAGGGTGGCCCCGGGAGCGCGGCCCCAGACGGGACGGATCAGGTCCTGGCCAGTGGCGCGAGTTGCTTCTCGCCGTGGTCCTGCGGCTCGGGCAGGCCGGCCCCCGCCTCCTCGGAGTCGTCCAGCAGCATCCGCTCGTCGAAGGGCAGCTCGCCCGCGAGCACCCGCCGTACCCGGTCCTTGTCGGCCTCGCCGGTCCAGGTGCCGATCAGCAGGGTGGCGACCGCGTTGCCCGCGAAGTTGGTCAGGGCGCGGGCCTCGCTCATGAAGCGGTCGATGCCGACGATCAGGCCGACGCCGTCGACCAGGGCGGGCTGGTGCGACTGGAGCGCGCCGGCCAGCGTGGCCAGACCGGCGCCGGTGACCCCGGCCGCGCCCTTGGAGGCGACCATCATGAACAGCAGCAGGGTGATCTGCTGGCCGATGGAGAGCGGCTGGTCCATGGCGTCGGCGATGAACAGCGAGGCCATGGTCAGGTAGATCATGGTGCCGTCGAGGTTGAAGGAGTAGCCGGTCGGCACGGTGATGCCGACGACCGGGCGGCTCACCCCGAGGTGCTCCATCTTGGCGATCAGCCGCGGCAGCGCGGACTCCGACGACGACGTGGACAGGATCAGCAGGAACTCGCGGCCCAGGTACCTCAGCAGCCGGAGGATGTTGACGCCGGCCACCAGCCGGGTCATCGCGCCGAGCACCACGATCACGAACAGCACACAGGTGGCGTAGAAGCCGACCATGATCGTGGCGAGCGCCTTGAGCGCGTCGACGCCCGTCTCCCCCACGACCGCGGCCATCGCCCCGAACGCGCCGACCGGCGCCGCCCACATGATCATGGACAGGACGCGGAAGACCAGCCGCTGGATGTGCTCCACCCCGCGCAGCACCGGCTCGCCCCGGCGGCCCATGGCCTGCAGCGCGAAGCCGACGAGCAGGGCGACCAGCAGCGTCTGGAGCACCTGGCCCTCGGTGAAGGACGACACGAGCGTGGTCGGGATGATCCCGAGCACGAAGTCGACCGGCCCCTCCTTCGCGGCGTCCGCCTGCGCGTGGCCGACGCCCTTGACCGCCTCGGTGAGGTGCATCCCGCTGCCCGGGTGGACGAGGTTGCCGATCACCAGGCCGATGGCGAGCGCCACGCACGACATGACGATGAAGTAGCCGAGGGCGAGGCCGCCCACCTTGCCGACCTTGGCGGCCTTGCGCACCGAACCGACGCCGAGCACGATCGTGCAGAAGATGATCGGCGAGATCATCATCTTGATCAGGTTCACGAAGCCCGTGCCGAGCGGCTTGAGCTGCTTGGCGAAGTCCGGCGCGGCGAACCCGAGGACGACGGCGAGGACCACCGCGGCGATCACCGCGAGGTACAGGTAGTGGGTGCGGTCCCGTTTCGCGGCGGGGCCCGGCCCGGCCGGGGGTGCGGCAGGTGCCGTATCGGCTGCGCTGGTCACGGCTGCCCTCCTTGACGACGTCGTCGGCATCACCGGCGTGCGGCTCACGTCCGGGGGGATATCCGGCCGGGCGGCCGGGCGGCGCCGGGCCGGCCGGGAGCACCGGGGATATCGGGGATGCGGTGACTATCTCCCGCCCTGTGAGCGCGGTCACCCTTCCGTTCATTTAGTTCACGCCAGAACCGGGAGGCAGACTTGCCGCATGCGTATCCCCGCCCTCCCGAGACCGCGCAGTCTGGCGGGCCAGCTCTTCGCCATGCAGGCCGTGCTGCTGGCGCTCGTGGTGGCCGGATACGCGCTGTTCACCTACGTCAGCGACCGCGGCCAGGCGGAGGGCGTGGCCCGCCGCCAGACCACCGCGGTGGCCCGTTCGATCGCCGACTCCCCCTCCGTACGGGAGGCGATCCGCACCTCCGACCCCACGGCCCGCCTGCAGCCGTACGCGCTGAAGGTGCAGCGGGACACCGGGGTCGACTTCGTGACGATCATGACCCCGGGGGGCATCCGCTGGACCCATCCGGACCCGGCCGAGATCGGCCGGCCCTTCCTCGGCAACATCTCCCGCGCCCAGCACGGCGGCTCCTTCACCGAGACGTACACCGGCACCCTCGGCCCGTCGGTGCGCGCGGTCACCCCCGTCGAGGCGGACGGCCGCGTCATCGGGCTGGTCAGCGCGGGCATCAAGGTGGACGCGATCAGCCGGCGGGTGCGGGAGCAGGTCACGATGCTGTTCGCGGTGGCGGCCGGCATCCTCGCGCTGGGCGCGGTCGCCACGTACGTGATCAACGCGCGGCTGCGCCGGCACACCCACGGCATGAACGCGGCCGAGCTGAGCCGGATGCACGACTACCACCAGGCGGCGCTGCACGCGGTGCGCGAGGGACTGCTGATGCTGGACGCCCACTACCGGGTGGCGCTGATCAACGACGCCGGAAGGGAGCTGCTGGGGGTGGGCGGGGCCGCGGACGTGGTGGGCGCCTCGGTGGCCGGCCTCGGGCTGCCGGCCCCGCTGACCGGGGCGCTGCTGTCCGCGCGGCCCCGGGTGGACGAGGTGCACCTGACGGCCGAGCGCGTCCTGGTGGTCAACACCTCGCCGGTCTCGGGCGGCCAGCGCCGGGGCACGGTGGTCACCCTGCGCGATGTGACCGAACTCCAGTCGCTGACGGGCGAGCTGGACTCCGAGCGCGGCTTCACGCAGGCGCTGCGCTCCCAGGCGCACGAGGCGGCGAACCGGCTGCACACGGTGGTGTCGCTGATCGAGCTGGGCCGCGCCGAGGAGGCGGTCGACTTCGCCACCGCGGAGCTGGAACTGGCCCAGGCGCTGACCGACCGGGTGGTCGCGGCGGTGAGCGAACCGGTTCTGGCCGCGCTGCTGCTCGGCAAGACCGCGCAGGCCAACGAGCGGGGCGTGGAGCTGGTGGTCGGCGCGGGCAGCGGCCTGGACGACGGGCCGCTGCCCGCCTCCCTGCCGCCGCGCGATCTGGTGACGATCCTCGGCAATCTGATCGACAACGCGGTGGACGCGGCCCAGGGCAGTACGCGGGCCCGGGTGACGGTGACGGCGTGCGCGCGGGACGCCACGCTGGTGCTGCGGGTCGCGGACACCGGCCCGGGCGTCGACGCGGCCCACGCGGACCGGGTCTTCCAGCGCGGCTTCAGCACCAAGCCGACGGGGCCGGGCGGCCGGGGCCTCGGGCTGGCGCTGGCCCGGCAGGCGGTACGGCGGCACGCGGGGACGCTGACCGTGGCCGGGGGCGAGGACGGCGGCGCGGTCTTCGAGGCGCGGCTGCCCCTCGGGAACGCCCGCGAGGACAGCACCGGCGGCGGGAGAGGCGAGAGAACGGCAGGACGCGGCGCATGACGGACGACGGCACCACCGGCAGAACCCCGGGCGAGACCCCGGGGAGACCCCTTGGCGAGGGCACGGGCAACGGTCGCAGCGGGGGTACGGGCAACGGTCCCGGCGAGGGCGCGGGCAGTGGCCCCGGCGCGGGCAGTGGCCCCGGCGCGGGCAGTGGCCCCGGCGAGAACACCCGCACCAGCCCCGACGAGGGCGCAGCCGCCGGACCCGGCGGAGGTACGGGTACGGGCAACGGTCCCGGCGAGAGCACGGGCAGTGGCCCCGTCGCAGGCACCGACCCCGGCGAGAACACCCGCACCAGCCCCGGCGCGGGCGCAGGCGCCGGACCCGGCGGGGGTACGGGCAACGGTCCCGGCGAGAGCACGGGCAGTGGCCCCGGCGCGGGCACCGGCCCCGGCGAGAACACCCGCACCCGCCCCGGCGAGAGCACCCGCACCGGCCCCGGCGAGGGCGCAGGCGCCGGACCCGGCGGCGACCCGGGCGGCGGTGGGTCCATCCGGGTCCTGGTCGTGGAGGACGACCCGGTCGCCGCGGACGCCCATGTGATGTACGTGGGCCGGGTGCCCGGCTTCGTCGCGGTCGGCACCGCGCACACCGGCGCCGAGGCCCGCAGGCTGCTGGAGCGCACCCCGGTGGACCTGCTCCTGCTCGATCTGCACCTGCCGGACGTGCACGGTCTGAAGCTGGCCCGCTCGCTGCGGGCCGCCGGCCATCACGCGGACGTGATCGCGGTGACCTCGGCGCGGGACCTCGCGGTGGTGCGCGAGGGCGTCTCGCTGGGCGTGGTCCAGTACGTCCTGAAGCCGTTCACCTTCGCCACGCTGCGGGACCGGCTGGTCCGGTACGCCGAGTTCCGCGCGGCCGTCGGGGAGGCCGGCGGCCAGGAGGAGGTGGACCGCGCGCTCGCGACGCTGCGCGCACCGGGCCCGGCCGCCCTCCCCAAGGGACTGAGCGCCCCCACGCTGGAACGGGTGACGGGCGCGCTGCGGGAGGCGGCCGAGGGCCTCACGGCCGCCGGGGTCGCCGAGACGGTGGGCATCTCCCGCATCACGGCCCGCCGGTATCTGGAGCACCTCGTGACGGCGGGCCGCGCCGCCCGGCGCCCGCTGTACGGACAGGTGGGCAGGCCGGAGCTGGTGTACCGGTGGGTACCGGAAGCGGGCCGCCGGCCTTAGCGTGACCTCGCACGGCACGGCCGTGACAGGCCCGTACCGCGAAACCTACGGAACCGTATGTTCGTACAACCCGTGATCCTGTCGGAACGGCCCGTAGTCACCGGAGCCGCGGACCCCTACCTTGTGCCCGTGCGCCGACCCTCAGCAAGACCGAACCAGCCCAGCCCGCCCGACCCCTCCTCCGCCCTCCCCTTCAACGCCCCGGCGGCCCGCCGGATCCGTGCCGCCCTCGGCATGGGACCCGAGCACGTCGCCCACGGCATGCGGGTCTCCTACGGGCTGCCCTACGTCACCCCCGATCTGGTCACCGCCTGGGAACGCCAGCTCGCCGCCCCCTCCGGCGCCGAACTGACCGCGCTGGCCGGAGTGCTGTGGTGTTCGCCGGGCGAGCTGATCGGCCGGCCGCGCACCCTGCGCGAGCACCGCATCGCCCGCGGCCTGCCGCCGGAGGACGTGGCCCGGGCCGTCGGCCTCGACCTGCCCCGCTATCTGCGCATGGAGGAGCGCGACGACTGGCGCGGCAACGAACGGCAGTCCGCCGCGCTCGCCGAGGCGCTCGACCTGGCCCTGCCCGACTTCGTCACCGTCACCGGACGCGAGGAGCACCTCGCCGAGCTGCTGCGCAGCGCCGTCGCCACCCGCTGGCAGGCGTACGTGCGCCCGGTGGCCAAGGTGGTGCCGCTGGAGCGGCCCCAGCTCGAACGGACCTTGCAGGCGCTGCACCAGGACTACCAGGGGCAGATGGTCGCCTCGCTCAACTGGGGCGGCAACAGCGCGGCCAGCGACGCGGGCGACGCCGGCCGGGACTACCTCGACCGGATCGTGGACCACTTCTGGGAGCGGACCCGGCTCTGAGCCCAGGGGCTCACGGAGCCAGGGGCTAGAAGACGGACTCCGCCTCGTCCATGCGGTCCTTGGGGACCGTCTTCAGCTCGGTGACCGCGTGCGCCAGCGGCACCATCACGATGTCGGTGCCGCGCAGCGAGGTCATGTGGCCGAACTCGCCGCGGTGCGCCGCCTCCACCGCGTGCCAGCCGAAGCGGGTGGCGAGCACCCGGTCGTAGGCGGTGGGCACGCCACCGCGCTGGACGTGCCCGAGGATGACCGGCTTGGCCTCCTTGCCGAGCCGCCTCTCCAGCTCGTACGCCAGCGCCGTGCCGATGCCCTGGAAGCGCTCGTGGCCGAACTTGTCGATGGCGCCCTTGCCGTAGTCCATGCTGCCCTCGGCGGGGTGGGCGCCCTCGGCGACGCAGATCACGGCGAACTTCTTGCCGCGGGCGAACCGCTCCTCGACCATCTTGACCAGGTCGGCGGGGTCGAAGGGGCGCTCGGGCAGGCAGATGCCGTGGGCGCCGGCCGCCATGCCGGACTCCAGGGCGATCCAGCCGGCGTGCCGGCCCATGACCTCGACGACCATCACGCGCTGGTGGGACTCGGCGGTGGTCTTGAGGCGGTCCATCGCCTCGGTGGCCACGCCGACCGCGGTGTCGAAGCCGAAGGTGCGGTCGGTGGAGGAGATGTCGTTGTCGATCGTCTTGGGCACGCCGACCACCGGCAGCCCGGCGTCCGACAGCATGCGCGCCGCGGTCAGCGTGCCCTCGCCGCCGATCGGGATGAGGGCGTCGATGCCGAACTGGTGGATCATGTCGGAGGCGTTCTCGCACGCCTCGCGCAGCCGGTCGCGCTCCAGCCGGGAGGAGCCGAGGATGGTGCCGCCGCGGGCCAGGATGCCGCTGACCGCGTTGAGGTCCAGGCCGCGGTAGCGGCCGTCGAGCAGACCGGCGTAGCCGTCCTCGAAGCCGATGACCTCGTCGCCGTACATCGTGACCGCTCGGTGCACGACCGACCGGATCACCGCGTTCAGTCCCGGACAGTCGCCGCCTGCCGTGAGAACTCCGATACGCATCGCGCTGTGTCTCCTGCCCACTGTTGATACCGGTGATCCTGTCCGATTCTTTCACGTCCCGCGGGGGGCTTCGCCTTGACGGGCGCCTTATCCAGCGCCGGAGGTATTGTCAAGAGGGTTCCGCCCCACGGCGGGCTTTTTTGCACCGGAGCACCCGCACCGCAGCGCCCGCACCACCGCGGCACCCGCACCACCGCACCCGCACATCCCGAGGAACCCGAGGAAACGGAGAGCCCGCGTGACCCGCAGCGTGTACGTGACCGGCATCGACCGCGGTGACGGCCGCCAGGTCGTCGAGCTGGGTGTCATGGAGCTGCTGACCCGGCAGGTCGACCGGGTGGGCGTCTTCCGCCCCCTCGTGCACGACGGCCCGGACCGCCTCTTCGAGCTGCTGCGCGCCCGCTACCGGCTGTCCCAGGACCCGGCGACCGTCTACGGCCTGGACTACCAGGAGGCGTCCGCCCGCCAGGCCGAGCAGGGCACCGACGAGCTGGTCTCCACCCTCGTCGACCGCTTCCACCTGGTCGCCCGGGACTACGACGTCGTCCTCGTCCTCGGCACCGACTTCGCCGACACCCAGCTGCCGGACGAGCTGTCCCTCAACGCCCGGCTCGCCAACGAGTTCGGCGCCTCCGTGCTGCCCGTCGTCGGCGGCCGCAAGCAGACCGCCGAGTCGGTGCTCGCCGAGACCCGCAACGCCTACCGCGCCTACGACGGCCTGGGCTGCGACGTGCTGGCCATGGTCACCAACCGGGTGGCCCGCGAGGACCGCGACGAGATAGCCGGGCGGCTGGCCGGCCGCCTCCCGGTGCCCTGCTACGTGGTGCCCGACGAGCCCGCCCTGTCCGCGCCGACCGTCGCGCAGATCACCCACGCCCTGGACGGCAAGGTGCTGCTGGGCGACGACTCGGGGCTCGCCCGCGACGCGCTCGACTTCGTCTTCGGCGGCGCCATGCTGCCCAACCTGCTCAAGGCGCTGACCCCGGGCTGCCTGGTCGTCACCCCCGGCGACCGCGCCGATCTGGTCGTCGGCTCGCTCGCCGCGCACAGCGCCGGCACCCCGCCCATCGCCGGCGTCCTGCTCACCCTGGACGAGGAGCCGGGCGAGGAGATCCTCACCCTGGCCGCCCGGCTCGCCCCCGGCACCCCCGTCGTCTCCGTGTCCGGCAACAGCTTCCCCACCGCCGAACGGCTGTTCTCCCTGGAGGGCAAGCTCAACGCGGCCACCCCGCGCAAGGCGGAGACCGCGCTCGGCCTGTTCGAGCGGTACGTCGACACCGCCGGGCTCAGCAAGCGGGTCTCCGCGCCCAGCAGCGACCGCCTCACCCCGATGATGTTCGAGCACAAGCTGCTGGAACAGGCGCGCGCCGACAAGCGGCGGGTGGTCCTGCCGGAGGGCACCGAGGAGCGCGTGCTGCACGCGGCGGAGGTGCTGCTGCGCCGGGGCGTGTGCGACCTGACGCTGCTCGGCCCCGCGGAGCAGATCCGCAAGAAGGCCGCCGACCTCGGCATCGACCTCGGCGACACGCAGCTCATCGACCCGGCCGTCTCCGAGCTGCGCGACTCCTTCGCCGAGCGGTACGCCGGGCTGCGCGCCCACAAGGGCGTCACGGCCGAGCTGGCGTACGACGTCGTCTCCGACGTGAACTACTTCGGCACGCTGATGGTCCAGGAGGGCCTGGCCGACGGCATGGTGTCGGGTTCGGTGCACTCCACGGCCGCCACCATCCGCCCGGCCTTCGAGATCATCAAGACCAAGCCGGAGGCGTCGATCGTCTCGTCGGTGTTCTTCATGTGCCTGGCCGACAAGGTGCTGGTCTACGGCGACTGCGCGGTCAACCCGGACCCGGACGCCGAGCAGCTCGCCGACATCGCCGTCCAGGCGGCGGCCACCGCCGCCCAGTTCGGCGTCCAGCCGCGCATCGCGATGCTGTCGTACTCCACCGGCACCTCCGGTTCGGGCGCGGACGTGGACAAGGTCCGCGAGGCCACCGAGCTGGTGCGGCTGCGCCGCCCGGACCTGATGATCGAGGGCCCGATCCAGTACGACGCGGCCGTGGAGCCTTCGGTGGCCGCGACCAAGCTGCCGGACTCGGAGGTGGCCGGGCAGGCCAGCGTGCTGATCTTCCCGGACCTGAACACCGGCAACAACACCTACAAGGCCGTGCAGCGCTCGGCCGGCGCGATCGCGGTCGGCCCGGTCCTGCAGGGTCTGCGCAAGCCGGTCAACGACCTGTCCCGCGGCGCCCTCGTCCAGGACATCGTCAACACCGTCGCCATCACCGCGATCCAGGCCCAGGCCCGCCCGGCCGCCGACTGACCCCGCCCCGACCGACCCCCGCCCCGACGGACCCCGCAGCACACCGACCTCGCAGCAGACCGCCCCCGCACAAGAAGGCTCCCGACACCGTGCACGCGACCCGCGTCCTCGTCCTCAACTCCGGCTCCTCGTCGCTGAAGTACCAGCTGCTCGACATGCGCGACGCGAGCCGGCTCGCCGTCGGCCTGGTCGAGCGGATCGGCGAGCAGACCTCCCGCCTCAAGCACACCTGCGCCCACTCCGGCGACACCCGCGAGCAGAACGGCCCGATCGCCGACCACGACGCCGCACTCAAGGCCGTCGCCGGGGAACTGGCCCGGGACGGACTGGGCCTGGACTCCCCCGAGCTGGCCGCGATCGGGCACCGGGTGGTGCACGGCGGCATGTTCTTCACCGAGCCGACGGTCGTCGACGACGCCGTGCTCACCGAGATCGAGCGCCTCATCCCGGTGGCCCCGCTGCACAACCCGGCCAACCTCACCGGCATCCGCACGGCCACGGCACTGCGCCCCGACCTGCCGCAGGTGGCCGTCTTCGACACGGCGTTCCACACCACCATGCCGGGGTCCGCGGCCCGCTACGCGATCGACACCAAGCTCGCCGACCGCCACCGGGTGCGCCGCTACGGCTTCCACGGCACCTCGCACGCCTATGTCTCCCGGGCGACCGCGAAGCTGCTGGGCAAGGCCCCCGAGGACGTCAACGTGATCGTGCTGCACCTGGGCAACGGGGCGTCCGCCTCGGCGGTGCGGGCCGGCCGGTGCGTGGACACCTCCATGGGGCTCACCCCGCTGGAGGGGCTGGTCATGGGAACGCGTTCCGGTGATCTGGACCCGGCCGTCATCTTCCATTTGCAGCGGGTTGGCGGAATGTCCATGGACGAGACCGACACTCTCCTCAACAAGAGGAGCGGCCTGTTCGGCCTGTGCGGCGACAACGACATGCGGGAGATACGCCGCCGGATGGACGAGGGCGACGAGCAGGCCCGGCTCGCGTTCGAGATCTACATCCACCGGCTCAAGAAGTACATCGGCGCCTATTACGCGGTACTCGGCACGGTGGACGCGGTCGCCTTCACGGCCGGGGTCGGGGAGAACGCCGACTTCGTGCGGGCGGCGGCCGTGGCCGGCCTGGAGGGCCTTGGCCTGGCGGTGGACGGCGCGCGCAACGCCGTACGCGGCGACGCGGCGCGGCTGATCTCGCCCGAGGGCGCGCGCACCGCCGTGGCCGTGGTCCCCACGGACGAGGAAAGGGAGATCGCCCAGCAGACCTACGCACTGGTCGGAAAGGACGGCTGAGGACGCGGGAGGACGCCGACGGGCCCCGGAGAAAACCGCCGGGTAACTTCCACGGAATTCCGACCGGTACTCGACTGAGCGGGAACCCGCCCATTTGTATATTCCACCAGACGGAATATTCCGCAGCGAAACAAACCGATAGGATCGCCCTATGCGCCGTTCGAAAATCGTCTGTACTCTCGGCCCCGCGGTCGACTCCCACGAGCAGCTCGTCGCGCTGATCGAAGCCGGCATGAACGTGGCCCGCTTCAACTTCAGCCACGGCACGCACGCCGAGCACCAGGGCCGGTACGACCGGGTCCGGGCCGCGGCCAAGGAGACCGGCCGGGCCATCGCCGTCCTCGCCGACCTGCAGGGCCCGAAGATCCGTCTGGAGACCTTCGCCGAGGGCCCGGTGGAGCTGGAGCGGGGTGACGAGTTCACCATCACCACCGAGGACGTCCCGGGCGACAAGCAGAGCTGCGGCACGACGTACAAGGGGCTGCCGGGCGACGTCTCGCGCGGCGACCAGGTCCTCATCAACGACGGCAACGTCGAGCTGAAGGTCCTGGACGTCGAGGGCCCGCGGGTGCGGACGATCGTCATCGAGGGCGGTGTCATCTCCGACCACAAGGGCATCAACCTGCCCGGCGCGGCGGTCAACGTGCCCGCACTGTCCGACAAGGACATCGAGGACCTGCGCTTCGCGCTGCGCATGGGCTGCGACATGGTCGCGCTGTCCTTCGTCCGGGACGCCAAGGACGTCGACGACGTGCACCGCGTCATGGACGAGGAGGGCCACCGCGTCCCCGTCATCGCCAAGGTGGAGAAGCCGCAGGCGGTGGAGAACATGCAGGACGTCGTGATGGCGTTCGACGGTGTGATGGTGGCCCGCGGCGACCTCGCCGTCGAGTACCCGCTCGAAAAGGTCCCGATGGTGCAGAAGCGCCTGATCGAGCTGTGCCGGCGCAACGCCAAGCCGGTGATCGTGGCGACCCAGATGATGGAGTCCATGATCACCAACTCCCGCCCGACCCGCGCCGAGGCGTCCGACGTCGCCAACGCCATCCTGGACGGCGCCGACGCGGTGATGCTGTCCGCCGAGTCGAGCGTGGGCGCGTACCCGATCGAGACCGTCAAGACGATGTCGAAGATCGTCACCGCGGCCGAGGAGGAGCTGCTGTCCAAGGGCCTGCAGCCGCTGGTCCCGGGCAAGAAGCCGCGCACCCAGGGCGGTTCGGTGGCCCGTGCCGCCGCCGAGATCGCCGACTTCCTGGGCGGCAGGGGCCTGGTGGCCTTCACCCAGTCCGGTGACACCGCCCGCCGGCTCTCCCGCTACCGCGCGGCCCAGCCGATCCTGGCGTTCACCACCGACGAGTCCACCCGCAACCAGCTCGCGCTGAGCTGGGGCGTCGAGTCGCACGTCGTGCCGTTCGTCAACAGCACCGACGAGATGGTCGACCTCGTCGACCAGGAGATGGTCAAGCTCAAGCGGTTCAACGAGGGCGACGTCGTCATCATCACCGCCGGCTCCCCGCCCGGCGTCCCCGGCACCACCAACATGGTCCGCGTCCACCACCTGGGCGGCACCGGCCGCGACTGACCCGGCCGGTACGGGATCCCGTACGCACCGAGGGCGCCCCGCCGGACCGGCGGGGCGCCCTCGTTTCGCGTGAGGCCCTGCGGCCTCACACCCCGTCGGTCGTATAGATACGCATGCCGGGGATGTGCAGGTTGCCGCCGAACTGCGCGGCCTGGACCACGTGGGCCTTGGTGAAGTAGATCCACGGGATGTCCAGCGGCGGCGGACTGGACGGGGAGAACGTGACCGGGAGCAGCCCGAGCAGATTGCCGGAGATGCTCTCGGTGTACATCACGGTGTCCCCACCGGTGATGGTGGACTTCTCCCCCTTGGCCGACTGCACGTGGTACGTCTTGCCGGCGTCCTTGTCCTTGACCGTCTGGTGCAGGTCGACGATGTCGGTGCCGGCCGAGATGACGTACTTCAGGACCTTCTTGACACTGCCGTCGGCGGTCCTGACCTGGACGACGCCCTTGTAGCTGGCGCCGTTGAGCGTCAGCGAGCTGGCGTCCAGGTACCAGGGGTCGTCCGCCAGCGGCACCTTGTTGTCGACACCGCCCTGGGCGTCGGTGGCCGCCGGGCAGTCCTTCGGGTCCACACCGGCGCTCGCGGACGGGCTGGGACTGGGACTGGTGCTGGGGCTGGTGCTCGCGCCGGGGCTCGGGGAGCCCGTCGCCGCGTCCGTGGCGTCCTTGGCCGCGTCCCCGGCCGCCTTGGTGGTGTCCTTGACCGTCCCGGTGACGTCACCGGCCGCCTTGGACGCCGTGCCGGCCGCCCCCTTCACGGTGTCCTTGACCTTGCCGGCGGTGTCCTTGACGGGGCCGGTCGCGCTCGCCGAGGGGCCGGTGGACGCGGAGGGCGCGGCGCCGTTGCCGTGCGACCCGCCGTGGAACAGGTCGTCCAGCGTGTCCCCGATCGCGCCGAGCAGGCCGCCGCCGTGCTTGGTCGGGGTCGCGGACGGCGAGGGCGTCGTGGCGGTGCCGCCCGGCTTCGCCGGAGCGGTGGTGGCGGCGCCGCCGGACGTGCCCTTGTCGCCGGAACCTGAATCCGGCGAAGAGGACGCGCCCGGGGCGGCCTTGTCGGTCTTCTTCTGCTGCTGCTTCTGCGCGTCCGGCGTGGCGGAGGGGGACGGTGTGCCGTCCTTCGCCTCCTTGTCCTCGGCCTCGTCACTCGCGCTCGCGGAGGCGGACGGCGAGGGCGAGGACTTGTCCGCGTCCTTGGCCTTCTCCAGCGCCTCCACGCACTTCTTGTAGTCGTCGGGCGAGATGGTCTCCGACGACGACGCGGAGGTGTGCGAAGTGTGGTCGGTGTCGGCGAGCGCGAGGGAGGACGTGAAGCCCATTCCCACGATGACCGCCGTGGGCATCGCCACGCTGGCTATCGCCTTGCCCGCCGGCATGTGGAACCTGGTGAACAGCGGCTTCCTGCGTGCCGCGTGGCGCGGCCCGGTTCTCGCACGGGACTCGTCCACATCGGCCCCGTGGGTCACCTCGTCAGCCGGCACTGTGCCTCCTGTTCGCCCCGTTGGCCGGGCTCGTTCCTGACAGGTCGTTCGACTCGCTCGCCGCGGTCGCCGGCCCCGTGTCCTTCGCGTCCTCCGCCGCGGGGGCACCGGGCGCCCAGGAGACGGCCATCGCACCGCCGATGAGGGCGAAGAGGAAGCCGATGATGAAGCCGCCGAAGTTGGAGACCGGGATGGACACCAGCCCCAGCAGAATGGCCGCGACACCCGCGAAGACCCGGATGTGCTTCTGGAACCAGATGCTGATGCCCAGGACGACGAGCAGGACGCCGATGATCAGGGAACCGGCGCCGGCCGTGGTGGCCATCGCCAGGGACAGATGCCCGAACTGAAGATGCGCGTAGGGGAAGTACATGATCGGCACGCCGCCGAACAGCATGTACAGACCGGCCCAGAACGGGCGCCCGCCCCGCCAGGCGCGGAACTGCAGCCTCCGGTGGGTGAACTGGCCGGGTGCGGCAGAAGTCTCGGCGCTCATGGAAAACAGCTCCCTGGTGCGGCGTTGGTGCTGGGGTACAGACGTGGGGGGTGTGGTCCAGGTCCAACGGGCGGGGGGCCATCGGCTCCCCGCCCGTCAGCGAGGGCTCAGTGCTTCGCGACCTGGCACTCGTTGCTGCCCGAGGACAGCCGCATCTTCAGCCCGCTCAACTTGAACGTTCCGGCCGTGGTGGCCCACGCGTGCTGCGACACACCCGTCAGCACGGCCTTGTCGGCCTGCTGCGCGAACCCGTTGCCGTTCGCCTTGTCACCCTCGTGGATGCCAGGACCCTTCTTGGCGTCCTTGGCGGCCACACCGATGTCGATGTTGGTGAACTCGGCATCGGCGTCCAGGTCATTGACATCGATGTAGATGTTGTGTGCCGTGACCGGTTTGCCCTTCTCGCCGCCGGCGTTCAGCGTCAGCGTGATGGTGCCGACCAGCGGAAGGTTCGGAGTGACCACGGACTGGCACAGGTTCGTGATCGTGGCGTCCTGGAACGCCGAGACAGCAACAGCGTGCGCCTGGTTCGGGGCATCGCTCTTGCTGTCCATCGAGTAGCCGGTGTCGACCGCGCCGTACTGGGCGAAGCCGGTGCCGACCAACTCGTCGGCCGTCACCTTGAACTCCTGCCCCGACACACTGAACGACGCGGCCAGCGCGCCCTGCGCGAGAGCGACACCCACCGCCGCCGTCGCGGCCACGCTGGGCACCATGACCACAGCGAACCGCTTCCATCTGGTCCCGCCACGCACCTGGGACTCCATATTTCCTCCTTCTCGGACGTACATCTCCTGGCCTCGGCTCGCCCCCGGTTCGGCGGCTCGGCCGGGCAGGGATGGGAGAAGTGCTACGTCCTCGGGAAGGAGAGCGCCCGCGCTCGGCGGCGCGCATCGCGCCCGAATCACCGGCGATCACCCCCGAGCGACAACCACTGGTCGCGCCTGACACGCATCACGCACAACCCTGCTGGACAGGCTTCGCCGGCCGGCGAAGACCCCCCTGTCCGAGGACCGGCGCCACTGCCGCCGGCCCTGCCCGGTGGGGACCCTGACTCCCCGTGACCCGGCCGGCTGCCGGGGCTGTGGGAAGGGACCGAGCGTGGCCGATCGTGGTGCATTCTGGCCGCCCGCACAAGGGGGTTCGTTACTCGCTAGTAACGGCCGGATAACCTCAGTACGACACACTGATCCCGGACGGCGACACAGGGTGGCAACAAAGGGCAGAACAAAGTGGTTGATCTCCGGACGGAACCGGTCAGCTCAACACCCTGCCCTTACTTGCAGTAACAGCGGCCGCGTTTGCCAAGTTTTGGCAAAGCGCGGCCGCTGTAGTGGCTCGTCGGCAGTTCTCTCACTCGGGCACCGCATGCCCTGGTGTTCAGCGACTGATGGGCGTCGCGAGGCCCGCGAGGGTCAGAACAGGGCCCTCGCCAGCGCCCTGCGCGCCTCCGTCACCCGGGGGTCCTCGGCCCCCACGACCTCGAACAGTTCGAGCAGCCGCAGCCGCGCCGCGTCCCGGTCCTCACCGGCGGTGCGCCGCACGGTGTCGATGAGACGGCCGAAGGCGTCCTCCACATGACCGCCCACCAGGTCCAGGTCGGCGGCGGCGATCTGCGCCGGCACGTCGGACGGCTTCCCGGCCGCCTCCTGACGGACCTTCTGCGGGTCCGAGCCCTGCACCCGCTGGAGCAACTCGGCCTGCGCGAGGCCCAGTTTCGCCTCCGGATGGGCCGGGTCCTCGGTCAGTACGTTCTTGTACGCCTGGATCGCGCCGCCCAGGTCACCGGCGTCCAGGGCCTGCGCGGCCGCGTTCAGCAGCGACTCGTACGGACCGGCGGCCGGGGCCTGCGCGGCCGCCGGGGCGCCCGCCTCCGCGTCCGGGTCGACGGCCAGGCCGGTCAGGCCGAAGCGCTGCTCGGCGACCTGCACCAGCTGGTCGAGGGTCTGCCGGATCTGGTCCTCGCTCGCGGCCCCCTGGAACAGCGGCAGGGCCTGGCCGGCCACCACCGCGAAGACCGCGGGAATCCCCTGGACGCCGAACTGCTGCATGAGCAGCTGGTTGGCGTCCACGTCGATCTTGGCAAGGAGGAAGCGCCCGGCGTACTCGACGGCCAGCCGCTCCAGGACCGGGCTCAGCTGCTTGCAGGGCTGGCACCACTCGGCCCAGAAGTCGATGACGACCGGGACCTCGGCGGAGCGCTGCAAAACATCGCGTTCGAATCCGGCCTCGTCGACGTCGATGACGAGATCGGCCGGGGAGACGGCGGCCGTCCCGCCCTCCCGGGCCGCTTGGGCGCGCGCCTGCTCCGCCTTGGCCTTGGCCTCCTGGGCCGCCTTCACCGCGGCGAGGTCGACGACACCGCTCATGGACATGTTCCGTGGCTGCATGCGTCTATCCTCCCCTGTTCCGCGGGCCTGAGTGAAAACCGCCGGAAAAGCAGGGCGGTACGGGGCGCCTGGTCCCCACCGGGCGCCGTGTGGTCGTCGCTCGTGCGCGGTCGTACGCCGCGCTTTCGCTACGACCCGTAGCGTAATGGCACGGGGTGCCTCCGGGAAACCACTCCCCGGTGATCTCCCTCACCCCCACCCGGGAACCGCCCGTTTTCCGTCCGGTTAGGGTCGGGGCATGCAGAGCCGCACCCCGCCCGCCCGCGCCGGCCGCCCGCGCAGCGCCGCCGCGGACGCGGCGATCCTGGCCGCGACCCGGGCGGCCCTGGTGGAACTGGGCTGGTCCAAGCTCACTCTGGGAGACGTGGCCACGCGGGCCGGAGTCGCCAAGACGACGCTGTACCGCCGCTGGGCGGGCAAGAACGAGCTGGTCGTCGACGCCGTGGCCGAACTCTTCGACGAACTGCGCCTGCCCGACCTCGGCAGCCTGGCCGCCGACATCGAGGGCGTGGTCCTCCAGTTCGCGGCGATCCTGGCGCGTCCGGAGGCCAGGAGCGGCCTGATGGCGGCCGTCGCCGAGTCGACCCGCGACGAGGCCCTGCGCGAACGCATCCGCGGCTCGATCGTGGAACGCCAGAAGCGGCTGGTCCTCCAGGGCCGGGAGCGGGCGGAGGCGCGGGGCGAACTCCCCCCGCAGCCCGATCCGGTGGAGGCGGCCCGCACCGCCGACCTGATCTTCGACGTGGTGGCGGGCGCGGTGGTCCACCGCACCCTGGTCAGCGCGGAACCGGCCGACGAGGAGTGGGTACGCGGCCTGACCCGCATCCTCCTGACGGGACTCGCGTCGGGCTGACGGGGCCGGCGTCGAACGTTCGGCCGACCGGAGGCCTGGCCCGGAGGGCCGAGCGGAGGCCCGGTCCGGAGGCCGACCGGAGGCCCGGTCCGGAGGCCGACCGGAGGCCCGGTCCGGAGGCCGACCGGAGGCCCGGTCCGGAGGCCGAC
>NZ_JBEYVW010000008.1:32913-297890 GCF_040644175.1 Streptomyces sp. NPDC047017 | reverse complement strand
CCGGAGGCCCGGTCCGGAGGCCGACCGGAGGCCCGGTCCGGAGGCCGACCGGAGGCCCGGTCCGGAGGCCGACCGGAGGCCCGGTCCGGAGGCCGAGCGGGGGCCGGGCCGCCCCCCCCGCTCCACTCCCCCTCAGAACCCCGGCGGCTCCGTGTACACGCCCCACTCGTCGCGCAGCACCCCGCAGATCTCGCCGAGCGTCGCCTCGGCCCGTACCGCGTCGAGCATCGGCGCGATCATGTTGGCGCCGGTGCGCGCCGCCGCCAGCATGGCGTCCAGCGCGGCGCGCACGGTCCCCTCGTCCCGTCCCGCCTTCCGCTCGGCCAGCGCCCGTACCTGCTCGCGCTCCACCTCGTGGCTCACCCGCAGGATCTCCAGGTCGCCGGTGACCGAGCCGGTGGCGACGTTGACGCCGACGACCCGCTTGTCACCCTTCTCCAGCGCCTGCTGGTAGCGGAACGCGGACTCCGCGATCTCGCCCGTGAACCAGCCGTCCTCGATGCCCCGCAGGATCCCGGAGGTGACGGGCCCGATCGGATGCCGCCCGTCGGGGTGGGCGCGCAGCCCGCGCTCCTTGATCTGCTCGAAGATCTTCTCCGCGTCCGCCTCGATCCGGTCGGTCAGCTGCTCGACGTACCAGGCACCGCCCAGCGGGTCGGCGACATTGGCGACGCCGGTCTCCTCCATCAGCACCTGCTGGGTGCGCAGCGCGATCTCCGCGGCCTGCTCGCTGGGCAGCGCGAGGGTCTCGTCGAGGGCGTTGGTGTGCAGCGAGTTGGTGCCGCCGAGCACCGCGGCGAGCGCCTCCACCGCCGTGCGGACCACGTTGTTGTACGGCTGCTGAGCGGTGAGCGAGACACCGGCGGTCTGGGTGTGGAAGCGCAGCCACTGGGCCTTGTCGGAGCGGGCGCCGTAGACGTCCCGCATCCAGCGGGCCCAGATGCGGCGCGCGGCGCGGAACTTGGCGATCTCCTCGAAGAAGTCGAGGTGCGCGTCGAAGAAGAAGGACAGGCCGGGCGCGAAGACGTCCACGTCCAGGCCGCGGCTGAGCCCCAGCTCGACGTAGCCGAAGCCGTCCGCGAGCGTGTACGCCAGCTCCTGCGCGGCCGTCGCCCCGGCCTCGCGGATGTGGTAGCCGGAGACGGACAGCGGCTTGTAGGCGGGGATGCCGGAGGCGCAGTGCTCCATCAGGTCGCCGATGAGGCGCAGGTGCGGCTCGGGCTGGAAGAGCCACTCCTTCTGGGCGATGTACTCCTTGAAGATGTCCGTCTGGAGCGTGCCGTTGAGGACGGCGGGGTCCACGCCCTGCCGCTCGGCGGCGACCAGGTACATGCAGAAGACGGGCACGGCCGGTCCGCTGATCGTCATCGAGGTGGTGACGTCACCGAGCGGGATGTCCCGGAACAGGACCTCCATGTCGGCCGCCGAGTCGATGGCCACCCCGCAGTGGCCGACCTCGCCCAGCGAGCGCGGGTCGTCGGAGTCGCGGCCCATGAGCGTGGGCATGTCGAAGGCGACCGACAGTCCGCCGCCGCCCGCGGCCAGGATCATCTTGTAGCGCTCGTTGGTCTGCTCGGCGTTGCCGAACCCGGCGAACTGGCGGATGGTCCAGGTCCGCCCGCGGTAGCCGGTCGGGTGCAGTCCGCGGGTGTAGGGGTACTCCCCGGGCCAGCCGATCCGCTCGAAGCCCTCGTAGGTGTCCCCCGGGCGGGGACCGTACACCGGCTCCACGGGGTCGCCGGAGAGCGTGGTGAAGTCTGCGTCGCGCTTGCGCGCGGCGTCGTACCGGGCCTGCCAGCGGCGGCGGCCCTCTTCGATGGCGTCAGCGTCCATACCCCCGAATTTACTAGGACGTCCTAGTAAATGTCGACGGGTGACCGCCGTACGCGTGGGTACGGCGGTGCGGTTACGCCTTGGCCGGGGCGGGCTCGGGGTCCACGACCTTCGCCTCCAGCTCGCGGCTGATCCTGCGCTCGACGAAGAAAGCGGCCGTGGGAATGGTTCCGGCCAGGAGAACCCACAGCTGCTTGGCCACCGGCCACTTCGCCTTGGAGCCCAGGTCGAAGGCGACGACCAGGTAGATCACGTACAGCCAGCCGTGCGCGATGCCGATGACGGTGGTGAACTTCGCCGCGCCGTCGATCTGGAGGCCGTACTTGGCGATCACACCGAGGGTCAGCAGGACCAGCAGCACGCCGGTGACGTAGGCCATGACGCGGTAGCGGGTCAGCACGCTTCGTTTCATGGATACGAGCGTAACCGCCCGAAAAATCCCCGCTTCGGCGGGGAGCGGTACGCCATTACGCAGGAGCGTGTCAGGACGCTAGGAACACTCCGCGTCGGCGGAGAACAGCGCGCTGACCCGCGACGACTCTACTCGTCCTCGAAGTCGCGCGCAGCGATTCGCAGCGGCCGCAGCATCGCGAAGATCTCCGCGCACTCCTCCGCGTCGTACGCGCCGAGGCCGAAGTCCATCGCCATCAGGTCGCGGGTGGCCGCGTCGACCGCCTCGCGGCCCTTGCCGGTGATGACGGCGAGGGTGCCGCGGCCGTCGTTGGGGTTGGGGCGCTTGGCCACCAGGCCGGACTTCACCAGGCGGTCCACGGTGTTCGTCACGGACGTGGGATGCACCATCAGCCGCTCACCGATCTTGGACATCGGCAGTTCGCCGGCCTTGGAGAAGGTGAGCAGGACCAGGGCCTCGTAGCGCGCGAACGTCAGCCCGTACGGCTTGACCACCGCGTCGACCTCGGCGAGGAGGATCTGGTGCGCGCGCATGATGGAGGTGATCGCCGCCATGGACGGCACGCTTCCCCAGCGCTGCTTCCAGAGTTCGTCGGCGCGGGCGATGGGGTCGAACGGGAGACTGAGGGGCTTCGGCACGGCATCAGACCCTACCCGCCGGTCACATCCTGGTCAGCCCTGTCTCGCCTTTCGGTCCCTTCGGGGCCGGTACGGGCGTCAGGTGCCGTACGAGCGGGCGCCGGTGGGGGGGCGGGGCCGTAGGGGCGCGTCCGGCCCGCCGCTCTTGGACGTACGGCCGTGAGGTGCGTGGTGCGGTCGGTAAGGGGGCGGAGCAAGCGGCGGGCCTTGGACGCGCCCCTACGGCCCCTTCCCGCCGCTCGCGGCCCTTGCGCCGTCGGGGGTGCCGGTCGGCCCCTGAGCCGCTATGGCTTTGTCGACAGGTGGCGTTCCACCGTTTCGACCTTCGTGGTGAGGCCGTCGGTGATGCCGGGGCGGATGTCCGCCTTGAGGACCAGGGAGACGCGCGGGGCCCTGGCCTCCACGGCGGCCACGGCGCGCTTGACGACGTCCATGACCTCGTCCCACTCGCCCTCGACGGAGGTGAACATCGCGTCGGTGCGGTGCGGGAGGCCGGAGTCGCGGACCACGCGGACGGCGTCGGCGACGTACTCGCCGACGTCCTCGCCCACGCCCAGCGGGGTGACGGAGAAGGCGACGATCACGCGTTCACCACTCCTTCGCGGCGGGCGCGGGAGGCGATCACCGCGTTCTCGGCCTCGCGCTTGAGCTTGCGCTCGGCGAAGAAGCCGCCGGTGGGCAGGACCGAGAGGACGAAGTAGAGGGCGGCCGTCTTCAGCGGCCACTTGGTGCGGTTCCAGGCGTCCAGCCAGAAGAGCACGTAGAGGACGAACAGCACGCCGTGGATCGAGCCCATCACGGGCACCGCGTTGAAGTCCGTGGTCCGCTTCAGGACCGAGCAGACCAGCAGGAGGATGAAGGACACCGCCTCGGGGGCGGAGACCAGGCGGAGGCGGCGGAGGGCGGTGGCGGTCTTGATGTCCACAGGTCACCTTCGGTGGGAGAGACGCTGGCGCTGCGGCCGGGTTTGTGAACGCAGGCACAAAGTTTCGTCCATTGTGGCAAACCGTGCGGGGTGGGTCGGCACGGGGCCGGGCTCTGTCGGGAGCGGGGCGTTCGCCGCTACCTTTCGGTCCGTGGCGATGTTCCGACTGCAAGGCAGCAAGGTGCTCGCCGTCGACATGACCGGGGACGCCGTGAAGGCGAAGAACGGCTCCATGGTCGCGTACGACGGGCAGATGGCCTTCAAGAAGTTGACGGGTGGCGGTGAGGGGCTGCGGGGGATGGTGACGCGGCGGCTCACCGGTGAGCAGATGACCGTGATGGAGGTGCGGGGGCAGGGGACCTGCTGGTTCGCCGACCGGGCGTCGGAGGTCAATCTGGTGCGGCTCCAGGGGGACAAGCTGTACGTGGAGTCGAGCAATCTGCTCGCGACCGACGCTGGGCTCAGGACGGGCACGACCTTCACGGGGCTGCGCGGTGCCTCGCAGGGCAACGGGCTGTTCACGACCACCGTCGAGGGGCACGGGCAGGCGGCGATCATGTCGGACGGGCCGGCCGTGGTGCTCCGGGTGAGCGCGCAGTATCCGCTGACCGTCGATCCGGGCGCCTACATCGCGCACCAGGGGAATCTGCGGCAGACCTTCCAGTCGGGGGTGACCTTCCGCACGTTCCTGGGCGAGGGCGGCGGGGAGGCCTTCCAGATCCGGTTCGAGGGCGACGGGCTCGTGTACGTGCAGCCCAGCGAGCGCAACACGATCGCGGGGGACGTCTGACATGGGCTTTCGGGAGATCAACTCGAAGATGGTCGAGGCGACCGTCGTTCCGGGGCAGCGGCTGTTCAGCCAGCGCGGCGCGATGCTCGCGTACCAAGGCGATGTGTCGTTCACGCCGAACGTCCAGGGCGGCCAGGGCGGCCTGATGTCGATGATCGGGCGCCGGGTCGCCGGCGAGGCCACTCCCCTGATGACCGTCGAGGGCAACGGCACGGTCTTCTTCGGGCACGGCGGCCACCACATCCAGGTGATCGGCCTCGGCGGCGACACGCTGTACGTGGAGGCCGACCGGCTGCTCGCCTTCGAGGGCACGCTCCAGCAGGGCACGATGTTCATGGGCTCGCAGGGCGGGGTCATGGGCATGGTGCGCGGGCAGGTGACCGGCCAGGGGCTGTTCACGACGACCCTGAAGGGGCACGGCGCGGTGGCGGTGATGGCGCACGGCGGTGTCCTGGAGATCCCGGTCACCCCGCAGCGGCCCGTCCATGTCGACCCGCAGGCGTACGTCGCCCACTACGGCGACGTACGCAACAAGCTGTCCGCCGCCCTCGGCTGGCGCGAGATGGTGGGGCGCGGCTCGGGCGAGGCGTTCCAGCTGGAGCTGAGCGGCAGCGGCACGGTGTACGTCCAGGCCTCGGAGGAGAAGCTGTGAGCGCGTACGGAACGCCCGGGGGCGCCCCCGTGGTGTACGACCCGATGTCCCTGCCGGTCGACGACAACGTGAACGCGTACACCTTCTGCGTGGAGCTGAAGGGGAGCCAGTGGTTCCTGCAGAAGGGGAAGATGATCGCCTACTACGGGGCGATCGAGTTCAACGGTGTCGGGCACGGGCGGCTGGACCGGCTGGTGCGGACTTCCTTCCATTCGCCTCTGCATGCGAGCGACTGGGTGGTGGCGGAGGGTTCGGGGCGGATGCTCCTCGCCGACCGGGCCTTCGACGTCAATTCGTACGACCTGGACGAGGGCAACCTGACCATTCGCTCGGGCAACCTGCTCGCTTTTCAGCCAAGTCTCGCGCTCAAGCAGTCGATCGTGCCGGGCTTCCTGACGCTGATCGGAACCGGAAAGTTCGTGGCCGCGTCCAACGGTCCGGTGGTGTTCATGGAACCTCCCATCCGGGTGGACCCGCAGGCCCTGGTCGGCTGGGCCGACTGCCCCTCTCCGTGCCATCACTACGACCATGGGTATCTGACGGGTGTCCTGGGCGGTCTACGTGCGATGACGGGCCTCGGCGGCGCCTCCGGGGAGGAGCACCAGTTCGAGTTCGTGGGGGCCGGGACGGTCCTGCTGCAGTCGTCCGAGGCACTGATGGCGGAGCAGGCCGTCGGGGCGCCTCCGGCGGAGCCCGGGGTACCCGGCGGCACGGGGGGCTCCGGGGGGCACGGACCCCGGTCCGGGGACCACGGACCGCAGTCCGGGGCACCGCGCCTTCCCGGACAGCTGGGAGACCTCCAGCGTCGCTTCGGGCTGTGAGCGGTAGTCTGCGGAGTGTGACGGCTCGAACGCCTGCGCCCGTCACACCCCTCACTAGTTCGCCTTTCAACTTTTTAGGTAGACTTCATTCATGGAGACCGAGACGGCCACACGCTGGCTGACCGATGCGGAGCAGTGCGCCTGGCGCACCCACCTGGAGGTCAACAGGCTGTTGACGTACCAGTTGGAGAAGGACCTCCAGCCCTTCGGCCTGACGATGAACGACTACGAGATCCTGGTGAATCTCTCCGAGTCGGAGGACGTGCGGATGCGGATGAGCGACCTCGCCTCCGCCACCCTTCAGTCCAAGAGCCGGCTCTCGCACCAGATCACCCGGATGGAGAACGCGGACCTGGTGCGCCGGGAGAACTGCGAGTCCGACCGCCGCGGGCTGTACGCGGTGCTCACCGAGCACGGCATGGAGACCATGCGCAAGGTCGCCCCGCACCACGTGGCGTCGGTGCGCAGGCACTTCATCGACCTGCTCGACCCGGAGGCGATGACCGAGCTGGACAAGGCGCTCAAGCCCATCGCGGAGCATCTGCGGGGGCAGCGGGGCCGCCCGTAGCCGTGTGCGGCCCGGTGCGGTCCGCCGCCCGGAAACGGCGCGGCGGCGGCCGGGGCCCCGGTTCGGGGGCTCCGGCCGCCGCCGTGCGGGCGGGGCGGCGGGGGCCTCCGGGGGCCTCAGCCCTCCGTCAGGCCCGCCACCAGTTCGTCCGCCGCGCGGTACGGGTCCAGGTCGCCCGTCACGATGCGTTCCGCGAGGGCGCTGAGGCGGCGGTCGCCGTGCAGGTCGCCGATGCGCTCGCGCAGGGCGGTGACGGCGATCGTCTCGACCTCGCGGGCCGCCCGCGCCCGGCGGCGCTCGGCGAGCACGCCCCGCTCCTCCATCCAGGCCCGGTGCTTCTCCAGGGCCTCCACCACCTCGTCCACGCCCTCGCCGCGGGCCGCGACCGTCTTGACGATGGGCGGGCGCCAGTCGCCCGGGCCGCGGGACTCGCCCAGGCCCAGCATGTGGTTCAGCTCACGGGCGGTGGCGTCCGCGCCGTCCCGGTCGGCCTTGTTGACCACGTACACGTCACCGATCTCCAGGATGCCGGCCTTGGCCGCCTGGATGCCGTCGCCCATCCCGGGGGCCAGCAGGACCACGCTGGTGTCCGCCTGGGAGGCGATCTCCACCTCCGACTGGCCCACGCCCACCGTCTCCACCAGGATCACGTCGCAGCCGGCCGCGTCGAGCACCCGGATGGCCTGCGGGGCCGACCAGGCCAGGCCGCCGAGGTGGCCGCGCGTGGCCATGGAGCGGATGTAGACGCCGGGGTCGGAGGCGTGCTCCGACATCCGGACCCGGTCACCGAGCAGGGCGCCGCCGGAGAACGGCGAGGACGGGTCGACGGCCAGCACCCCGACCCGCCTGCCCTGCTTGCGGTACGCCGTCACCAACGCCGAGGTGGAGGTCGACTTGCCGACCCCCGGGGAGCCGGTGAGACCGACCACGTAGGCATGCCCGGTCAGCGGGGCCAGTGCCGCCATGACCTCCCTGAGCTGCGGGGACGCCCCCTCCACCAGGGAGATCAGCCGGGCCACGGCCCGCGGCCGGCCGTCCCTGGCCTGGGCCACCAGAGAGGAGACGTCCTGCATCACAGCTCCGTTCACATGAATCCGCGTACCGTCGCGCACGCATCCGCACAATGCGGCGCGTAGAGGTACGGACAGTCGGTCGTCGGCCGGGGGAAGCGGGTCAGGCCCCGGGCACCCGGATGATCAGCGCGTCGCCCTGGCCGCCGCCGCCGCACAGCGCGGCCGCGCCGACGCCGCCGCCGCGCCGCTTGAGTTCCAGCGCCAGGTGGAGGACGAGACGGGCGCCGGACATCCCGATCGGGTGACCCAGGGCGATCGCGCCGCCGTTCACGTTCACCCGATCCGTGGAAACGCCGAGGTCCTTCATTGACTGCACGGCCACCGCGGCGAACGCCTCGTTGATCTCGATCAGGTCGAGATCGGAAACCTCCAGGCCGTCCTTCTTCAGGGCGTGCCGGATCGCGTTGGACGGCTGGGACTGCAGGGAGTTGTCCGGGCCCGCCACATTGCCGTGGGCGCCGATCTCGGCGAGCCACTCCAGGCCCAGCTCCTCCGCCCTGGCCTTGCTCATGACGACCACGGCCGCGGCGCCGTCGGAGATCTGCGAGGCGGAGCCGGCGGTGATCGTGCCGTCCTTGGCGAAGGCCGGGCGCAGCCTGCCCAGCGACTCGGCCGTGGTGTCGCCGCGGATGCCCTCGTCCTTGCTGAACAGCACCGGGTCGCCCTTGCGCTGCGGGATCTCCACCGGGGTGATCTCGGCTTCGAACAGGCCGTTCTTCTGCGCGGCGGCGGCGCGCTGGTGGGAGAGCGCGGCGATCTCGTCCTGCGCGGCGCGGCCGATGCCCAGGCGGGTGTTGTGCTTCTCCGTCGACTCGCCCATGGCGATGTTCTCGAAGGAGTCGGTCAGGCCGTCGTGGGCCATCGCGTCGATCATCTCGACGGCGCCGTACTTGAAGCCCTCGCGCGACTTGGGCAGCAGGTGCGGGGCGTTGGTCATGGACTCCTGGCCGCCGGCCACCACCACGTCGAACTCGCCCGCGCGGATCAGCTGGTCGGCCAGCGCGATCGCGTCCAGCCCGGAGAGGCACACCTTGTTGACGGTCAGCGCCGGGACGTTCATCGGGATGCCGGCCTTGACCGCGGCCTGACGTGCCGGGATCTGCCCCGCCCCGGCCTGCAGGACCTGGCCCATGATGACGTACTGCACCTGGTCGCCCCCGATCCCCGCACGGTCGAGGGCCGCCTTGATCGCGATGCCGCCGAGGTCGGCCCCGGAGAAGGACTTGAGCGAGCCGAGCAGCCGGCCCATGGGCGTACGGGCGCCCGCGACGATCACCGAGCCGGTCGTACCGGGAGTTCCAGAAGACATGAGCTGCGATCCCCTTACCGGCCTGCACAGCCGAGGAGTGAACGAGGGTTTACTTCGAATGTACTGAGCTGCGGACCACCCCGTCATCGGGCCGTCGGTGTGATCGCGCGCACGTTGCGTAACCACCTCATCGGCGCTGCACTGAGACCATGCTGACGCGAATCGACCACATCGGGATCGCCTGCCACGACCTCGACGCCACCGTCGAGTTCTACCGTGCGACGTACGGCTTCGAGGTGTTCCACACCGAGGTCAACGAGGAACAGGGCGTGCGCGAGGCCATGCTCAAGATCAACGAGACGTCTGACGGCGGCGCTTCCTATCTGCAACTGCTGGAGCCGACCCGCGAGGACTCCGCCGTCGGGAAGTGGCTCGCCAAGAACGGCGAGGGCGTCCACCACATCGCCTTCGGCACGGCGGACGTGGACGCCGACGCGGCCGGCGTGCGGGACAAGGGCGTACGGGTGCTCTACGAGGAGCCGCGACGCGGCTCCATGGGGTCACGGATCACCTTCCTGCACCCCAAGGACTGCCATGGCGTCCTCACAGAACTGGTCACTTCGGCGCCTGTTGAGTCGGCCGGGCACTGACCCTCGTACATAAGGGCCGGTAGGGTTGGGGGCGGTCGTCACCCGAAGCGGGGGCGACCGCTTTCCGGGGTCCGGGTTTCGGGGGACGAGCGACGGGGCAGCAGCCCATGCTCCGCCGTCGATCTGACACCATTGCCCGGGGGCCCCGTTCGGCGGATGGACGGAGCTCGTTTGGACAGGCTTGCGACCAGGGGACGGATGGGACCGCGCAGTGCGGGGCTACGAACGCCAGGAGCGAGAGCCGGCGGCTGACGTCGACCACCTCTCTCGGTTCGAGGCCGAGATGGATCGGCTGAAGACCGAGCGGGAGAAGGCGATCCAGCACGCCGAGGACCTCGGCTACCAGGTCGAGGTGCTGCGCGCCAAGCTGCACGAGGCGCGCCGCACCATCATGTCCAGGCCCGCCTACGACAGCGCCGACGTCGGTTACCAGGCCGAACAGTTGCTGCGTCAGGCGCAGGTGCAGGCCGAGCAGATCCGGGCGGACGCCGAGCGGGAGCTGAGCCAGGCCCGGGCGCAGACCCAGCGCATCCTCCAGGAGCACGCCGAGCAGGCCGCGCGCCTGCAGGCCGAGCTGCACCAGGAGGCGGTCACCCGTCGGCAGCAGCTCGACCAGGAGCTGGCCGAGCGCCGGCAGACCGTCGAGTCGCACGTCAACGAGAACGTGGCCTGGGCCGAGCAGCTGCGCGCCCGCACCGAGCAGCAGGCCCGCCGGCTGCTCGACGAGTCGCGCGGCGAGGCCGAGCAGGCGATGGCCGCCGCCCGCGCGGAGGCCGAGCGGCTGACCGCCGAGGCCCGCCAGCGGCTGCGCGGCGAGGCCGAGTCGGCCCGCGCGGAGGCCGAGCAGCTCCTGCGCCGCGCCCGCACGGACGCCGAGCGCCTGCTGAACGCCGCCTCCACCCAGGCCCAGGAGGCCACCGACCACGCCGAGCAGCTGCGCTCCACCACCGCCAGCGAGTCGGACGCCGCCCGCCGGCAGGCCGGCGAGCTGAGCCGGGCCGCCGAGCAGCGGATGTCCGAGGCCGAGGAGGCGCTGCGCAAGGCGCAGACCGAGGCCGAGAAGCTGGTCACCGAGGCCAAGGAGAACGCGGCCAGGGCGCTGGCGGGCGCCGAGTCCGCCAACGAGCAGCGCACCCGTACGGCCAAGGAGCAGGTCGCCCGGCTGGTCGAGGAGGCCACCAAGGCGGCCGAGTCCACCCGCACCGAGGCCGAGCAGCTGGTCGCGGACGCCCGCGCCGAGGCGGAGAAGATCCTCGCCGAGGCCGCCGAGAAGGCTCGCGCCGCCACCGCCGAGGAGACGGCCACCCAGCTGTCCAAGGCCGCCAAGACCGCCGAGGACGTGCTCAACAAGGCGTCCGAGAACGCCGCGCGGACCACCCGGGCCGCCACCGAGGAGGCCGAGCGGATCCGCTCGGAGGCCGAGACCGAGGCGGACCGGCTGCGCGCCGAGGCGCACGACATCGCCGAGCAGCTCAAGGGCGCCGCCAAGGACGACACCAAGGAGTACCGCGCCAAGACGGTCGAGTTGCAGGAGGAGGCGCGCCGGCTGCGCGGCGAGGCCGAGCAGCTGCGCGCCGACGCGGTCACCGAGGGCGAGAAGATCCGCGCGGAGGCCCGGCGCGAGGCCGTGGCGCAGATCGAGGAGGCGGCCGGGACCGCCGAGGAGCTGCTGGCCAAGGCGAAGGCGGACGCCGACGAGCTGCGCAAGTCCGCGACGACGGACAGCGAGAAGGTCCGCACCGAGGCCATCGAGCGGGCCACCGCGCTGCGCCGGCAGGCCGAGGAGACGCTGGAGCGCACCCGCGAGGAGGCCGAGCGGCACCGCGCGGAGGCCGACGAGCAGGCCGAGACGGTCAGGGCGGACGCCGAGCGGGCGGCCGGCGAGCTGCGCGAGGAGACCGACCGGGCGCTGGCGGCCCGGCGCAGCGAGGCCACCGAGGAGCTGACCCGGCTGCACACCGAGGCCGAGGAGCGCCTCGCCGCCGCCGAGCAGGCGCTCACCGACGCCCGCGCGGAGGCCGAGCGGCTGCGTCGGGAGGCCGCCGAGGAGACCGACCGGCTGCGCGCCGAGGCCGCCGAGCGGGTCCGCACGCTCCAGCAGCAGGCGGCGGCGGAGGCCGACCGGCTGCGCGACGAGGCGGCGGCCGACGCGTCCGCCTCCCGCGCCGAGGGTGAGGCCGTCGCCGTACGGCTGCGTTCGGAGGCCGCGGCCGAGGCCGAGCGGCTCAGGACGGAGTCCCAGGACACCGCCGACCGGGTCCGCGCCGAGGCGCAGGCCGCCGCGGAGCGGCTGGCCGCGGAGGCGTCCGAGACGCTGGCCGCCGCGCAGGAGGAGGCCGCCCGGCGTCGCCGCGAGGCCGAGGAACTGCTCGGCGCCGCCCGCCAGGAGGCCGGCCAGGAGCGCGAGCGGGCCCGCGAGCAGAGCGAGGAGCTGCTGGCCTCCGCGCGCAAGCGGGTGGAGGAGGCGCAGGCCGAGGCCGCCCGCCTGGTGGAGGAGGCCGACCGGCGCGCCACCGAGCTGGTGTCGGCCGCCGAGGCCCACGCCCAGCAGGTGCGGGACTCGGTGGCCGGGCTGCACGAGCAGGCGCAGGAGGAGATCGCCGGGCTGCGGTCGGCCGCCGAGCACGCGGCGGACCGTACCCGGCGCGAGGCCGAGCAGGAGGCGGACCGGGTCCGCTCGGACGCCTACGCCGAGCGGGAGCGGGCCGGTGAGGACGCGGCGCGGCTGCGGCGCGAGGCCGGCGAGGAGACGGAGGCCGCCAAGGCGCTGGCCGAGCGCACGGTCGCGGAGGCGATCACGGAGGCCGAGCGCGTCCGTACGGACGTCGCCGAGCACGCCCAGCGGGTGCGTACCGAGGCGTCCGACACGATCGCGCAGGCCGAGCAGGACGCCACCCGCACCCGGGCGGACGCCCGGGACGACGCGAACCGCATCCGTTCGGAGGCGGCGACGCAGGCGGACGCGCTGATCTCCGAGGCGCGTTCGGAGGCGGAGCGCCTGCAGACGGAGACGGCCGCGCAGGCCGAGGAGCTGCGCACCCGGACGGTCACCGAGACCGATCTGCTGCGGGCCGAGACGGTGGCCGAGACCGACCGGCTGCGCACCGAGACGGCCGCGCGGGCCGAGCGGGTGCGTACCGAGGCGCTGGCCGAGGCCGACCGGGTGCGGGCGGAGTCCGTCGCCCATGCGGAGAAGCTGATCTCGGACGCCACCGGGGACGCGGAGCGGCTGCGCGCCGAGGCCGCCGAGACGGTGGGCGCCGCGCAGTCCCGCGCCGAGCGGGTCCGCACCGAATCCGAGCGGGTGAAGGCGGAGGCCGCGGCCGAGTCCGAGCGGCTGCTGGCGGCCGCCCGCGAGGAGGCCGAGCGCACGCTGGACGAGGCCCGCCGGGGCGCCGACAAGCGGCGTTCGGAGGCGGCCGAGCAGGTCGACAAGCTGATCACCGAGACCGCGGCCGAGGCCGACAAGCTGCTCACCGAGGCGCAGGCGAACGCGGTCAAGACCAAGGCGGACGCGGAGTCCCAGGCCGACACGATGGTGGGCGCGGCCCGCCAGGAGGCCGAGCGGGTCCTGGCCGAGGCCACGGTCCAGGGCAACACGGCGGTGGAGAAGGCCCGTACCGACGCGGACGAGCTGCTCGTCGGCGCCCGCCGGGACGCCACCCAGATCCGGGAGCGCGCCGAGGAGCTGCGCGAGCGGCTGACCGCCGAGATCGAGGAGCTGCACGAGCGGGCCCGCCGGGAGTCCGCGGAGACGATGAAGTCGGCCGGCGACCGGTGCGACGCGCTGATCAAGGCCGCCGAGGAGCAGTTGGCGAAGGCGCAGGCCAAGGCCAAGGAGATCGTCTCGGACGCCAACTCCGAGGCGGGCAAGGTGCGTATCGCCGCGGTGAAGAAGGCCGAGGGGCTGCTCAAGGAGGCCGAGCAGAAGAAGGCAAAGCTCGTCAAGGAGGCCGAGGAGCTGAAGGCCGAGGCGGTCCGCGAGGCGCGGCGCACGGTCGAGGAGGGCAAGCGCGAGCTGGAGGTCCTGGTGCGCCGGCGCGAGGACATCAACGCCGAGATCTCCCGGGTGCAGGACGTCCTGGAGGCGCTGGAGTCCTTCGAGGCGCCGCCGGCCGGCAAGGACTCCGGGGTGAAGGCGGGCGCGACGGTGGGCGCCCAGCGGTCGGGTGGCAAGCCGTCAGACGGGTAGCCGTTATGGTGTATTAGGGACCTACGGGGGAGCTAGCGGGGTCTGCGTCCGGATGCTTGGCAAGTGCTCCGGCGGTCAGCCACTCAAAAGAGGTGTCATTCTCCAGATCAAACACGTATCCGCTCGATGACACACCGCTTCGGCCCCTAGGATTCGACCTATCACCTCACCGGTCTCATTCGACAGGAACCCCATGAGCGACACTTCCCCCTACGGCTTCGAGCTTGTGCGGCGTGGGTACGACCGCGCTCAGGTGGACGAACGTATCTCCAAGCTCGTCTCCGACCGTGACAGCGCTCTGTCCCGCATCACCGCTCTGGAGAAGCGCATCGAGGAACTCCACCTCGAAACGCAGAACGCCCAGGCCCAGATCAGCGACGCCGAGCCGTCGTACGCGGGTCTCGGTGCGCGGGTCGAGAAGATCCTCCGCCTCGCCGAGGAGGAGGCCAAGGATCTGCGTGAGGAGGCCCGGCGCGCGGCCGAACAGCACCGCGAGCTGGCCGAGTCGGCGGCCCAGCAGGTCCGCAACGACGCCGAGTCCTTCGCCTCGGAGCGCAAGGCCAAGGCCGAGGACGAGGGCGTCCGGATCGTCGAGAAGGCCAAGAGCGACGCCTCGCAGCTGCGTTCCGAGGCGCAGAAGGACGCGCAGTCCAAGCGGGAGGAGGCGGACGCCCTCTTCGAGGAGACGCGTGCCAAGGCCGCGCAGGCCGCCGCCGACTTCGAGACGAACCTCGCCAAGCGCCGCGAGCAGTCCGAGCGCGACCTGGCGTCCCGTCAGCAGAAGGCGGAGAAGCGCCTCGCGGAGATCGAGCACCGCGCCGAGCAGCTCCGCCTGGAGGCGGAGAAGCTGCGCACCGACGCCGAGCGCCGCGCCCGCCAGACCGTGGAGACGGCGCAGCGCCAGGCCGAGGACATCGTGGCCGACGCCAACGCCAAGGCGGACCGCATCCGTTCGGAGTCCGAGCGCGAGCTGGCGGCGCTGACCAACCGCCGCGACTCGATCAACGCCCAGCTGACGAACGTCCGCGAGATGCTGGCGACCCTCACCGGTGCCGCGGTGGCCGCCGCGGGCACGCCGGCCACGGAGGACGAGCCGGTCTCGCGCGGGGTCCCGGCCCAGCAGTCCCGCTAGGCGCCCCTCGGTCACTGCCCCGAGCGGCACCGAGCGCTGTCGAGCGTCATCGCGGAAGCCCTCCGCCGCCCTCCGGTGGCGGGGGGCTTCGCGCGCCTCTAGCGTGGCCGCATGATCGAGCTGTCCGGGCTGACCAAGCGCTACGGCGAGAAGGCGGCGGTCGACGACCTCACCTTCACGGTGCGACCGGGTACCGTCACGGGCTTCCTCGGGCCGAACGGCGCCGGGAAGTCCACGACCATGCGGATGATCCTGGGCCTCGATCACCCCACCGCCGGTGATGTGCGCATCGACGGCCGGCGCTACCACGAGCTGGCGGACCCGCTGACGTACATCGGCGCCCTGCTGGACGCCAAGGCCGTGCACGGCGGGCGCAGCGCCCGCAATCATCTGCTGTGCCTCGCCCAGAGCAACGGCATCCCGGCCGGGCGGGTGGGCGAGGTGCTGGAGACGGTGGGCCTGACGGCGGTCGCCCGGAAGAAGGCGAAGGGCTTCTCGCTGGGCATGAGCCAGCGCCTGGGCATCGCGGGCGCGCTGCTGGGCGATCCGCGGATCCTGATGTTCGACGAGCCGGTCAACGGGCTCGACCCGGAGGGCATCCACTGGATCCGCGGCCTGATGAAATCGCTGGCCACGCAGGGCCGTACCGTCTTCGTCTCCTCGCACCTGATGAGCGAGATGGCGCTGACCGCCGACCATCTCGTCGTGATCGGGCAGGGCCGGCTGCTGGCCGACACCACCATGGCCGACTTCATCGAGCGCAATTCCCGCTCCTACGTCCGGATCCGCACCCCGGACCGCGAGCGGCTGCTCGACGCGCTGCACGAGGCCCGGATCACCGTGGTGGAGAGCGGCGGCGGGGCGCTGGAGGTGACGGACGGCCGGTCGGAGGAGATCGGTGAGCTGGCCGCGCGCCACCGGGTGGTGCTGCACGAGCTGAGCGTGCGCCAGTCCTCGCTGGAGGAGGCGTTCATGCGGCTGACGGCCTCCTCGGTGGAGTACCACGCGCAGGCGGAGCCGGTGGAGCGGCCCTGGGGCACGCGGTGGAACACGCGGACGGCGGCGCCGGTGGACCGGGCGGCGGCGCGGACGACGGCGGAGGGCTGAGGCATGGCGGCGGGGCAGGTCATCCGGTCCGAGTGGACCAAGATCCGGTCGGTGGTGTCCACGGTGTGGACGCTGTCGCTGGCCGTGATCGTCACCCTCGCGCTCGGCGCGCTGATCTCGGCCCTGTCCCGGCACGAGTTCGGCGACATGGACCCGCGGGCACGGCTCTCCTTCGACCCGACCTCCGTCAGCTTCGCGGGCATGGCGCTCGGGCAGCTCGCGATGATCGTGTTCGGGGTGCTGGTGGTCTCCAACGAGTACAGCACCGGCATGATCCGCACCTCGCTGGCGGCGGTCCCGCGGCGCGGGGCGTTCCTGGCGGGCAAGGTGGCGGTGGCGACCGCGCTGGCCCTGCTGGTGGGCATGGCCACCAGCTTCGCCGCGTTCTTCCTCGGGCAGGCGATGCTCGGCCCGCTGCGGACCTCGCTGGACGCGCCGGGCGTGCTCCGCGCGGTCGTCGGCGGCGGCCTCTACATGACCCTGATCGCGATGTTCTCGATGGGCGTCGCCGCGATGCTGCGCTCGCCGATGCTGTCGCTGGGCGTCCTGATGCCGTTCTTCTTCCTGATCTCGAACATCCTGGCCAATGTGTCGGCGACGAAGAAGATCGGCCAGTACCTGCCCGACCAGGCGGGCAGCCGGATCATGCGGGTGCTCCCGCGGATCGGCGACGACACCCCGTACGGGCCGTGGGGCGGCCTCGGGATCATGGCGCTGTGGGTGGTCGCGGCGCTCGCGGGCGGTTACGCGGTGCTGCGCCGCCGGGACGCCTGACCACCGGCCCGGCCGGCTCCCTCCTGCCCCTCCCCCGCCACGGCTTTACTTTCTTTTGGCCGGAACCGTCAGAGCCCGGATATCCTCCTAACCCTTACGGGGGCATGCGCCCCGCTGTCCTGAACCTCGGGACGGCTACCTTCCGATGGGACCGGAGCATGATCGAGGCAGTCGGCCTGACCAAGCGCTACGGCGACAAGACCGCCGTGTACAACCTCTCCTTCCAGGTACGGCCGGGCGCCGTCACCGGCTTCCTCGGGCCCAACGGCTCGGGCAAGTCGACGACCATGCGCATGATCCTCGGACTGGACAACCCCACCGCCGGGTCGGTGACGATCGGCGGCTACCCCTACCGCAGACTGCCCAACGCCGCCCGCCAGGTGGGCGCCCTGCTGGACGCCAAGGCGGTGCACGGCGGCCGCAGCGCCCGCAACCACCTGCTGTCCCTGGCCCAGCTGTCGGGCATCCCGGCCCGCCGGGTCGACGAGGTGCTGGGCGTGGTCGGCCTGCAGGAGGTGGCCAAGCGGCGCTCCAGGGGCTTCTCGCTGGGCATGGGGCAGCGGCTGGGCATCGCGGCGGCACTGCTGGGCGATCCGCAGGTGCTGCTGTTCGACGAGCCGGTGAACGGTCTCGACCCCGAGGGCATCCTCTGGGTGCGCAATCTGATGAAGGCGCTGGCCGCCGAGGGGCGGACCGTGTTCGTCTCCAGTCACCTCATGAGCGAGATGGCGCTGACCGCCGACCACCTGATCGTCATCGGGCGCGGGCAGTTGCTCGCCGACATGAGCGTGACGGACTTCATCTCGGCGAACTCCGCCGACTTCGCCCGGGTCCGCACGCCCGGCACCGAGCCGCAGCAGCGGGAGAAGCTGTCCGCCGCGCTGACCGAGGCCGGCGGGCAGGTGCTGCCCGAGCAGGACGGCGCGCTGCGGGTGACGGGGCTGACGCTGCCGCGCATCAGCGACCTGGCGCACGAGAGCGACGTACGGCTGTGGGAGCTGTCCCCGCACCGGGCGTCGCTGGAGGAGGCGTACATGCGGATGACGCAGGGCGCCGTCGACTACCGCTCCACCACCGACCAGAAGGCCGGGCTGATGCGGCCGCTGCCGCCGGGCGCGCAGCCGCCGGTGCCGGTGCCGGGCCAGGGCCAGCCCGACTGGTACGCGCCGCCGCCGCCCCAGGGCACCGGCCCCTACGGCGTCCCGGCGCAGCCGCCCGGCGCTCCGGGCGCGGGCGCGCCGAACCCGTACGCGCAGGGGGCGCCGCCGCAGGCGCCCGCGCCCGCCCCCGTCTCCCCCACCAAGTCCGAGGACGTCCGATGAGCACGCCGCAGACTCCGCTGCCGCAGGCCGCGCCGCCCGCCCGGGAGGCGGGGGCCGCTTCGCCGTATCCCGGCTACACCTCGCCGATCCCGGTGGTGCGCACCCATCTGGGGCACACGCTGGCCTCGGAGTGGACGAAGATCAGGTCGGTGCGGTCCACGATGTGGACGCTCGGGGTGTTCGTGCTGCTGGTGGTCGGGATCGGGCTGCTGACCGGTGTCGTGGTCTCCCGCTCCTCCTCGGAGCTGTCCGGCGACGAGAACGCGCTGTCGCTCGGCTTCTTCGGGGTGCTGCTCGGCAGCATCTGCGTCATCACGCTGGGCGTGCTGACCACCGCCTCGGAGTACGGCACGGGGATGATCCGCACCACGATGACGGCGTGCCCCAGCCGGGGGCGGGTGCTGGCGGCGAAGGCGCTGGTCTTCTTCCTGCTGTCCTTCACCATCACGCTGGTGTGCACGGTGCTCGTCGCCCTCGCGCAGTCGGCGATGCTGGACGGCAGCGGCGCCCGGCAGCCGACCGGCGCGGAGTGGTTCAAGGCGACCGTCGGCGTCAGCCTCTACCTGGCGCTGCTCGGCCTGCTCGCGCTGCTGATCGGCTCGGTCCTGCGGCACTCGGCGGGCGGCATCACCATCATGATCGGTGTGGTGCTCGCGCCGCTGGTCATCGCGCTGTTCATGTTCACGCACTCACTGGAGAAGGTGCGCTCCTGGCTCGTCGAGTACTCGATCCCGAACCAGCTGGGCGTCTTCTACTCCAACTCCCTGAGCACCACCGGCCCCACGGGCTGGGACCCGCTGTGGATCATCCTGGGGGTGACGGCGGTCGTCTTCGCGGGCGCGTGGGCGCTGCTGCGGAAGCGGGACGTCTAGGACCCGGAGCCCGGGGGCTCAGAACTTCGGCGCGTCACGGGACCGCCGCACCCGCGTGGTGCGGCGGTCCTTCGCGTTCCAGCAGGACTTGTGCCAGTGCCGGCGGTCGTCCACCCCGGCGTACTCGGGCCAGGCCACCACGTGCGGGACGCCCGGGCCGATCAGCTGGTCGCAGCCGGGGCAGCGGTACGTCTTGCCCACCGCGCTCGCGCCCGCCACATGGCGCACGCTCCACTCCTCGCCCTGCCAGCTCTCCGTGGACTGCCAGCCGCCGTAGCGGCCGGCCGCGTCGTCCTCGGCGCTCCGGCCGGACGAGCCGGGGCCCTTGGGGCGGTTGCGACGCGGGGACACGGGACACCTCACCGGGGTCTGCGGAAGGACGGGGTCTCCCCAGCGTACGCGGCGCCGGGGCGGGTACGCGCAAGGAACCGGAATCACGGCCAACCCCCACAAGTCCCCCTGCAGAATGGCCGATTCCGCAGACAATCCGGAAATCTCCTCGCCAGGCCGTGTCCTCGGCACGTGTCGTGCGGTTATGCCCGGTGGGGGAGCTCCCTGTCGGAGCCGAGGAAGCAGGAAAGCGATGCGCGTAGGAAGTTTCGTGTTGGCGGCGCAGTTCCCTGGGCAGGGCCAGGGCGAGGCGCTGCACCGCGCGGTCCGCACGGCCGAGGTCGCCGAGGAGGCCGGCCTGGACGCGGTCTGGCTGGCCGAGCACCACTTCGTACCGTACGGGACGTGCCCGTCGGCCATCACGCTGGCCGCGCTGCTGCTCGGCCGCACCCGCCGCCTGCGGGTGGGCACGGCGGTCAGCGTGCTGCCCACCGTGCACCCGGTCGCGCTCGGCGAGCAGGCCGCGCTGCTGCACGTGACCAGCGGCGGGCGCCTCACACTGGGCGTCGGGCGCGGCGGCCCCTGGGTGGACCTGGAGGTGTTCGGGACGGGTCTGGAAGCGTACGAGAGCGGGTTCCCGGACTCCCTGGACCTGCTGCTGCGCTGGCTGCGCGAGCCCTCGGTGTCGGCCTCGGGTCCGCGTTTCGGCTTCCGCGAGGTCCCCGTCGTCCCGCAGCCCGCCCAGGCGCTGACCGAGGTCCCCGGGCCCGAGGTGATCGTCGCCTGCACCTCCCCCGCCAGTGTCAGGCTGGCCGCCGAGCGCGGGCTGCCGATGCTGCTCGGGATGCACGCCGGGGACGAGGAGAAGGCCGAGATGGTCGCCCTGTGGCGGCGCACCGCGCGGGAGGCCGGGCGCGCGGACGAGGAGATCCGGGACGCGGCGCATGTCTCGGCCGGGGTCTGCCAGATCGCGGACCGGTCAGCGGACGCGGCGGAATCCCTGCTCAAGGCGATGCCGGGCTGGCTGAAACAGGGACTGGACGCCCATGTCACGGTGGACGGCCGCACCCGCCGGATGCGCGATCCGCTGGCCTACACCGAGCTGCTCTGCGGGCTGCACCCCGTGGGCGACCCGCGCCGCTGCGCCGACCGGCTCGCGGCGACCGCCGAGCGCACCGGCATCTCCCGGTTCGCCCTGCTGGTCGAGGGCTCCGGCGACCTGGCGGCGACCGAGGAGAACGTGCGACGGCTGGGTGCCGAGGTGCTCCCCCAGCTCGCCTGAGCACGCGAGCGGGGGAAGGCTTGCCGCCCCGGCCTTCCTGCACCTCCCACGGGCAGGGCGGCAAGCGGACGACTACCCCCTCAGCAGTCCCGCAGCTCCGGCGACTGGTTGAGCAGCTGGGCGCGTACGGACGTGAACCTGGCCAGCCTCTCGTCCACCGAGGCGTCCAGCGGGAACACCGCGACCCGGTGGCAGTTCTGGAAGGCAAGCCGTACACCGAAGTGCCGCTGCAGCGCGCCGCGTATCGCGTCACTCGCGAGTGCACGCAGCAGCTGACCGCGTGCCTGCTCGTCCGGCGGAGGCGTCTGGTTGTCGGCGAATGCTCCGCCGTCCACCTTCAGCTGGGCCACCAGGGAGCTGATCATCTCCCACGCGTAGGGCAGGGAGGTCCGGACGCAGTCGACGAAGGCGGCTTCGTCGACCTCGCCTCGCTCGGCCTGTTCGAGTAGGGCCGGTGAGACGTCGAGCGACATGGGTTCTCCTCTCGCACCCCCGGACAGCGGGGGTTGCCGGACAGACAAAGGGGCTCGCGATACCGAACACGGTGAGTACACACATCGCGACCACCCGTTCCTACGGTAGGCAACGAAGCGAGGGCCCACCAGGCGAATGCACGTACCGACAGGTCGAGTTGAGTACACAATCGGCCAAAAGTGAACAGGGGTGATCCAGGGGAAAGTGGGACGACCCCACGGGGCCGCCGGAGGCACCCGGTCCGGGGGGCGGGACGTCCGGGCGGTGACGCGGGGTGGGGCCGGGGGTGGTCGCGGGGGCTGCCGGAGGGTGGTCGCGGGGCGGTCCCGGCGGCGGGTCGTGGCGAGGGCCGGGGGTGGGCGAATCGCGTCCGGGCCGGTGTGTCGAGTAGCGTTGCCGACCATGCGTCTCGTCATTGCCCGGTGCTCCGTCGACTACGCCGGCCGGCTCACCGCCCACCTCCCGTCGGCACCCCGTCTGATCCTGGTCAAGGCCGACGGCAGCGTCTCGATCCACGCGGACGACCGCGCCTACAAGCCCCTGAACTGGATGTCGCCGCCGTGCGCGCTGAAGGAGGGCGCGGGCGACGACGAGGGCGTGTGGACCGTCGTCAACAAAGCGGGCGAGAAGCTCATCATCACGATGGAGGAGATCCTGCACGACTCCTCGCACGAACTCGGCGTGGACCCGGGGCTGATCAAGGACGGCGTGGAAGCGCACCTCCAGGAACTGCTCGCCGACCGCATCGACACCCTCGGCGACGGCTACACGCTCATCCGGCGCGAATACATGACGGCCATCGGCCCGGTCGACATCCTGTGCCGGGACGGCGAGGGCCAGACGGTCGCGATCGAGATCAAGCGGCGCGGCGAGATCGACGGGGTGGAGCAGCTCACCCGCTACCTGGAGCTGCTGAACCGCGATCCCCATCTCGCCCCGGTCCGCGGCATCTTCGCGGCCCAGGAGATCAAGCCGCAGGCCCGGGTCCTCGCCACCGACCGCGGCATCGGCTGCCAGGTGCTGGACTACGACGCGCTGCGCGGCATCGAGGACGACAAGCTGCGGCTGTTCTGATCTGAGCGCGGCGGCGCGCGACACGCCGCGAGGCCCGGTTCCGTACGGTACGGAACCGGGCCTCGCGGCGTTTCCGCGCGTTCGCCGACCTCAGATCCGCCCGCCGCCGGCGCTGCCCGGGGAGCCGTCACCGGCGCCGCCCACGGGGGCGCTCGCCGAACCGCCGTCCCCGGCGGGCGTACCGGAGGCGGAATGGCTGGCGGAGCCGGAGCCGGAGGTGGAAGGGCTCGTCGTGTCGGTGGGGGCGGGCGCGGTCGTCGTGGACTGCGACTCCGAGGGGGTGGGCGACGGCTTCCCGGACGAGGAGCCCGTCGGCTGCGGGGAACCCGACTTCGTCGTGCTCGCGGTAGGACGCGGAGTCCCGCTCCCGTCCTTCCCGCCGCCCGTGCCCTTCGTCGCGCTCGTGCCCGGTGAGGGCGTGCCCGTGGCGCCCGGCGGTGTCGGGTCGTCCGAGGTGCCCGGGGTGCCGTCGGGGCCCGGGTCGGCGGGCCGGCCGCTCGGTGTGGTGCCGGTCCCGCCGCCGGTGCCGTGGTCGTCCTGGCCCTGCCGCGGGGTGTCGGTGCCCTCGCCGCCGTCGCCGGAGTCCTCGGTGGCGGAGGGATGGACGCCGACCTTGCCGGAGGGGTCGTCGGTGTCGCTGTGGCTGGTGGCGCCGAGCGTCACCACGGTGCCGAGGACGGCCGCGAGCAGCGCGCCCGCGCCGGCCGCCACGAGGTTGCGCCGGGCGAACCCCTTGATGGCGCCGAGCCGGTGCCTGGCCGGGGTGCCCGGGGACGACGTGGACGGTCCGTGACCGCGCGCGGACCCGGGTCCGGCTGCGGGGCTGTGGGAGACGTTCGGCACGCCCGAGGTCGTGGGCCGGTAGGTGACCAGGGTCGAGGAGACGTCGGCGGCGGGCGGCAGGAGCGCCGGGAAGGGGGCCGGGGTGGCGTCGGAGGGCGCGGCGGACTCCTGCGGGCGGGCGTCCGGCGCCTCCTCCCCCGGCAGCGCGCCGAGGGCCGCCACGGCGCCGGGGCCCGGTGGCGTACCGGAGCGATCGGTGACCAGGGCGAGGGCGCGGCGGCCGGCGACGGTGCCGCGCTTGTCGGCGAGCGCGCCGCGCAGCCCGATGGACGCCTCCAGCTCGGTGCGGGCCCGGTCCAGCAAGCCGCCGCAGAGCGCGAGGACGCCCAGTTCGTGGTGGAAGTACGCCTGCTGGGCGACCTCCCCGGCCAGCCGGGACGCCTCGGTGCCGAAGCGCAGGGCCCGCTCCCAGGCACCCCAGTTGAGCCCGGCGGCGAAGGCGGGCGCGGCCGTGCGGGCGAGCCGTACGGCGCTGTCCTCCTCGTCGCCGGCGGCCGGGGCGGCCGACGGGACCAGGACGGCCAGCGCGGCGAGCACGGCGTCGGCCTCGGCGCCGACCCGCTCGGGGGCCACCGAGGGGTGGCCGGCCCACCAGGTGTAGTGCCGGGCGGCGGTGCGGGCCTGCTCCAGGGCGTCGTCGGCGTAGCCGGCGGCCTCCAGCTGGGTGAGCACCCCGGCGGCGAGCCGGTAGCGGGAGCCGGCCGGGGAGACCAGGCCGCAGGCCGCCAGTTCCCCGAGGGCGGCGTCGGCGTGGGTGTCACCGACCAGCGCGGGCAGATGGGCCTGGTGGGGCACCTCGCCGCCGAGCGCGACGGCGAAGCGCAGGGTGGCGCGGGCGGAGGAGCTGAGCCGGGAGGCGAGCAGCGGGGCGGGCGCGGCGGCGTCCCCGAGCGGGGGCAGGGGTACCTCGTCGCCTTCGCCGCCCGGGGCGGCGTCCAGCGGCGGCGCGTCCGCGAAGACGCCGAACTCCTCGACGGCGCCGGTACCGGCCCGCAGCCGGTCGCGCCGGCGCAGCAGGGCGCCGGCCTGGACGAACCGCAGGGGCAGGCCCTCGGACTCGAACCAGAGGTCGCCGGCCCAGTTGGCCTCCTCCTCGGTGAGGGCCCGGCCGGCGCCGCGCTCGATGAGTGCGATGCCGGCGGCCCGGCCGAGGCCGCCGAGGAAGACCTCCTCGACGGCGGAGTCGTCGGACGGCGCGGGCACGTCCGGGGTGGCGGCGAGCAGGAAGGCGCACTCGGGGGTGGCGTCGAGCAGTTCGTCCAGGGCGGCGCCGCCGAACTCGATGTCGTCCAGGACGACGACCGCGCCGATCTCCTGGACGTGGGCACGCAGTTCGTCGCGGCCGGGGCGGTGCAGGGGGGCGCTGTGCACGGCGCGGAAGAGGTCGTACAGCAGGTCGCCGACGGTGCGGCGGCTGCCGTTGAGGCGGACCACGCCGTCGGGGGCGAGAGCGGCGCAGTCCTGGGCGACGAGGTCGAGGAGGCTGGTGCGGCCGGAGCCGCCGGGTCCGGTCAGGCGTACGGAGCGGCCGCGGGCGAGCAGCCGTACCAGCCGTTCGCGTTCGTCCTGGCGTTCCAGGAGGGGCTGCACGGACGGGGCCGGTCCTGGCGGGACGGGCGGCTTGGCGGCGCGGTCGGCCTCGGCGCGTTCGGCCGCGGTGTACCGGCGCGGCGGGGCGGGCAGCTCGCCGGGCGGGCAGGCCTCGATCTCGCTGCCGTCGACCGGGTTGACGGTGAGCAGGAAGTCGCCGGTGACCAGGCGGACCGTGCGGGCCGGCGGGAAGTCGGACGGGAGGCCGTCGCGGTGCGGGCGGCGGCCCGGCGTGTGGCCGTCGTCTTCGGGGTCCATGTCCTCGGGCTCCCGGATGGTCGGGTCCATGGGTTCCATCGGTTCCAAGCCCCCCAGAGGCATCGTGTGCTGCTGTGCCGGCCCGCCGGGCCGTGCGCCGCACACCGCGCTGTCGCTCCCGGTCCGGGCCCGCCCGCGGGTCGCGAGGCAGCGGGCGACCGAACCCTAAACCTTGTCACAGTATCCAGGACAGCCCGGGGTGCCCGGCGGTCCGGGACGTCACGGTCTCATCCGGATTGCTCCGGTCCGCATTGAGCCGGTCCGCGGTGCGCCGGTGCCGGCCCGCGTCTGCGTGTCTCCACGTCGTCCGCGTCGCCCGCTTCGTCCGGGAACGGGAACGGAAAGGGGAACAGGAACGGGGAACGGTGGGAACGGGGCAGGGGTTCAGACGCGCGGCAGGGACTCGACGCCGATGCCGCCCTCGATGGCGAGGATGCGGTGCAGCCGGGTGGCCACCAACAGGCGCTGCATCTGGGTCGGTACGCCGCGCAGCACGAGCCGCCGGCCGCAGCGGCCGGCGCGCCGGTGGACGCCCATGATCACACCGAGTCCGGTGGCGTCCCAGGAGTCGAGTTCGGACAGGTCCAGGACCAGGTCTCCGATGCCGTCGTCCACGGCCGAGTGCAGGACCGTACGGGCGTCCGCCGCGCTGCGGACGTCGAGGCGGCCCCCGACGACCACTCCGGCGTGGTCGCCCCTGATGTACATATGCGCTCCCCGTGACTGCGGTGGCGTGCTCCGTTTGACGGTTGGCTGTGCAACGTCTGACTGCTGCTGTGGCGGTGCGGTTGCCGCCGGTGAGCGAACCGGTGCCGAATTCACCCCGAAGGGTGAACTCGGTGCCGTTCTCCCGGTTTCAGTGCTTGTAGAAGCCCTGCCCGCTCTTGCGCCCGATGTCACCGGCGTCAACCATCCGGCGCATCAGCTCCGGCGGGGCGAACTTCTCGTCCTGGGTCTCGGTGTAGATGTTGCCGGCGGCGTGCAGCAGGATGTCGACGCCGGTGAGGTCGGCGGTGGCGAGCGGACCCATGGCGTGGCCGAAGCCGAGCTTGCAGGCCAGGTCGATGTCCTCGGCGGTGGCGACGCCCGACTCGTACAGCTTGGTCGCCTCGACGACGAGGGCGGTGATGAGCCGGGTGGTGACGAAGCCGGCCACGTCGCGGTTGACGACGACGCAGGTCTTGCCGACGGACTCGGCGAACTCCCGTGCGATGGCGAGGGCTTCGTCGCTGGTCTTGTAGCCGCGGACGAGTTCGACGAGCCGCATCATCGGCACCGGCGAGAAGAAGTGCACACCGACGACGCGCTCGGGGCGCTCCGTCGCGGCCGCGATCTTGGTGATCGGGATGGCGGAGGTGTTGGAGGCGAGCACGGTGTCCTCGCGGACCAGCTTGTCGAGGGTGCGGAAGATCTCGTGCTTGATCTCCAGCTTCTCGAAGACGGCCTCGACGACGATGTCCGCGTCGGCCACCGCGTCCAGGTCGGTGGTCGCGGTGATCCGGGCCAGGGCGGCCTCGGCGTCCTCGGCCGCGAGCTTGCCCTTGCCCACGAACTTGTCGTAGGACGCCTTGATGCCGTCGGTGCCACGCCTGAGCGCCTCGTCGGTGACGTCCCGCAGGACGACGTCCCAGCCCGCCTGGGCGGAGACCTGGGCGATGCCGGCCCCCATGAGACCGGCCCCGATGACGGCGAGCTTCCGTGCCACTCCGACTCCCCTTGTGAACGACTGCGCAGGCGCCTGCGCGAGCGACTGAAGAACGGCTTTCACGCTGTTTACGTATGCCTTCGGCGGACACTAGCGCTCGCGCGGCGCTGTGTGACCGGTAAGTAACGCGCGTCACGTCTCAATTGACGGACATCACACCGGCGAGGGTCACCGGTGGCCTCGGACGGCGTAGTTGAGGACCTTCTCGCCCAACAGGTCCTCGATGTCGTCGAGGAGGTCCAGCACCTCGCGGGAGACCTCGTCGGGGCGGCGGCCCTTGAGCATCTCGCGGCCGACGACGGCCATGACGGTGCTGTGGACCCAGCCGAGCTGACCGGCCATCAGGCCCGGCAGCGGGTCGTCCTCGCCCGCGCCGGTCTCCTCCCGCAGCGCCTGCTCCAGGACGGCCTGCACCTCCTGGCCGACGGCCCACAGCCGGGAGCGCAGCGCGGGGGCGGCCTCGATCACCCGCATGAAGGGGGCGTAGCCCGGGAACAGGCCGATGCGCGGCGAGACGGCCTCGACCTCGCCGCGCAGTTCGCGCAGGACGGCCCGGGCGGCGGACTCGCCCGTGTCCCGGGCGCGCACCCAGCGGGCCAGCCGGTCGACGACGCCGCCGGAGCGGTCGAGGAAGAGGTCCTCCTTGGCCGGGAAGTAGTTGTAGACGGTGTTGACGGAGACGTTCGCCGCCTCGGCGACCTCCGCGACCGTGACGGCGTCGAAGCCGCGCTCCAGGAACAGGCCGGTGGCCACGTCCGAGATGTACTGCCTGGTCTGCCGTTTCTTCCGCTCCCTGAGCCCCTCTGCCATGGCTCGATCCTAGCCCGCCCAGCCGCTTCGCTGGTGCCTACGTAATTTTGGAGGCATTGCAAAATTTCAGGGACTCTGTTTTTCTGGGCCGTATGACAGCACCCGTCATCAGCGCGGCCGGACTGGCCCGCACCTTCCCGGCCAAGCGCGGCCCGGTCCACGCCGTGCGCGGCATCGACCTCACCGTCCGCGAGGGCGAGATCCTCGGCTTCCTCGGACCCAACGGCGCCGGCAAGACGACCACCCTGCGGATGCTCACCACGCTGCTCGCGCCGACCGGCGGCGCGGCCACGGTCGCGGGCCGCGACCTGGCGACCGACCCGGCCGGCGTGCGGCGGGCCTGCGGTTACGTCGCGCAGTCCGGCGGCGTCGACTGCCAGATCACCGTGCGGGAGGAGCTGGTCACCCAGGGCCGCCTGTACCGCCTGCCGAAGCCGCGGGCGGTCGCGCGCGCCGCGGAACTGGCCCACGAACTGGACCTCACCGAGCTGCTCGACCGCAGGACCGCCGCGCTCTCCGGGGGCCAGCGCCGCCGCCTGGACATCGCGCTGGCCCTCACCCACCGCCCGCGCGTGCTCTTCCTCGACGAGCCGACCACCGGCCTGGACCCCGGCAGCCGGGCCGCCCTGTGGGAGCTGGTGCGGCGGCTGCGCGACGAGCACGGCACGACCGTCTTCCTGACCACCCACTACCTCGACGAGGCCGACGCCCTCTCCGACCGGCTCGTCATCGTCGACGGGGGCGTGGTCGTCGCGGACGGAACGCCGAGCGCGCTCAAGCTGGCGCACGGCGGCTCGATCGACGCCTCGCTCCAGGACACCTTCCTCGCCGTCACCGGCCGCGGCCCCGCCCCGGCCGATTCCGCCCCGGTCGCCGTCTGACCCGGGCCGGCCCGCTCCCACACCCCCCAGGAACCATCCACACCATCCACACCCCCAGGAACCGTCATGCTGCTCCACGACACGGCCCTCGTCTACGGCCGCTATCTGCGCCAGTCCCTGCGCTCCCGGATGGCGCTGCTCTTCGGCGTGCTCACGCCGCTGCTGTACCTGCTCTTCTTCGGGCCGCTGCTCACCGGTCTGCCGCTGGGCGGCCGGGGCAGCTCCTGGCAGGTGCTCGTGCCGGGGCTGCTGCTCCAGCTCGGCCTGTTCGGCGCCCTGTTCGCCGGATTCATGGTCATCGTCGAGAAGGGGCAGGGGGTGGTGGAGCGGATGCGGGTGACCCCGGTCAGCCGGCTCGCCCTGCTGCTGGGCCGGGCGCTGCGCGACACCACCGTCTTCGTCTTCCAGGCGGTGCTGCTGGTGCTGGCGGCGGTCGTGATGGGGCTGCGCGCGCCGCTGGCGGGCGTGCTCATCGGTTTCGGCTTCGTCGCCCTGCTCACGCTGTCGCTGGCCTCGCTGTCGTACGCGATCGGGATGAAGGTCACCACCCCGCAGCAGTTCGGCCCGCTGATCAACGCGGTGTCGATGCCGTCGATGCTGCTGTCCGGGCTGATGCTCCCGATGAGCCTGGCACCGGCGTGGCTGGACGTGCTCTCGCACTTCGTGCCGTTCCGCTATCTGGTGGACGCGGTGCGCGACGCGTACGTGGGCGAGTACACCAGCGCGCACATGCTGTACGGCGTCCTGGTGGCCGTCGCGTTCACGGCGCTGTCCCTGACGGTGGGCACACGGGTGTTCCGCACGGCCGGGGCGTAACTACGCTTGGCCGCATGGTCAACCTCACGCGCATCTACACCAGGACCGGGGACAAGGGCACCACCGCCCTCGGCGACATGAGCCGGGTCGCCAAGACCGACCTGCGGATCTCGGCGTACGCCGACACCAACGAGGCGAACGCGGTGCTCGGCACGGCGATCGCGCTGGGCGGCCTGGACGCGGAGATCGTCAAGGTCCTCACCCGTGTGCAGAACGACCTGTTCGACGTGGGCGCGGACCTGGCCACGCCGGTGGTGGCGGAGCCGGAGTTCCCGCCGCTGCGGGTCGAGCAGTCCTACATCGACCGGCTGGAGGCGGACTGCGACCGCTTCAACGCCGAGCTGGACAAGCTGCGTTCCTTCATCCTGCCCGGCGGCACCCCGGGCGCGGCCCTGCTGCACCAGGCGTGCACGGTGGTCCGCCGGGCCGAGCGCTCCACCTGGACCGCCCTGGAGACGCACGGCGAGACGATGAACGCCCTCACCGCCACCTACCTCAACCGCCTCTCCGACCTCCTGTTCATCCTCGCCCGCACAGCGAACAAGGAGAACGGCGACGTGCTGTGGGTACCGGGCGGGGAACGCTGAGCCGACATCGCCGTCCGGCGCCGTGAACCGGCCCGGGGCCCCCTGCCGGGCGCCGTGACTCGCCCGGGAGAGCGGTGCCGGGCATTCGGCGCCGTCCACTCGCCGGGCACGACCGGTCGGGGGCGGCCGGATGGGCGCGGCCGGTCCGGCACGGCCGGACGCGTGCCCGGCGACGCCTTCCGGTCGCCCGCCCGGCGTGGGCGACGGCGGCGCGGGTGACGGGCGGGCGGGCGCCCGGCGAGGGTCGCTGCCCGGCGCGGTCCGGGCGGTCACGCCTCGGCACCCCGGCGGGCGCGGGCTGTCCGGCGGTGACGGGCGAGCGCCCGGCGAAGGCCCCCGCCCGGCCCGATCCCGGGCGGCCCCGACCCGACACCCCAGCGGGCGCAGGCCGTCCGGCAGTGCTGAGCGGCCGCCCCGGCACGGCTCCCTGCCCGGCGCGGTCCGGGCAGCCCCGCCCCGGCACGGCTCCCTGCGCGGCACGGTCCGGGCAGCCCCGCCCCGACACTCCCGACGGGTGTGACCCGTCCGGCGGTGACGGGCAGGCGCCCGGCGAAGGCCCCAGCCCGGCGCGATCCTGGGCGGCCCCGACCCGACACCCCAGCGGGCGCGGGTCGCCCTGAGATGACGGGCGGGCGCCCCGCGTGGATCCCTGCCCGGCACGGTCCCATGCGGCGCCGACGCCGGCCGGCACCGATCCGGCACCTCGGTGGATGCGGGCCGTCCGGCAGTGCCGGGCGAGCGCCCGGCGCGGGTCCTCGTTCGGCGCGGTCCCCGGGCGGCACCGATCCGGCACTCCCGGCGGGGGCGGGCCGTCCGGCCGCCTCGTCGCCGGACGGGCCGCACCCGCCATCCGCACCCGCCATCCGCCCCTGTCGGCTCGGCCGAAGCCGCCCGCCCGGCCCCGTCCCGTACCGCCTCAGCGGTTCCCGTCGTCGGCCGCGTCCTGGTCGGCCGCGGCCGCGGCGGACTCGACCGCGGCCACCTTCTGGCGGATCCGGTCGTAGCCCGGGTCCGTCCCGGCAGGCGCGGACGCGGTCGGTGCGGCGGTCGGTGCGGTCTTCCCTCCGGAGGCGGGGCCGGAGCCGGACCCGGTCCCGGCCGCGTCGCCGTGCTGGGCGCAGCCGGCCGCGAGGAGGACGGTGAGCAGGGCCGCCGCGACCCCGGCCGCGTTCCGCCGGGCGCGCATCAGCTCGCCTTCGCGCCGTTGTCGTGCGCCGTGCACCAGGTGTGGACGGCGGTGAGGTCCTTCTGCCGCTGCTGCAGGTCGGTGCGGAGCTGCTTGCGGTGGTCGAGCCGGTCCTGGAGGTAGGTGGCGACCGCGCTGTCGCCCGCCTTCTTGGCGTTGTCGACGCGCTTCTGCAGCCGGGAGACCGAGCCGCGGGTACCGGCGCCGGCGTCCAGCCGCTTCAGGGCGCGGGCGATGCGCCGGTCCAGTTGCGGGACCCGCTTGCACAGCGCGTGCGCGCCGTCGCCGGTGGGGCCGGGCGCGGGGGTGCTGTCGGCCGCCGCGGCGGCACCGGTGGTGCCCGCGAGGACCGCCGTCACGGCCAGTCCCGCCAGCAGCGTGCGTGTCCCTCGTCGTACGTCCATGTGCTGTCCGTCCCTTCCGGTCCGTCCGTCGTCGCCGCGGCCGGCCGGCCGTGGCGCGGGGAACGCTAGGGACGGTTCTTGGGAAAATCTTGTGACCGGTCCCCGCCACCGGTCGCGGCGGCCGTGATCAGCCAGTCGCGGCGGCCGGGCAGCTCGCCACCGCCGCCGCGGGGCAGCCGTACCGTGAAGCGCGCCCCGGCGCCGCCCGGCGCGTCGCCGGCGGCCACCTCACCGCGGTGCAGGGCCGCCTGCTGGGCGACCAGGGTGAGGCCGAGCCCGGAGCCCGCGCTGTGCGGGCCGCGCCGGAACCGTTCGAAGACCTTCTCCCGTTCCTCGGGCGGCACGCCCGGCCCGTGGTCGTCCACCGTGATCACCACCTGCTCGCCGGCCGCCGCGATCCGCAGGCCCACGCGGGTACGGCCGTGCGGGTCGCGGCCGTGGGCGAGGGCGTTGGCGAGCAGGTTGTCCAGGAGCAGCCGCAGGCCGGGCTCCCAGCCGTGCACGGTGAGCCCGGCGGGGGCGTCGAGGGCGAGCACGGCGTCCGGGGCCCGCCGGGCGGCCTCGGCGAGGGCGGCGCCGGCCACCTCGGCCAGGTCCACGGTGCCGAACGCCTCCGCCTCCACCAGATCCCCGCGGCCCAGCTCGCGCAGCGTCACCAGCAGGCCGAGCAGCCGGGCGTGCTCGTGCCGCAGGTCGGTGAGGACCTCGTCGCGGTCGGCGGCGGGCAGGCCGGGGTGGGCGGCGAGGATGTCGAGGTTGGTGCCCATGCTCATCAGCGGGGTGCGCAGTTCGTGCGCGGCGGCGGCGGAGAAGGAGCGGGCGGTGTCCAGGGCCTGGGCGGTGCGGGCCGCCTGTTCGTCGTAGCGGGCGAGGACGGTACGGACGGTCGCGGCCAGTTCGTCGACCTCGGTGACGCCGGTGGGCCGGTGCTCGGGGCGGGCGGCGCTCACCCGCGGGTCGAGTCCGGCGGTGCGGCGGGTGAGGCGGCGCAGCGGGGCGCCCGCGCCGGCGGCCAGGCCCCAGGCGAGCACTCCGGACAGCGGCGCGGCGAGCAGCGCGGTCAGCACCACCCGCCGCCGTACCGCGCGCAGTTGGGCGCGGTCGGCGGTGTCGGGCGAGAACACCCACAGGGTGCCGGCGGCGTCCGGGCCGCCGACCGGCCGGGACAGCACGCGCCAGCCGCGTCCGCCGGAGCGCACGGTGACCGGGCGGTCGGCGGAGGCGGGCAGCCGGACGGCCGCGTCCGGCTGCGGCCCGCCGCTGAACACCGTGCCGTCGCCGGTCACCCGGACGCCGACGTCCAGGGCGGCGCTGAACAGCTGCCGCTGCCGGGTGTCGGCGGCCTTGGTGCGGTCGCCCGCGGTGGCCCGCAGCAGGGCGCGGGCGTCCGGGGCGATCGCCGCGGCCCGCCGACGCAGGTGCTGGTCCTCGACCTGGTGCAGGTCCCGGGCGACGAGGTGCAGCAGCAGCCAGCCGGAGGCGGCCACCAGCAGCGGTACGGTGCAGCCGACGGCGAGGCCGATCCGGGTGGACAGTCTCACGGCGTCTCCCGCAGCACGAAGCCGACGCCGCGCACGGTGTGGATCAGCCGGGGCCGCCCGTCCGCCTCCAGTTTGCGCCGCAGATAGCTGACGAAGGTGTCGACGGCGTCGGTGCGCACGTCGAAGTCGTAGCCCCATACGCGGTCCAGGAGCTGGTCGCGGGTGAGGACCAGCCCGGCGTTGCGGGCGAGCACTTCGAGGAGTTCGAACTCGCGCCGGGTCAGCTCCAGGCTCCGGCCGGCGCGCTCGGCGGTCCGGGCGGCCGGATCGATCACCAGATCGGCCGCCCGTACGGTCTCCCGGCCGGCCGGCGGCCGGCGGCGCAGCAGGGCGTGCAGGCGCAGCACCAGTTCCTGGAGGGCGAAGGGCTTGACGAGGTAGTCGTCACCGCCGGCCTGGAGCCCGGCGATGCGGTCGGCGGTCTCGTCGAGCGCGGAGAGCATCAGCACGGGCAGGTCCTCGCCCCGCGCGCGCAGCCGGGCGCACACCTCGATGCCGCTCATGCCGGGCATCGACACGTCCAGGACCAGCACGTCGGGGGGTTCGTCCCCGGCGAGCGCGGCCAGGGCCCCGGCGCCGTCGGCGGCGGCGCGCACCGTGAACCCGCTGAGTCTGAGGCCGCGTTCCAGCGACCGGCGTATCGCCGCGTCGTCGTCGACGACCAATACCGCCCCGGCCCGCCCCGGCTGTGTCATCCGTGCCCTCCTCACCGCCCGGTCAGGGTACGGCCCCCACCCGTGCGTTCCGCCTCGGCCGGCTGCTGCTTCTTCGGGGACTTGGGGAAGACCAGGTAGGTGAGCGCGATCAGCCCGTGAACGGCGGTGATCCGCAGCGCCGTCCACTGCCAGGCCCTGAGCGGCCCGGTGCCCGCGCCGTCGCCGACGTACCAGATGGCCGTCTGGAGCAGGGCGAGGGCGACGGCCGAGGCGAGCAGCGTGCGCAGCCACAGGCGGCCCTCGTGACGGGCGCGGGCGAGGCCGTGACGGGGCGGTCTCGGCGGACGCGGGGCGCCGCCCAGGCGGTGGGCGGCGTGGGCGTCGAGCCGGCTGACGGTCAGGTGCCCGTAGGCGACGGTGAAACCGATGTACAGGGCGGCCAGGCCGTGTTCCCAGCCGGGCCGGGCGCCGTGCTTCAGGTCGACGGCGGTGGCGGCGAACAGCACCACTTCGAGCAGCGGCTCGGCCAGCAGCAGCGCCACGCTCGTACGGCGCCACTCCAGCAGGTAGCGCACGGCCAGGCCCGCCGCCAGCAGCACCCAGAAGCCGACCTCGCAGGCGACGATCAGTGCGACGATCACGGTTGCCCCTCTCGCTCCCCTCCAGCGTCGCGGCGGGCCGGGGCCGTCGCGTCGTCGGCGGTGACGAGGTGCGGCTGCATCCTTCGGTGTACGCCGGGGTGGGCGCGGACCATTCCGCGGGAGCACGCGGCCGGCCACCGCGGCGTGTTGGATGGGCGCATGGCCCTGCGACTCGCCCGCCCGCACCGCGACGACGTGCGGATCGCGCTGGCCGGGCTGTGCGGCGGACTGCTGCTGTGGGGACTCGGCCTGGGCACCCGGACGCCGGCCGACCCGCTCGTGCTGTGGCCGGGTCACTGGCCGCTGTTGCTGCCGCTCGCCGTGACGGCCGGGTGCGAGGTACTGCGCCGCGTCCGGCCCCGTAGTGCCCTGCTCGCGGGTACCGCCGCGCTGGCCGCCGACACCGTCACCCAGGGCAGCCTGGCCACCGTCCTGATGTTCACCGACCTCGTGTACGCGGCCGTGCTGTACGCCTCGGCGGCCACCGCGCGCCGGGTGCTGTGGGCGGCCGGACTGGTCACGGTGACCGGGACGCTGGTGCCGCCGGCCGTGTGGCGGGTGCCCGAGGCGGTGCTGGTCGGTGTCCTGGTGGGCATCGTGACCTTCGGTCCGGCGGCCACCGGGTGGATCGTGCGCGACCACCGGGAGGCCGCCGCGGCGGCCCGGCAGCGCGCCGAACAGACCGCGCGGCTGGCCGAGCTGGACCGCTCGCAGGCCGTCACCGCCGAACGGGTGCGGATGGCGAGGGAGTTGCACGACATGGTCGCCAACCACCTGTCGGCCATCGCCGTCCACTCCACCGCTGCCCTCTCGCTGGACGACCCGGCGACCACCCGGCGGGCGCTGACGGTGATCCGGGAGAACAGCGTCGAGGGCCTGGCGGAGATGCGCCGGCTGATCGGGATCCTGCGCGCGGGCTCCGCGGCGCCCGCGCCCGCCGCGACCCCCACCCTGGACGGCCTGGACGCGCTGGTCTCCGGCGCCCGCGCGGCCGGGCTCGATGTCGTCCTCCGGGCCGATCACGGCGCCGTTCCGGCCCCGGTCGAGCTGGCCGCGTACCGGATCGTGCAGGAGTCGCTGACCAACGCGCTCAAGCACGGCTCCGGCGGCCGCACGGAAGTCACCGTCCAGGAGTACGGCACCGCCCTGCGCGTCCGCGTGAGCAGCCCGTACGGCGACGGCGGCGCCCCGCGTGCGCCGGGCTCCGGCGCCGGCCTGATCGGGATGCGGGAGCGGGCCGTCCTGCTGGGCGGCACGTTCGCGGCAGGTCCCGGGGACGACCGCTGGACGGTGTGCGCGGCCCTGCCCCTCACCGAATCCGAAGCCGGATCTGAGCCCAAGCCCAAGCCCGAACCCGAGCCCGAATCCGGCCCCGAACCCGAAGGAGGCCCCGCGTGGCCCGCGTGATCCGAGTCCTGGTGGCCGAGGACCAGTCCGCCGTCCGTGCCGGGCTGGTCCTGATCCTGGACAGCGCGCCCGACATCGAGGTGGTGGGCGAGGCGGCGGACGGTGAGCGGGCGGTGGAGCTGGCCCGGGAGCTGCGGCCGGACGTGGTGCTGATGGACGTGCAGATGCCTCGCCTGGACGGGGTGTCGGCGACCCGCATCGTGACCGGCGAGCACCTGGCCGACGTACTGGTGCTGACCACCTTCGACCTGGACGCGTATGTGTTCGGGGCGCTGCGGGCCGGAGCCGCCGGCTTCCTGCTGAAGGACACGGAGGCGCGGGACCTGCTGACGGCAGTGCGGACGGTGGCCGGTGGGGAGGGGCTGATCGCGCCCGCCGTCACCCGGCGGCTGATCGCCGAGTTCGCGGCGTGGCCGGCCCGGGAGCCGAGGGCCGCTCCGGCCGGGCTGGAGTCCCTGACGCGGCGGGAACACGAGGTGCTCTCGTGTCTGGGTGAGGGGCTGTCCAACGCGGAGATCGCGCTGCGGCTGACGATGGCGGAGGCCACGGTGAAGACGCACGTCAGCCGCCTGCTGGGCAAGCTGGAGCTGCGCAGTCGAGTCCAAGCAGCCGTACTGGCACAGGAGTTGGGGATATAGCCGAACCGTCGGATGCAGTGGTCCAGACCTATTGACCTCTGGTCCAGACCTTTCTACTCTCGCAGCACTGCAGGGCATGAAGGCTCAGTCATGCCCCTGACAATCCTCCCCCGACAAGGAGGCGCGCATGCGCTTCACACACAGAGTTGCGGCAGGGTTCGCGACCCTGTTGCTCCCCATGGCCGGCCTGGTCGGCCTCGCCGACCCCGCCCACGCGGCGGCCGACGCCGGGTCCACGGCCACCGCCACCTTCACCAAGACCAGTGACTGGGGAACCGGTTTCGGCGGCCAGTGGACCGTCAAGAACACCGGCTCCGCGGCGCTCAGCTCCTGGACCGTGGAGTGGGACTTCCCCTCCGGCACCAAGGTCAGCTCGGCCTGGGACGCCACGGTCACCAACTCCGGTGACCACTGGACCGCCAAGAACGCCGGCTGGAACGGCACCATCGCCCCGGGCGCCTCCGTCTCCTTCGGTTTCAACGGCGCCGGACCCGGCTCCCCCTCCGGCTGCAAGCTCAACGGCGGCAGCTGCGACGGCGGCCCGACCGTCCCCGGCGACACCCCGCCCACCGCGCCGGGCACCCCCACCGCCTCCGCCGTCACCGACACCTCGGTGAAGCTCTCCTGGAGCGCGGCCACCGACGACAAGGGTGTCAAGAACTACGACGTCCTGCGCGACGGCAAGAAGATCGCCACCGTGACGACGACCTCGTACACGGACAGCGGCCTGACCGCGGGCACCGACTACTCCTACAGCGTCCAGGCCCGCGACACCGCCGACCAGACCGGTCCGGCCAGTGCCCCGGCCGCCGTGCACACCACCGGCGGCGGCACCACGCCCCCGCCCGGTGGCGGCGGTGACAAGGTCAAGCTCGGCTACTTCACCGAGTGGGGCATCTACGGCCGCAACTACAACGTCAAGAACCTGGTGACCTCCGGCTCCGCCGCGAAGATCACGCACATCAACTACGCCTTCGGCAACGTCACCGGCGGCAAGTGCGCGATCGGCGACTCCTACGCCGACTACGACAAGGCGTTCACCGCCGACCAGTCCGTCAGCGGCGTCGCCGACACCTGGGACCAGCCGCTGCGCGGCAACTTCAACCAGCTGCGCGAGCTGAAGGCCAAGTACCCGAACCTCAAGATCCTGTGGTCCTTCGGCGGCTGGACCTGGTCCGGCGGCTTCGGTGACGCGGCCAAGAACCCGGCGGCCTTCGCCCAGTCCTGCTACGACCTGGTGCACGACCCGCGCTGGGCCGACGTCTTCGACGGCATCGACATCGACTGGGAGTACCCCAACGACTGCGGCCTCACCTGCGACACCAGCGGCCCGGACGCCTTCAAGAACCTGATGGCCGCGCTGCGCGCCAAGTTCGGCTCCTCCGCCCTGATCACCGCCGCCACCTCGGCGGACGGCTCGGCCGGCGGCAAGGTCGACCACACCGACTACGCCGGCGCCTCGCAGTACGTCGACTGGTACAACGTGATGACGTACGACTTCTTCGGCGCCTGGGACGCGAAGGGCCCCACCGCCCCGCACTCCCCGCTCACCTCGTACCCCGGCATCCCGAAGGCCGGCTTCACCACCGCCGACGCGATGGCCAAGTACAAGGCCCAGGGCGTGCCCGCCAAGAAGCTGCTCATCGGCATCGGCTTCTACGGCCGCGGCTGGACCGGCGTCACCCAGGACGCCCCCGGCGGCACGGCGACCGGCGCGGCGCCCGGCACCTACGAGGCGGGCATCGAGGACTACAAGGTCCTCAAGAGCAGCTGCCCCGTCACCGGCACCATCGCCGGCACCGCGTACGCGCACTGCGGCGGCAACTGGTGGTCCTACGACACCCCGGCCACCATCAAGTCGAAGATGGCCTGGGCCGACAGCCAGGGCCTCGGCGGCGCGTTCTTCTGGGAGTTCAGCGGTGACACCAGCGACGGTGAACTGGTGAACGCCCTCAGCACCGGCCTGTAACCACAGGGCGGGACACCGAGGCTCCCCCGGTCGGCGGACCGGGGGAGCCTCGGCATGAAGGAGAGCCGCTCTAGGCGACGTTCACCCGCTGGCCGGGCGGGGCCGCCTCCAGCCAGGCGAGGAAACCGGTCAGCGCGTCCTCGCTCATCGCCAGTTCCAGGCGGACACCGCGGTGCAGGCAGGTGAGGATCATCGCGTCGGAGAGCAGGGCGAGTTCCTCCTCGCCCTCGGGCAGCCGGCGGCCGGCCACCTCGATCGAGGAGCGCTCCAGGGTGCGCCGGGGGCGCGGGGCGTAGGAGAAGACGCGGTACCACTCCACACGGTCGCCGTTGTAGCGGGCGACCCCGTAGCTCCAGCCCTTGCCGCTGGTGTCGGTCTTCTCCGGCACGTCCCAGCGCAGGCTGCAGTCGAAGGTGCCGCCGGAGCGCTGGATGAGCCGGCGCCGCAGCCCGAAGACGAACAGTCCCACCACCACGAGCGCGACCACGACCGAGCACACAGTCAGAGCGAGGACCATCGGCACCGACCTCCTCGTCTCCTAGGTAAGGGAACTAGGTAATGGAACGGAAAAAACACCCGCATCCACCGCAGCCGCGGCTGGTACCGGATCGCTCCGGTGCCAGCCGCGGCTGAGTGATGTCATCGCACGTATCCCCCGCGCCCGGACGGCCCGGAGGGTGGTGCGCCCGGCGTCAGCGTGCCGCCGCCGCAGCGCGCAGGCGGACGTCCGCGCGGCGCTCGGCGTGGGCGTCGCCCTCCGCCTTCGCCCGCTCCAGATCCCGCTCGGTGCGCTGGACGTCGATCTCGTCCGACAGCTCGGCGACCTCCGCCAGCAGCGACAGCTTGTTGTCGGCGAACGAGACGAAGCCGCCGTGCACCGCGGCGACGACCGTCCTGCCTTCACTCGTACGGATGGTCACCGGGCCCGACTCCAGCACACCGAGCAGCGGCTGGTGACCGGGCATGACGCCGATGTCGCCGGACGTGGTGCGCGCGACGACCAGGGTGGCCTCGCCGGACCAGACCTGGCGGTCGGCGGCGACCAGCTCGACGTGCAGCTCAGCAGCCAAGAGTGGCTCCTCGGGTCACCACCCGGCAGGGGTGCCGGGTGTTGGGGTCAATTCTAGTAGGCGTGGCCGAGGGGGCGGGACGCGCCCGCCCCCTCGGGTGTGAACCGGGTGGCTCACAGTGAGCCGAAGGCTCAGGAGACGCCCAGCTCCTTGGCGTTGTTCTTGAGGTCCTCAAGACCACCGCACATGAAGAACGCCTGCTCCGGGAAGTGGTCGTACTCGCCGTCGCAGATCGCGTTGAACGCCGCGATCGACTCCTCCAGCGGGACGTCCGACCCGTCGACGCCGGTGAACTGCTTGGCGACGTGGGTGTTCTGGGACAGGAAGCGCTCCACGCGACGGGCACGGTGGACGACGAGCTTGTCCTCCTCGCCCAGCTCGTCGATACCGAGGATCGCGATGATGTCCTGCAGGTCCTTGTACTTCTGCAGGATGTTCTTCACCCGCATGGCCGCGTTGTAGTGGTCCGCCGCGATGTAGCGGGGGTCCAGGATCCGGGACGTCGAGTCCAGCGGGTCCACGGCCGGGTAGATGCCCTTCTCGGAGATCGGACGGGAGAGCACCGTCGTCGCGTCGAGGTGGGCGAAGGTGGTCGCCGGGGCCGGGTCGGTCAGGTCGTCGGCGGGGACGTAGATCGCCTGCATCGAGGTGATCGAGTGACCGCGGGTCGAGGTGATGCGCTCCTGGAGGAGGCCCATCTCGTCGGCCAGGTTCGGCTGGTAGCCCACCGCGGACGGCATGCGGCCGAGCAGCGTGGAGACCTCGGAACCGGCCTGCGTGAAGCGGAAGATGTTGTCGATGAAGAACAGCACGTCCTGCTTCTGGACGTCACGGAAGTACTCGGCCATGGTGAGGCCGGCCAGCGCGACGCGCAGACGGGTGCCCGGGGGCTCGTCCATCTGGCCGAAGACCAGCGCGGTCTTGTCGATGACGCCCGAGTCGGACATCTCCTCGATGAGGTCGTTGCCCTCACGGGTGCGCTCACCGACACCGGCGAACACGGAGACACCGTCGTGGTTGTTGGCGACGCGGTAGATCATCTCCTGGATGAGCACCGTCTTGCCGACGCCGGCGCCGCCGAACAGACCGATCTTGCCGCCCTTGACGTACGGGGTCAGCAGGTCGATGACCTTGACGCCGGTCTCGAACATCTCGGTCTTCGACTCTAGCTCGTCGAAGCGCGGGGCCTTGCGGTGGATGGACCAGCGCTCGCCCGTGTACTGCTCGTCGACGTTCAGCACCTCACCGAGGGTGTTGAACACCTTGCCCTTGGTGAAGTCACCGACCGGGACGGTGATGCCGTCGCCGGTGTCCGTGACGGTGGCCTGGCGGACCAGGCCGTCGGTGGGCTGCATGGAGATCGTCCGGACCAGGCCGTCACCCAGGTGCTGGGCGACCTCCAGGGTCAGGGTCTTCTTCTCGCCCGCGTTCGCCGGGTCGGAGACCTCGACGTGCAGCGCGTTGTAGATGTCCGGCATCGCGTCGACGGGGAACTCCACGTCGACGACCGGGCCGATGACCCGCGCGACGCGGCCGGTGGCCACGCCCGACGCAGCGGTCGGCTCAACAGTGGTGGTCATTAGTTGTCACTCCCCGCGGTCGCGTCGGCCAGTGCGCTCGCGCCACCGACGATCTCGCTGATTTCCTGGGTGATTTCGGCCTGGCGGGCCGCGTTGGCAAGACGGGAGAGCGTGTTGATCAGCTCGCCCGCGTTGTCGGTGGCCGACTTCATCGCGCGCCGCGTGGCGGCGTGCTTCGAAGCGGCCGACTGGAGCAGCGCGTTGTAGATGCGGCTCTCCACATAGCGCGGCAGCAGGGCGTCGAGGACGTCCTCCGCCGAGGGCTCGAAGTCGTACAGCGGCAGGATCTCGCCCTTCGGCGCCGCCTCGGCCGCGACCTCTTCGAGGCGCAGCGGAAGCAGCCGGGGGTCGATCGCCGTCTGCGTCATCATCGAGACGAATTCGGTGTAGACGATGTGGAGTTCGTCCACACCACCCTCGTCCGTGTCCTTCTCGATGGCCTCGATCAGCGGTGCCGCCACCTTCTTGGCGTCCGCGTACGTCGGCTCGTCCGTGAAGCCCGTGAACGACTCCACGATCGTGCGCTCGCGGAAGTTGTAGTGGGCGACACCGCGCCGGCCGACGATGTACGTGTCGACCTGCTTGCCCTCGCGCTCCAGGCGCTCGGTCAGCTGCTCCGCCGCCTTGATGGCGTTGGAGTTGAAGGCGCCGGCCAGACCGCGGTCGCTCGTCAGGAGCAGGACCGCGGCACGGGTCGGGTTCTCCGCCTCCGTGGTCAGCGGGTGCTTCGTGTTCGAACCGGTGCCGACCGCCGTGACCGCGCGGGTCAGTTCCTGCGCGTACGGCGTGGAGGCCGCCACCTTGCGCTGCGCCTTGACGACGCGCGAGGCGGCGATCATCTCCATCGCCTTGGTGATCTTCTTGGTCGCGGTGACGGATCGGATGCGACGCTTGTAGACCCGGAGCTGGGCTCCCATGAGTCAGGTCCCTTCCTTACGTCACTTGGCGGCAGCGGCCGGAGTGTCCTCGCCGAGCAGCTTGCCGTCCGAAGTCTCGAACTGCTTCTTGAACTCGGCGACGGCGTCGTCGATCGCCTGGATCGTGTCGTTCGACATCTTGGCGCCCTCCTTGATGGAGGTCATCAGGCCCTGCTCCTTGCGGTGCAGGTACTCGATCAGCTCCTTCTCGAAGCGGCGGATGTCGGCGACCGGCACCTCGTCCATCTTGCCGTTGGTGCCGGCCCACACGGAGACGACCTGGTCCTCGGTGGCCATCGGCTGGTACTGGTTCTGCTTCAGCAGCTCGACCATGCGCTGGCCGCGCTCCAGCTGGGACTTGGAGGCCGCGTCCAGGTCGGAACCGAAGGCGGCGAACGCCTCCAGCTCACGGAACTGGGCGAGGTCCACGCGCAGCCGGCCGGAGACCTGGCGCATCGCCTTGTGCTGGGCGGAGCCACCGACTCGGGAGACCGAGATACCGACGTTCAGCGCGGGGCGCTGACCGGCGTTGAACAGGTCCGACTCCAGGAAGCACTGGCCGTCGGTGATGGAGATGACGTTGGTCGGGATGAACGCCGAGACGTCGTTGGCCTTGGTCTCGACGATCGGCAGACCGGTCATCGAACCGGCGCCCATGTCGTCGGAGAGCTTGGCGCAGCGCTCCAGCAGACGCGAGTGCAGGTAGAAGACGTCGCCCGGGTACGCCTCGCGGCCCGGCGGGCGGCGCAGCAGCAGGGAGACGGCACGGTAGGCGTCGGCCTGCTTCGACAGGTCGTCGAAGATGATCAGGACGTGCTTGCCCTGGTACATCCAGTGCTGGCCGATGGCGGAGCCGGTGTAGGGCGCCAGGTACTTGAAGCCGGCCGGGTCGGACGCCGGGGCGGCGACGATGGTCGTGTACTCCAGCGCGCCGTTCTCCTCCAGCGCGCGGCGGACCGACGCGATGGTGGAGCCCTTCTGGCCGATGGCGACGTAGATGCAGCGGACCTGCTTGTTCGGGTCGCCGGTGCGCCAGTTGTCGCGCTGGTTGATGATCGTGTCGACGGCCAGGGCGGTCTTGCCGGTCTGGCGGTCACCGATGATCAGCTGGCGCTGGCCGCGGCCGATCGGGGTCATGGCGTCGACGGCCTTGTAGCCGGTCTCCATCGGCTCGTGCACCGACTTGCGCTGCATGACCGTGGGAGCCTGCAGCTCCAGGGCGCGGCGGCCCTCGGTGTCGATCTCGCCGAGGCCGTCGATCGGGTTGCCGAGGGGGTCGACGACGCGGCCGAGGTAGCCCTCGCCCACGGCGACCGACAGGACCTCGCCGGTGCGGGTGACCGGCTGGCCCTCCTCGATGCCGCTGAACTCACCGAGGACGATGGCACCGATCTCGCGCTCCTCAAGGTTGAGGGCGAGGCCGAGGGTGCCGTCCTCGAACTTCAGCAGCTCGTTGGCCATGGCCGAGGGCAGGCCCTCGACCTTCGCGATGCCGTCGCCGGCAAGGGTGACCGTACCGACCTCCTCGCGCGAGGCCGCGTCCGGCTTGTACGACTGGACGAAGTTCTCCAGCGCGTCCCGGATCTCCTCCGGCCGGATCGTGAGCTCCGCCATCTGGGTTCCCTGCTCTCCTTGTTGGGCCCGAAGTTTCACTTGGGGGGTTTCCACGAGTTCGGGACTCCCCCCAATAAGAGGTGAATCCTCTGCACGGCCCAACCAGGGCCGTCGTGTACGTCTTGCGTGTTGAGTTGCTGCTAGCTCGCCATGCGGCGGGCGGCGTCGTCGAGCCGGTCCGCGAGCGAGCCGTTGATGATCTCGTCACCGACCTGCACCTGGAGACCGCCGACCAGCTCGGGGTCGACATCCAGGTTGAGGTGCATCTGGCGGCCGTAGAGCTTGCCGAGGGCGGCGCCGAGGCGTCGCTTCTGGGTGTCGCTCAGCGGGACCGCCGAGGTGACGACGGCGACCATGCGGTTGCGGCGGTCGGCGGCGAGCTTGGACAGGGACTCCAGTCCCGCTTCCAGGCTACGTCCGCGCGGCGCGGTCACCAGACGCGTCACAAGACGCTCGGTGACCGGCTTCGCCCGTCCGCCGAGCAGCCGGTGCAGCAGCTCGACCTTGGCCGAGGTGCTCGCGGCCCGGTCGGTCAGCGCGGCGCGCAGCTCGGTGCTGGAGGAGACGATCCGGCCGAAGCGGAACAGCTCGTCCTCGACGTCGTCCAGGGTGCCGGACCGCTCCGCGGTGGTGAGGTCGGCGATGTTCGCCAGCTCCTCCAGCGCGTCGACCAGATCCCGGGACTGCGACCAGCGCGAGCGGACCGTGCCGGACACCAGATCCGCGGTGGTGCCGCCGACCTGGCCGCCGAGCAGGCGCTGGACCAGCGCCGCCTTGGCGTCGCCGGACTGCGCCGGGTCGGTGAGGACCCGGCGCAGGCCGACCTCGCGGTGGAGCAGCGCGGTGACGGCCGCCAGCTCGTCGGCGAGCCGCGCGGCGTCGGCGGACGTGGAGTCCGTCAGCGCGTCGAGTCGCTCGCGTGCGGCGGTCAGGGCCTCGCGGCTCGCTCCGTTCATCGCGCGGCCTCGGCCTTCTCCTCAAGCTCGTCGAGGAAGCGGTCGATCACACGGCTCTGCCGGGCGTGGTCCTCAAGGGACTCGCCGACGAGCTTGCCGGCCAGCTCGGTGGCGAGCTTGCCGACGTCCTGGCGGAGCGAGGACGCGGCGGCCTTGCGGTCGGCGTCGATCTGGGCGTGGCCGGCGGCGACGATCTCCTCGCGCTGGCGCTGGCCCTCGGCCCGCATCTCGGCGATGAGCGTGGCGCCCTGCTCCTGCGCCTCCTGGCGCAGCCGCGCGGCCTCGTGCCGGGCTTCGGCGAGCTGGGCCTTGTACTGCTCAAGGACGCTCTGGGCCTCGGTCTGCGCGGCCTCGGCCTTTTCGATACCGCCCTCGATGGCCTCGCGACGCTCTTCCAGAACCTTGTTGATGTTCGGGAGGAGCTTCTTGGCGAGGAAGCCGAAGACGATGACGAAGGCGATCAGGCCGATGACGAGCTCCGGCCACGGCGGAATGAGAGGGTTCTCCTTCTCCGCCGCAAACTGAACCCATGAGTGGGTCATCTCAGTGCCTTTCGTCGAATGGGCTGTCGCTGTCGTTCGACTCAGGAGTAGACGAACGGCATGACGAGGCCGATGAGGGCCAGCGCCTCACAGAACGCGAAGCCGAGGATCTGGTTGGAGCGGATCAGGCCCGCAGCCTCGGGCTGACGCGCGAGAGCCTGCGTGCCGTTACCGAAGATGATGCCGACGCCGACGCCGGGGCCGATGGCCGAAAGGCCGTAACCGACGGAGCTGAGCGAACCAGTGACAGCGGCAAGGGTCTGGGACATGCCAGTTCTTCCTTTTCTTTACGGACCGGTGGGGGGTTGGCCACCGGACGACCAGGGGTTTCGGGGCGGAGTGGCTCAGTGGTGCTCGGCGAGCGCGCCCTGGATGTAGGAGCAGGTCAGCAGGACGAAGACGTACGCCTGGACGGCCTGGATGAACAGCTCGAAGGCGGTCATGACGATCGTCATCACGAACGAGACGCCGGCGTAGGCGATACCGATGCCGTTCAGCATGTACCAGCTCGCGATCGTGAAGAGCACGATCAGCGTGTGGCCGGCGAACATGTTCGCGAACAGTCGGACGGCGTGGGTGAAGGGGCGGACCAGCAGGTTCGAGAACAGCTCGATGACCATGGCCAGCGGCAGCACCGCGCCGAGCGACTTGTCGTAGCCCGTGAAGTTCTTGAAGGCGCCGACGAAACCGTGCCGCTTGAAGGTGAGCGAGACCCAGAGGACGTAGACGATCGCGGCCAGCGCTGCCGGGTAGGCGATGATCGCCGTCACCGGGAACTGGGCGACCGGGATGATCGACCAGATGTTCATCATCCAGACGAAGAAGAAGAGAGAGACGATCAGAGGTACGTACTTCTCTCCTTCCTTCTTGCCGATGGTCTCGTAGACGACACCGCGGCGCACGAAGTCGTAGCCGGCCTCGCCGACCATCTGGAGCTTGCCCGGAACGACCTTGGCCTTGCCGAAGGCGGCCCAGAAGAAGCCCACGACGATGATGGAGCCGAGCAGGGCGAGGAGCATCGGCTTGTTGAAGTACAGGCCGTTCGTGTCCCCCCAGATCGGCTCGAAGAGGAACGAATGCAGGCCCGGAGCGACGGTCCCGAAGCCGCACCCGCTGAACAGGTGGCAGCTCGAGTCGAAAGCGAGCGTCTGCGTCGGATCAGCACTCACCGCGGGCTCCTTCATCGTGGCGCATAGGTACGGCAACCTCGTTGTGTCGGCGCGGCGTGCGGCCGCGGGTCGGCACGGGACTGGTGTGACGGATGTGAGGGCGGCTGGGGGGCATCTCGCCTCGCGATCGAACAGGCGTCAGCTCAGATGCCCGCGCCCGCGATGCCGCAGTTGGCACCGGACGATAGCAGGAGATCTCACAAGCCTTTATCCCGCCCCTACCCCTCACGAGGACGGCCCCGTCTTCTCGCGCTTCTCGTCCTTCGCGTGGTCCGGATCGATATAGAAGATCTTGGCCTTCATGTGCGCACGGGCCTGCGCGCCCATCCACACGACGGTGGTGGCCACGAGTGCGGCGGCGAACGCCTTCGCGTTGAAGGCGGAGGTGTTCTTGAAGACGGCGACGAAGACGAGGAGGAGCAGCAATTGGGCCATGTACAGCATCAGGCCCATCGCCTGGAACAACTGCGGAAGCGTTTTCGCCGTCCACTGGAGCACGTAGAGGCCGATTCCCATGAACAGGACGGCCAGCACCGTGCCGATGACCGCGCCGAGCGCGCCCTGGCCCCCCGCGACCGCGGCGCTCACGGCGACAGCGATCACACCCGCAGCGGCTGCGGGCGCAGCGATCTGCAGAAGGTTGCGGACGTCATTGGACGGCATGGCGGCAACTCCGCTTTCACAGGGGGCAGGGTGTCGTCATGGACGAGCGTAGTCCCGGTCCCAGAGAGGGATCTCATCACCAAGGGACCTGTGCGTTCGGGTCCTTCGGCTCTGTCCGGGGTTCTCGTGAACGGTATCACAAACTATTTGATGCGGTCTTTACCAAGTGGGTGTGCTTGCTGTCACACATGAGAGTGACGGCGCCCGTCTGTGCAAATACCGAGGTGAGTTGTCTGGTATTTAGGCGCTTTGCTCCCCCATGAACGAGCAACGCTTTAGTCAGATTCTTACCTTGGGCGTCAGCGCGACGTTCCGGCCCTGCGCCTTTCCGGGAGGCGCGAACGGGGGCCCACGGCGGTCGCGCCGTTGACTCCGGACACTCCGGCCGCCACCGGCGCGGAGCACTCGCGGCTCTCGTGCGCCGGGGTGGAGGCGGCCGGCGCGGTGGCCGTCCGGCGCCGGTAGCGCGGCGGCACGAACTGCTGGGCCCAGCGCGGGGCGCGCGGGGTGAACCGCGGCAGCAGGAGCAGCACGAGCCCGAGGGAGCTGAGCAGCACGATGCCCAGCACGATCCACATCGAGGCGGAGCTGACCGAGTAGCCGAGCGCGCCGAAGCCGATCAGCGCCGCCCAGAAGTACATGATCAGCACGGCCCGGCTGTGCGAGTGCCCGATCTGCAGCAGCCGGTGGTGCAGATGGCCGCGGTCGGCGGCGAACGGCGACTGGCCGCGCCAGGTGCGCCGCACCACGGCGAAGACGAAGTCGGCGGCCGGGATCGCGATGATCGTCAGCGGCATCAGCAGCGGGATGTAGATCGGCACCATCTGGTGCACGGTGTTGCGCTCGGAACCGGAGAACAGGTTCATCACGTCCGGGTCGACCTGCCCGGTCACCGAGATCGCGCCGGCCGCCAGCACCAGGCCGATCAGCATCGAGCCGGAGTCGCCCATGAAGATCCGCGCCGGATGCATGTTGTGCGGCAGGAAGCCCAGGCACATGCCCATCAGGACGGCCGCGAAGAGGGTGGCGGGGGCGGCGGCCTCGATGCCGTACGAGTACCAGATCCGGTAGGCGTACATGAAGAACGCGGCGGCGGCGATGCACACCATGCCGGCCGCCAGGCCGTCCAGGCCGTCCACGAAGTTGACCGCGTTGATGGTGATGACGACCAGCGCCACCGTCAGCAGGGTGCCCTGCCACTGGGTCAGCGCGACCGTGCCGACGCCGGGCACCGGCAGCCACAGGATCGTCAGACCCTGCATGACCATCACACCGGCGGCGATCATCTGGCCGCCGAGCTTGATCAGGGCGTCGATCTCGAACTTGTCGTCCAGGACGCCGATCAGCCAGATCAGGGCGGCGCCGGAGAGCAGCGCGCGCGGTTCGTTGGACTTCTCGAAGACCTCGTTGAGATTGGTGAGGTGGTCGGCGGTCAGCAGCCCGGCGCACATGCCGAAGAACATCGCGATCCCGCCGAGCCGTGGAGTGGGTTCCCGGTGCACGTCCCGGGCCCGGATCTCCGGCATCGCCCCCGCCACGATCGCGAACTTCCGCACCGGCCCGGTCAGCAGGTACGTCACCGCGGCCGTGACGCAGAGCGTCAGCAGATATTCACGCACGGGCATTCCCCACAGGTCTCGCTGGCCATCTCAGCCCCACACCCTAGCGACGCGAGCATATGTATGGGGACTTCCGGGTAGCGACGATGGTTGCACGTGTGGCTGTGTACGGGTCTCGCACGTCCGTGCCCGTGCCCCTTCTCATCCCGGATAGGGCGGAAACGCCCCGGTGAGTTCGCGCACATCCTCACGTGCCCGCGCACCGTCCACCTCGCCGCGCAGCACCTTGCCGAACAGCACCGCGATCCGTGCCATCTCCTCCTGGCCCATGCCCTGCGTGGTCACCGCGGCGGTGCCCAGGCGCAGCCCGCGGGCGGCGGAGTGCGGCAGCGCGCAGCAGTCCAGCACGATCCCGGCGGCGGCCAGCCGGCCGCGCGCGGTGCGCCCCTCGACGCCGAGCGGCGCCGGGTCGACGGCGATCAGATGGGTGTCGGTGCCGCCGGTGACCACGGCCAGGCCCTCGGCGGCCAGGTGGGCGGCGAACACGCGCGCGTTGGCGACCACCTGATGGGCGTAGGCGGCGAACGCCGGGGTGGCCGCCTCGCCGAAGGCCACGGCCTTCGCGGCGATGGTGTGCATCTGCGCGCCGCCCTGGGTGAACGGGAAGACCGCCCGGTCCACCCGCTCGGCCAGCTCGCCCCGGCACAGGATCATCCCGCCGCGCGGACCGCGCAGCACCTTGTGGGTGGTGGCGCACACCACGTCCGCGTACGGCACGGGGCTGGGCGCCGCTCCCCCGGCGACGAGCCCCATCGGGTGCGCGGCGTCCGCGATCAGATAGGCGCCCACCTCGTCGGCGACCGCCCGGAAGAAGGCGTGGTCGAGGTGGCGGGGATAGGCGATCGAGCCGCACACGATCGCCTTGGGCCGGTGCGCGCGGGCCAGGGCGCGCACCTGGATGTGGTCGATGAGCCCGCTCTCCGCGTCCACCCCGTAGCCGACGAAGTCGAACCAGCGGCCGGAGAAGTTGGCGGGCGAGCCGTGCGTGAGGTGCCCGCCGTGCGGCAGGCCGAGGGCGAGGACGGTGTCGCCGGGCCGCAGCAGCGCCGCGTAGGCGGCGAGCACCGCGGAGGAGCCCGAGTGGGACTGCACATTGGCGTGCTCGGCGCCGAAGAGCGCCCGCGCGCGGTCCACGGCGAGCCGTTCGGCGGCGTCGACGAGTTCGCAGCCGCCGTGGTGCCGGGCGCCCGGATAGCCCTCGGCGTACTTGTTCGCCAGCGGCGAGCCGAGCGCGGCCAGCACCGCGGGCGAGGTGAAGTTCTCCGCGGCGGTCAGCTGGAGCGTCGTCGACTGCCGCGCCAGCTCGCCCAGCATGATGTCGGCCACTTCGGGGTCCTGCCGGCGCAGGACTTCGGCCTCTGGGGCGGGCAGGACCGACATGGCGGGCTCCGGGCGGTCGACGGTGACGTACGTCCAATGTAGGCCCGGTACGGGCGGTATGCGCGGTTGTCACGTCCGCCCGGGTACGGCACCGGGCCCGCGCCGCGCCGCCCGGTCAGGCGCGCGCGGCGACCCCCGTGAGCGCCGTGACCACCGGGTCCAGCGCCTCGTGTATCTCGTCGCCGATCGACCGGAAGAACGGCAGCGGTGCCCCGTACGGGTCGTACACCTCGTCCGCCTCCACGCTCGGGGCCAGCAGCCAGCCGCGCAGCGCGGCGGCCGCGCGGACCAGGGCGCGGGCGCGTTCGACCACGCCGTCCTCCAGGGGCGGCAGCGTCGCCGGGTCTATCGCCTTGACCAGGCGGGTGAACTCCTTGAGCGTGAAGGTGCGCAGGCCGGCCGAGTGCCCCATGGAGATGACCTGGGCGCGGTGGTCGCGGGTCGCGGTGAGGACCAGATCGGCCGTGATGACGTGCTCGTCCAGGAGTTCGCGGCCCACGAACCCGGAGGCGTCCGCGCCGAAGTCCGCGAGGACCGTCTCGGCGTTGGTCTCCATGGACGCGCCCTCGTGGCCCCAGGTGCCCGCGCTCTCCACGATCAGCCCGCCGCCGGCCGGATCACCGAGCCGGTCCGCCAGGAAATGCCGGGTCAGCCGCTCGGTGATGGGCGAGCGGCACACGTTGCCGGTGCTGACGTGGAGGATGCGGAAGGCACCGCCGGGCGGCCCCGGCTGCGCCGGGAGCCCCGTCATGTCCTCCTCGCCTATGCCACGCATGGGGGTCCCCCCTGCTGGAGCGCGACCGGGAGCGCGGAGGTGTCAGGGGCCGTCAATTCGCCACCTCAAGGTCGGGTACGACCTTGCGCAGCTCCTCCGCCGACAGGGCACCCGCCCGCAGCAGCACCGGCACCTCGCGGGTGACGTCGACGATGGACGACGGCACGTTGCCCGGGGTCGGGCCGCCGTCGAGGTAGACGGAGACGGAGTCGCCCAGCATCTCCTGCGCGGCCTCGCAGGTCTCCGGCGCCGGGTGGCCGGAGAGGTTCGCCGAGGACACGGCCATCGGGCCGAACTCGTTGAGCAGTTCGATGGCGACCGGGTGCAGCGGCATGCGCACGGCCACCGTGCCCCGGGTCTCGCCCAGGTCCCACTGGAGGGACGGCTGGTGCCGGGCGACCAGCGTCAGCGCGCCCGGCCAGAACGCGTCCACCAGCTCCCAGGCCGGCTCCGAGAAGTCCGTGACCAGGCCGTGCAGGGTGTTCGGGGAGCCGATCAGGACGGGAGAGGGCATGTTGCGGCCCCGGCCCTTGGCCGCGAGCAGCTCGCCCACGGCCTCCGCGGAGAACGCGTCGGCGCCGATGCCGTACACCGTGTCGGTCGGCAGCACCACGAGTTCGCCCCGGCGGACGGCGGACGCGGCCTCGCGCAGACCCGTCGTGCGGTCGGTCGCGTCGTTGGTGTCGTATCGCCGTGCCATTGTCAGCGGGCCTCCTCGTACACGTACTGCTGGTCGATGGTCCTGGTGGACGGCTGCGCGTGGGTCACGGCAGCGCCTTGCGGGCGGTGGCGAACCGCGGGCGGTTGTTGAGGTCGGGGTGGTCGGCCGCGTCCGCCCAGCCGCGTTCCTCGGTGAAGATCCACGGCACCTGGCCGCCCTGGGTGTCGGCGTGTTCGATCACGACGACCCCGCCGGGGCGCAGCAGCCGGTGCGCGGTGCGCTCGATGCCGCGGATCAGGTGGAGGCCGTCCTCACCGGAGAACAACGCCAGTTCCGGGTCGTAGTCGCGGGCCTCGGGGGCGACGTACTCCCATTCGGTGAGCGGGATGTACGGCGGGTTGGAGATGACGAGGTCGACCTGGCCGTCCAGGTCAGGGAAGGCGGTCAGGGCGTCGCCCTGGCGCAGGTCCACCCGGGAGCCCTCGACGTTCTTGCGGGTCCAGCGCAGCGCGTCCTCACTCAGCTCCACGGCGTGCACCCGCGAGCGGGGCACCTCCTGGGCGAGGGCGAGCGCGATGGCGCCCGAGCCGGTGCACAGGTCGACGATGCACGGCTCGACCACGTCCATGGCGCGCACGGCGTCTATGGCCCAGCCGACCACGGACTCGGTCTCCGGGCGCGGCACGAAGACCCCGGGCCCGACCTGCAGCTCCAGATAGCGGAAGTAGGCCCGCCCGGTGATGTGCTGGAGCGGCTCGCGCTGCTCGCGCCGGGCGATCACCTCCCAGTACCGGGCGTCGAAGTCCGAGTCCTTCACGGAGTGCAGCTGGCCGCGCTTGACGCCGTGCACGAACGCGGCCAGTTCCTCCGCGTCGTTGCGCGGCGAGGGCACACCGGCGGCGGCGAGGCGCTGAGTGGCCTGTGCCACCTCCGCGAGCAGCACGCTGCGGGGGCTTGGGGGTCGCCCCCCAAAATCTTGCTGCACGCTGGTCCTCCGGGGCTGAGCTGTGGTTTCGGTGCTGTTCTGGGGCCCGGGCGGGCGTCGCCGTCCGCGCCGGGCCGCGTCAGGCGGCCGCGAGCTTGGCGGCCGAGTCCGCGTCGACGCAGGCCTGGATCACCGCGGCGAGGTCGCCGTCCAGGACCTGGTCGAGGTTGTACGCCTTGAAGCCGACGCGGTGGTCCGAGATGCGGTTCTCCGGGAAGTTGTAGGTGCGGATCTTCTCGGAGCGGTCGACGGTGCGGACCTGGCTGCGGCGGGCGTCCGCGGCCTCCCGCTCCGCCTCCTCCTGCGCGGCCGCGAGCAGCCTGGAGCGCAGGATACGCATCGCCTGTTCCTTGTTCTGGAGCTGGCTCTTCTCGTTCTGGCAGGAGGCGACGACTCCGGTGGGCAGGTGCGTGATGCGCACCGCGGAGTCGGTGGTGTTGACGGACTGGCCGCCGGGGCCGGAGGAGCGGTAGACGTCGATGCGCAGGTCGTTCGGGTTGATCTCGACGTCGACCTCCTCGGCCTCGGGGGTCACCAGGACACCGGCCGCGGAGGTGTGGATACGGCCCTGGGACTCGGTGGCCGGCACCCGCTGCACGCGGTGCACGCCGCCCTCGTACTTCAGCCGGGCCCACACGCCCTGGCCGGGCTCGGTGGCGCCCTGGCCGCCCTTGGTCTTCACCGCGACCTGGACGTCCTTGTAGCCGCCCAGCTCGGACTCGGTGGCGTCGATGATCTCGGTCTTCCAGCCGACGCGCTCGGCGTAGCGCAGGTACATGCGCAGCAGGTCACCGGCGAACAGCGCGGACTCGTCGCCGCCCGCGCCCGCCTTGATCTCCAGGATGACGTCCTTGTCGTCGCTGGGATCGCGCGGGACGAGCAGCAGCCGCAGCTTCTCGGTCAGCTCCTCGCGCTGCTTGTCCAGCACCTTGACCTCGGCGGCGAAGTCGGGGTCGTCGGCGGCCAGTTCGCGCGCGGTGTCGATGTCGTCGCCGGTCTGCTTCCAGGAGCGGTACGTGGCGACGATCGGGGTCAGCTCGGCGTAGCGCTTGTTGAGCCTGCGCGCGTTGGCCTGGTCGGAGTGGACCGACGGGTCGGCGAGCTTCTTCTCCAGGTCGGCGTGCTCGGCGACGAGCTCCTCGACGGCCTCGAACATCTTTCGGCTCCTGTACTGCCTGTACTGCTGGGAAGGGGAAGGGCGGGCGACCAAAAACGCCGGTCCCGGACACACCCCGGGCGGGGGCGTGGCCGAGGACCGGCGGATGGGGGCTCGCTACTTCTTGGAGCCGGCGGCAGCCTTGCCGAAGCGGGCCTCGAAGCGGGCCACACGGCCACCGGTGTCGAGGATCTTCTGCTTGCCCGTGTAGAACGGGTGGCACTCGGAGCAGACCTCGGCACGGATGGTGCCGGAGTCGATGGTGCTGCGGGTCGTGAACGACGCGCCGCAGGTGCAGCTGACCTGCGTCTCGACGTACTCGGGGTGGATCTCGCGCTTCAAGGTGTCTCCTAGGTTCCGGGAGGGCGCCGGGTCGCCGCCGCGGGGTGCGGGAGCGTGAACCGGAGCCGACGTACCAGTCTGCCAGGACTGGCGCCATCTCCCAAAACCGGGGGGTGCGGTCGTTTGTTCCCGGGGGCGCCCAGGAACCTACCGGGTGCTCACCACGTTCTTGGCCTCGCCGGTGGCCGTGCCCTCGGTGGCCGTCGCCGGGACCGGCCGGTCGTCCTTGAGGGCCGTCCAGACCTGCCGGGCCTTGGACTGCTCGATGACGACCCGGTTGGGGTTGGCGGGGTCGTACCGCACGGGCATCGTGACCATGTCCATGTGGGTGGAGCTGATGCCCTTGAGGCCGTCGGCGAAGGAGATCAGGGAGTTCACCGAGCCGAGGTCGGAGTCGGTGGTGACCGCCTTGGTGGCGGTGTCGGCGAGGTCGTACAGCTTCTTCGGGTCGGTGAACACCCCGACGTGCTTGACCTGGTCGAGCAGTGCCTTGACGAACGCCTGCTGGAGCTGGATGCGGCCCAGGTCGGAGCCGTCGCCGACGCCGTGCCGGGTGCGGACCAGGCCGAGCGCCTGCTGCCCGTCCAGGGTGTGGGCGCCCGCGGTGAGGTCCAGGTGGCTGTCCGGGTCGTGGATGGCCTTCGTGGTGGTGACCTGGACGCCGCCGAGGTCGTCGATGAGCTTCTGGAAGCCGCTGAAGTCGACCTCCAGGTAGTGGTCCATCCGCAGGCCGGTGAGCGACTCGACGGTCTTGACCGCGCAGGTGGCGCCGCCGGTGCCGTACGACTCGTTGAACATCGCGTCGTGCGCGGCGGGATGCGTGCCGCCCTTGGGGTCGCTGCACTCGGGGCGGTCCACCAGGGTGTCGCGGGGTATGGAGACCACGCTGGCCTTCTTGTGGCCCTCGTACACGTGCACGATCATCGCCGTGTCGGAGCGGGCGCTGCCGTCGTCGGTGCCGCCGCCCAGCTTCTTGTTGCCGCCGGCGCGGGTGTCGGAGCCGAGGACCAGGATGTTCTCGGAGCCGTTGCCGGCCTTGGAGGGCCGGTCGGCGCCCAGGGCCTGGTTGATGTCGACGGTCTTCAGGTTGTCGTTGAGCTTGAAGTACAGGTACCCGGCGCCGGTACCGCCGAGCACGACGATTCCCGCGGCGGTCCAGGCCGTGACCAGCAGCGCCTTGCGCCGCCCGGTGGGCGGCTTGCGGCGGCGGCCCTTCGCGCCTCTTCGGCGGGCGCTCGTGCTGCTGGTCTCCCCGGGTATGCCGGGGTCGGGCGTGCTCTCGGCGGACATGCGCTCCTCAGCTCTCGTATCCGGTCGGTTACCCCCTGTTTCCGGGGTCGGGCCCCGGTACCGGGCCCGGTCTGTCCGTCCTCGGTGGCGAGTACCCCTATCGGGCCATCGTCGCTCTTCCCGGTCAGACGAAGTAACCCGCCGGACGGTTGCACAGGCAACTGTGGCAAAGCTCTCGCCGGGGGGGGTGGGGGCTGCACGGGGGCCTTGAGGGGGCTGCGCGGGGTCGCCGCGCGGCCGAGGGCCGTTCGCGATCATGGCGTCGCCGGCGGGGTGCGGGCGGGCCTCCTGCGAACCGGCCCGGCGGCTGGGCCAGGGGCCGGGGGCCCGGATACCGGCCGGCGGGACCGAGCGCAGCCGGCCGGCCCGGCGGCGGCATCGTACGGCCGGGCGGCCGCGACCGAGCGGCCAGGCCGCGCCCGGCCGGCGTGGCCGGGTACGGCCGGCGTGGCCGGGTACGGCCGGCGTGGCCGGGTACGCCGGAGGGCCGCCCCCGCGATGGGAGCGGCCCTCGTCGTCGGTCCGGGGTGGGTCAGTCGCCGTTGCCCGGGGTCGGCGTCGTCTTCTGGATCTGCATCAGGAACTCGACGTTCGACTTCGTCTGCTTCATCTTGTCGAGCAGCAGCTCGATCGCCTGCTGCTGGTCGAGCGCGTGCAGCACCCGGCGCAGCTTCCAGACGATGCCCAGCTCCTCGGAGTTCAGCAGGATCTCCTCCTTGCGGGTGCCGGACGCGTCCACGTCCACCGCCGGGAAGATGCGCTTGTCGGCGAGCTTCCGGTCGAGCTTCAGCTCCATGTTGCCGGTGCCCTTGAACTCCTCGAAGATCACCTCGTCCATGCGGGACCCGGTGTCCACCAGCGCGGTGGCGAGGATGGTCAGCGAGCCGCCGTCCTCGATGTTGCGCGCCGCGCCGAAGAACCGCTTCGGCGGGTACAGGGCGGTCGAGTCGACACCACCGGAGAGGATGCGGCCGGAGGCCGGGGCGGCGAGGTTGTACGCACGGCCCAGACGGGTGATCGAGTCGAGCAGGACGACCACGTCGTGACCCAGCTCGACGAGGCGCTTGGCGCGCTCGATGGCCAGCTCGGCGACGGTGGTGTGGTCCTCGGCCGGGCGGTCGAAGGTCGAGGAGATGACCTCGCCCTTGACCGACCGCTGCATGTCGGTGACCTCTTCCGGACGCTCGTCGACCAGGACGACCATCAGGTGGCACTCGGGGTTGTTGTGCGTGATCGCGTTCGCGATCGCCTGCATGATCATGGTCTTGCCGGTCTTCGGCGGGGCCACGATGAGACCGCGCTGGCCCTTGCCGATCGGCGACACCAGGTCGATGATCCGGGTGGTCAGCACGCCCGCCTCGGTCTCCAGGCGGAGCCGGTCCTGCGGGTACAGCGGCGTCAGCTTGTTGAACTCCGGCCGTCCGCGGCCGTGTTCGGGCGCCATGCCGTTGACCGAGTCGAGGCGGACCAGCGCGTTGAACTTCTCGCGGCGCTCGCCCTCCTTGGGCTGGCGCACGGCACCGGTGACGTGGTCGCCCTTGCGCAGGCCGTTCTTGCGGACCTGGGCGAGGGAGACGTACACGTCGTTCGGGCCGGGCAGGTAGCCGGAGGTGCGGATGAACGCGTAGTTGTCGAGGATGTCCAGGATGCCCGCGACCGGGATCAGGACGTCGTCCTCGGCGAGCTGCGGCTCCTGCACCTCGTCGCGGCCACGGCGGCCACGGCGGTCGCGGTAGCGCCCGCGACGGCCCCGGCGGCCGCCGTCGAAGTCGTCGTCGTCCTGCGGGCCGTTGTTGCGGTCCTGCCGGCCGCCGCCCTGCTGCTGGCCCTGGCCGCCCTGGCCCTGGCCCGGCTGCTGACGCCGGCCGTCCTGGCCGCCGCCCTGCTGGTCGTCGCCCTTGCGGCGGTCAGCGCCGCGGTCACGGTCGCGGTCGCGGTCACGACCGCGCTCGCGGCGGTCGCGGCGGCGGCCCTCGCCGCCCTCGCCCGCGTCGCCCTTGGCGTCGCCCTGCTGCTGGCCCTGGCCCTGCTGCGCGGCGGTCTCGGCCTTCGCGTCGGCCTTCGGCTCGCTCTTCGCCTCGGCGGCGGCCGTCTCGGGGCTGCCCGCCTCGGCGGTGGCCCGGCGCCGGCGCCGCTCCACGGGAGCGTCGTCACTGGCGGGCTGGCCGGGAATCTCGATCTGCTGCTGGGCCACGGCCTTGTCGGCCGGCGCGTCGGCCGCCTTCTTGCCCGCGGCGGCGCTGTCGTCGCCCGTACGGGTGCGGGAGGTGGCGCGGCGCTTCGGCTTGGCCTCGGTGGCGTCGGCGGCGGTCGCGGCCTTCGCGGGGGCGGCGCCCCCGCCGGCCTGCGCCTCCTTGATGACCTCGATCAGCTGGCTCTTGCGCATACGCGCCGTGCCCCTGATCCCGAGGCCCGAGGCGACCTGCTGCAGCTCGGCCAGCACCATGGCCTCAAGGCCGGTGCCACGGCGACGCCGGGAGCCGGCACCGGTGGCAGGCGCGGAGGCGTCCGTGGCGGGCGCGGCAGCGGTCTCCTCGACACGTGCGCCCATCAGATCGGTGGTGTCGCTCACGAAGGGTCCTTCCCTGGAGCGGACGTCGGCCTGTCTGGCTCGGCGACCGGTTGTGCTGTCCGGCTTCGGTCCTTGCTGTGTGGACCGTGCCGGGGCGGTGGTCCGCCCAAAGCGGCGGAAGAGATATCTGGTGACTGGCGCTGCCGCGACGAGCCGTGGCACCGAGTGTCACAGTGTCACGTGGCGTGGTAGCACCGATTCCGGAGCGTGCCCTGTGGACCGCTCAGCGTCCGCGTACGACGTACTGCCCAGGTACGGCATACGGAACACAGAGTGTCTTGGGGAGCTCCCGGAAGAATGGTGGTCCCGGACGGGGACGCGAAGCACCTCGCCATGGTGAGGTCGGGTGCAGACTTGAGATTAACACTACCGGATCCAACAAACATTCCCCCTCTCCACATCCGGCAATCGCGTGTCAGCCCGACAGCGGCAGCACGCTCGCGCCGTACTGGTCGAGCCGCAGCCGGTTGGCGGCCCAGCCGGTGCCGGCCAGCCGCTCGACCTTGTCGGCGCTGGCGGCGTCGGCCAGCGCCATCACCGTGGGCCCCGCGCCGGAGATGACCGCGGGCACGCCGTCCTGGCGCAGCCGCTCCACCAGCGCCGCGCTCTCCGGCATGGCCGGGGCGCGGTACTCCTGGTGGAGGCGGTCCTCGGTGGCGGGCAGCAGCAGCTCGGGGCGCCGGGTGAGGGCCTCGACGAGCAGGGCGGCACGGCCCGCGTTGACGGCCGCGTCGACGTGCGGCACGGTGCGCGGGAGCAGGCCGCGCGCGGTCTCGGTCAGGACCGGCTTCCCGGGGACGAAAACCACCGGAACGATGGAATCGGAGGGCTCCATCCTGATCGCCCGGGCGGCCCCGGACTCCATCCAGGACAGGGTGAACCCGCCCAGCAGGCAGGCCGCCACGTTGTCCGGGTGGCCCTCGATCTCGGTGGCCAGCTCCAGCAGCGCGGTGTCGTCGAGGCGGACCTCGCCGCCTATGGTCACGGCGCGGGCGGCGACGATACCGGCGCAGATGGCGGCGGAGGAGGAGCCGAGGCCGCGGCCGTGCGGGATGCGGTTGGCGCAGACGATCTCCAGGCCGCGCGGCTGGCCGCCCAGCACGTCGAAGGCGGTGCGCAGCGAGCGGACGAGCAGATGCTTCTCGTCGCGCGGCAGCGTCTCGCTGCCCTCGCCCGCGATGTCGATGTGCAGCCCGGAGTCGGCCACCCGGACCACGACGTCGTCATAGAGCCCCAGCGCGAGGCCGAGGGCGTCGAAGCCCGGGCCGAGGTTGGCGCTGGTGGCAGGGACGCGCACCCGGACGGCGGCGGCGCGGAACGCTGGACCGGCCATCGCTCGTTGACTCTCCTTGAGCTGCGTGATGGTCGAGGGACTTTCGACCGACCTTCGACACGTAAGTCTCGACACGTATGTGAGGACCCTCGGGCCGCGGGGACTGCGCGGCACCGCACATGCGAGGGCATATGCGGCGGGCGGGTTCCCTACAGCCTATCGAAGGAAGGTTCTGTGGCGACATAGGGCGCACAGGAGGCGCACGATGCGTGTCGCGGACCTGCCCGTGCACCCTCGCGGGGGCTCACTGGAGAAGGACGCCCCGGGTGGTCGCGGGGTTGCGCGGGCGCGGGACGCGCCGCGCGCGGGACGTGGACCGGGCCGCACGCGGGACGCGGACCGGCGGCGGTGCGGGAGGGCCGGACCCGTGCCCGTACCGGTTCCCGTGCCGCCGCCGGCGCGAGGGGATCAGGCCAGGCCCAGCCGCTCGGCCGCGGTGGCCGCGTCGACCGGGACGGTGACCGGCTGCGGGGCGCCCGCGACGGCCCAGTCGGGGTCCTTGAGGCCGTTGCCGGTGACGGTGCACACGATCCGCTGGCCCGGGTCCACCTTGCCCTGCTCGGCGGCCTTCAGCAGGCCGGCGACGGACGCGGCGGACGCCGGCTCCACGAAGACACCCTCCTGCGCGGCCAACAGCCGGTAGGCGCGCAGGATCTCACGGTCCGTCACCTCGTCGATGGCACCGCCGGACTCGTCGCGCGCGGCCAGCGCGTACGACCAGGAGGCCGGGTTGCCGATGCGGATCGCGGTGGCGATGGTGGAGGGGTCCTTGACGACCTCGCCGCGCACGATCGGGGCGCTGCCGGACGCCTGGAAGCCCCACATCCGGGGGGTGCGGGTGGCGATGCCGTCGGCGGCGTACTCCTGGTAGCCCTTCCAGTACGCGGTGATGTTGCCCGCGTTGCCGACCGGCAGGACATGGATGTCGGGGGCGTCGCCGAGCATGTCGACGATCTCGAAGGCGGCCGTCTTCTGCCCCTCGATACGCACCGGGTTGACCGAATTGACCAGCGCCACCGGGTAGTTGTCGCTGAGCGCGCGGGCGAGCGTGAGGCAGTCGTCGAAGTTCCCGTCGACCTGGAGGATCTTCGCGCCGTGCACGAGCGCCTGGCCCATCTTGCCGAGCGCGATCTTGCCCTGCGGCACGAGCACGGCGGAGACCATCCCGGCCCGCACGCCGTAGGCGGCCGCCGAGGCGGAGGTGTTGCCGGTGGAGGCGCAGATGACGGCCTTGGCCCCCTCCTCCTTCGCCTTGGAGATGGCCATGGTCATGCCGCGGTCCTTGAAGGACCCGGTCGGGTTCGCGCCCTCGACCTTGAGGTGGACCTCGCAGCCGGTGCGCTCGGAGAGCACCTGCGCGGGCACGAGGGGCGTACCGCCCTCGCGGAGCGTCACGACCGGCGTGCTGCCGGACACCGGCAGCCGGTCCCGGTACTCCTCGATGATTCCGCGCCACTGGTGGGTCATTGCTGGTTACTCTCCTTCAACCCGCATGATGCTGGCGACACCCCGCACGGTGTCGAGGCTGCGCAGCGCCTCGACGGTCCCGGTGAGGGCGGCGTCGGACGCTCGGTGGGTGACGACGACGAGGGAGGCCTCGCCGTCCTTGCCCTGCTGTCGGACCGTGTCGATCGACACGCCGTGCTCGGCGAACACGGTGGCGACCTGGGCCAGGACGCCCGGTTTGTCGGCGACGTCCAGGCTGATGTGGTAACGCGTGACCACCTCGCCCATGGGCGAGACGGGCAGCGCCGCGTACGCCGACTCGCCGGGCCCGGTGGCCCCGCCCCGCAGGTTGCGGCACACGGCGACCAGATCGCCGAGGACCGCGGAGGCGGTGGGCGCGCCGCCCGCGCCGGGGCCGTAGAACATCAGCTGCCCGGCGGCCTCCGACTCGACGAAGACGGCGTTGTACGCGCCGCGCACCGAGGCGAGCGGATGGCTGAGCGGGATCATCGCGGGGTGCACGCGCGCGGTGACGGAGGCGCCGTCGGCGGCCCGCTCGCAGATGGCGAGCAGTTTGATGGTGCAGCCCATCTCCTTGGCGGAGGCGAAGTCGGCGGCGGTGACCTCGGTCATGCCCTCGCGGTAGACGTCGTCGAGGCGTACGCGCGTGTGGAAGGCGATCCCGGCGAGGATGGCGGCCTTGGCGGCGGCGTCGAAGCCCTCGACGTCGGCGGTCGGGTCGGCTTCCGCGTACCCGAGGGCGGTGGCCTCGTCCAGGGCCTCCTGGTAGCCGGCGCCGGTCGAGTCCATCTTGTCGAGGATGAAGTTGGTGGTGCCGTTGACGATGCCGAGGACGCGGTTGACCTTGTCGCCGGCGAGGGACTCGCGCAGCGGCCGGATCAGCGGGATCGCGCCGGCCACCGCGGCTTCGTAGTACAGGTCCCGGCCTTGCTGCTCGGCGGCGGCGTGCAGGGCGGCCCCGTCCTGGGCGAGCAGGGCCTTGTTCGCGGAGACGACCGAGGCGCCGTGCTCGAACGCGGTGGTGATGAGGGCGCGGGCCGGCTCGATACCGCCGATGACCTCGACGACCACGTCGATGTCGCCGCGTTTGACGAGGGCGGTGGCGTCGGTGGTGACGAGGGCCGGGTCGATGCCCTCGCGGACCTTGGCGGGCCGGCGGACGGCGACCCCGGCGAGTTCGACCGGGGCCCCGATGCGCGCGGCGAGGTCGTCGGCGTGCGTCGTCATGATGCGCGCCACCTCTGAGCCGACGACCCCACAGCCCAGCAGCGCCACCTTCAGCGGACGCGTACGCATCATCCGACCTCGTTTCCTCATACCGTCTACGGTGGGACCAGTCTCACTCACCGGACCGGAGTTTCTGCCCTTTGTCCGGATCGTGAGACGTTTATTTCATTTCCGCGGGCCCGGGACGCGGAGATCTTCCGGTCCCCCGGCGCACCTCCCCGCCCCGGTCACCCGGTGCCGTCACCCGACGTCGAGGCGGAGGAGGTCGTCCTCCGTCTCCCGGCGGACGATGACGCGCGCCTCACCGCCGGCGACGGCCACCACCGGCGGCCGCAGCGCGTGGTTGTAGTTGCTGGCCATGGACCGGCAGTACGCGCCCGTGGCGGGCACGGCGATCAGGTCGCCCGGGGCCAGGTCGGCCGGCAGGAACGCGTCCTTCACCACGATGTCGCCGCTCTCGCAGTGCTTGCCGACGACGCGGACGAGCATCGGCTCGGCGTCGGAGGTGCGGGAGACGAGGGCGACGGTGTACTCGGCGTCGTAGAGCGCGGTGCGGATGTTGTCGGACATGCCGCCGTCCACCGAGACGTACGTGCGCAGCCCCGCCAGCGGCTTGATGGTGCCGACCTCGTACAGCGTGAACGCGGTGGGGCCGACGACGGCGCGGCCCGGCTCGACGGAGATCCGGGGCGTACGCAGCCGGGCGGCCTCGCACTCGCGGACCACGATCTCGGTGAGCGCCTTGGCGATCTCGTGCGGCTCGCGCGGGTCGTCGTCGCTGGTGTAGGCGATGCCGAGGCCGCCGCCGAGGTCGATCTCGGGCAGCTCGACGCCGTGCTCGTCGCGGACGTCCTTGAGCAGTCCCACCACCCGGTGGGCGGCGACCTCGAAGCCGGACATGTCGAAGATCTGCGAGCCGATGTGGCTGTGGATGCCGACCAGTTCGAGACCGTCGAGCTGGAGCGCCCGCCGCACGGCCTCGGCGGCCTGCCCGCCGGCCAGCGGGATGCCGAACTTCTGGTCCTCGTGGGCCGTGGCGATGAACTCGTGCGTGTGCGCCTCGACGCCCACGGTGATACGGATCTGGACCCGCTGCCGCTTGCCGAGCGACTGCGCGATGTGCGCGACCCGGACGATCTCCTGGAACGAGTCGAGCACGATCCGCCCGACGCCCTCGCTGACGGCGCGCTCGATCTCCGCGACGGTCTTGTTGTTCCCGTGGAAGGCGATGCGGTCCGCCGGCATGCCCGCGGACAGGGCGGTGGCCAGCTCGGTCCCGGAGCACACGTCGAGATTGAGCCCCTCCTCGTCCAGCCACCGCACCACGGCCCGGGACAGGAACGCCTTCCCCGCGTAGAACACGTCGGCGTCCGGCCCGAAGGCGGTGCGCCAGGCGCGGGCGCGGGCCCGGAAGTCGGTCTCGTCCAGGATGTACGCGGGCGTGCCGAACTCCTCGGCGAGCCGGGTGACGGGGACCCCGCCGACGCTCACGGCCCCCTCCGGGCCGCGCTCCACCGTCTGCGCCCACACCTTGGGGTCGAGGGCGTTGAGGTCGGCGGGCGGGGCGGCGTAGTGGCCCTCGGGCAGGACGTCGGCGTGCCGGGGCCCGGCGGGATGTGCGGAACGGCTCATGGCTGGCTCTCGGTGACTCTCTCAGAGGTGGTCGGGTGCGTCGATGCCGAGCAGGGTCAGGCCGCCGGCCAGCACCGTCCCGGCGGCTTCGGCAAGAGCGAGCCGGGCACGGTGGGCGGCCGAGGGTTTCTCCTCCCCGGCCGGCAGCACACCGGGCAGCAGCGGCAGCAAGTGGTCGGCGACGGTGAGGAGGTGCCGGGCGAGCCGGTCGGGGGCACGGTCGGCGGCGGCGCGGGCGAGGATGCGGGGGTGGTCGGCGAGGGCGGTGAGGAGGGGGCGGACGGCGTCGGTGCCGGCACGGCCGGGCTGTCCGGGCCGGGGGGTGAAGCCGAGGTCGGCGGCGTTGCGGCGCAGCGCCCGGGTGCGGGCGTGGGCGTAACGCACCCGGAAGAGCGGGTTGCTCTCGCGCTGGGCGAGGTGCTCCGCCCCGAGGCGTACCCGGTCGCGGCCGGCGGGATACAGCAGCGCCCAGCGTCCGGCGTCCCGGCCGAGGGAGAGCAGACGGCCGGTGTCGGCAGGGGGGACGGGGAGGGGGCGGATGTGGAGGTCGAGGGGTGCCTTGCCCGGGGAGGTGCCGGCGGCGCTGACGGCACCGGCGGTGATGGTGTCGCCGTCGGCCCGGCACGCGTCGCCGTCGGTCCGGCACCCGAGGACGGCTTCCCACCGCGGCGGGAGCGGCCGGTCGACGCTGATGCCGCGGACCGACGCGCCCTGGGAACGCAGCAGCCGGGCGAGGGCGTCACCGACGACGAGGGCGCGGGGTTCGGCGGCGCAGCGCAGCCGGACGACCTGCCCGGCGGCCGAGTCCCCGTACCCGTAGCGCGTGCCGGTGCGCAGGATGTCGGCCACCAGCCGTTCGAAGCCCGCCCCGGCGTCGGCGCCGCCGAGGCTGATGTTGAGGAAGCCGGGCCCGGTGACGAAGGCGTCGTCGATCCCGTCGAGACCGAGGAGCTGTCCGCGCAGGACTTCGGCGACCCGCTGGGCGGGCTGTCCGGCGGGCCGGGCGAGTTGCAGGGCGACGTTGGTGGCGTAGTCACCGCGCCCACCGGGCCCCGGCGGCACGACCACCGCCCGCTCCGGGACCGGCACGCTCAGCTCCCCCGCGTCGACGGCGCGACGCACCGCGCACAGCACGGTACGGGACAGCTCGACGGGGGTCACGGGACAAGCGTAGGGGAGGAGGGGGGTGGGGAGGCGAGCTGATACGGGCGGGTATCGGGATGTGGACGGTACGTGACGCGGGTCACGTGCGTCGGGCGCATCCGGCGGGGATCAGCCCGTCCCGCGCCGGGCCCGCTCATTCCCTCCGGAACCGGCCCCACCGGAGTCACCGGCGCCGCCGTCCCCACTGGGTCCGGCCCCCTGCTCCCCGGCCGGCCCGGACTGCCGCCCCCTGCCCCGCCCCTGAACCAGCCGGAGCACCATGCGCACCAGCTCGTCCGGCTCGAACGGCTTGGCGAGGAAGGCGTCGACGCCGGCGTCGAGACCGGCCTCGACCTCTCCCCGGGAGCAGGCGCTGACGATGGCGAGGGGAAGGTCACGGGTCCGGGGATCGGCGCGGAGCCGCGCGGCGGTCGAGAGCCCGTCGAGCCGGGGCATCACGACATCGAGGGTGACGACATCCGGCCGGACCTGGTGCACGACGTCCAGGCACTCGGCACCATCGGCCGCGGTCACGACCTCAAGCCCCTCAAGCTCAAGATTGACCCTGATCAGCTGTCGGATGACCTTGTTGTCGTCCACAACAAGCACCCGCCCCGTAGCGCCTGGCACAACTCGAGAGTAGGTCCGCCCCCGCCACCGCGTCCGGGTTTTCCCCACTTCCGCCCCGTCCGGGGGACGCGGCCCCTCCGGGTGGACGGCACCACGCACCACGGCGCCCACGGAAAACGTTCATGACCACCCCACCGGAGCTGGTAGTGTTCTACCCGTCGCCGGGCGCGGACAACGCACCCGACCAGCCCCCGTAGCTCAGGGGATAGAGCAACGGCCTCCGGAGCCGTGTGCGCAGGTTCGAATCCTGCCGGGGGCACTCGCCGGTCAAAAGTTGAAGTAGTGACTTGGCCAGGGCGGATGCCGACAGAAGGAGTGGGACCCGATATCACCGGGTCCCGCTCCTTCTCGTATGAGAATTTTCTCCCGACTCCCACGGGGTCACGAGCCTTCGGTTCGGATGCGTCTCGCGATCTCGATGTCGTCCTTGAGCGCGCTCAGGCGGGGCGGGGTTCTGGAGTCGTCCAGTACGACGGCGTGCAGTCGGTCGCCGACCTCGGGGGGAGCCGTGTCGTCCCACCAAGAGGGATGCTTTCTGAGACCGATGAACCCCTCGGCGTCCCCCGTGTCCACCACCACACCGACCGGGCTGACCAGGGTGAGGGTGACGTCAAGCTCTTCGTGGTCCCGAACCGGCTTGTCGCCCACTCCCGCACTCTCCTTGACGGCGATCCCTGTCCTGGTGCCTCTACCCCACCATCCCCGTCACGATGATGCGAGTGATCTCCACCCGGGACTTCGCGCCGAGTTTGCGGTAGGTGCGGGTGAGGGCTGCTTCTACTGTTTTTACGCTCAGGGTGAGGGCCGTGGCTATTTCGCGGTTGGTGGCGCCCCGGGCGGCTCGGGTGGCTACGTCGCGTTCGGTGGGGGTGAGGTGTTGGGCCCAGGGGGCGGTTTCGGGGCGGGGGTGCTGGGTGTGGTCGCGTTCGGTGCGTACTGCTGTGGCCCAGGAGCGGGCGCCTGTCCTGGTGAAGAGGCGCAGGGCGTCGGCGTACGCGGCGCGGGAGGCCGGTTCGTCGGACAGGTGGCGGTGCAACCGTGCCAGTGCCACGGTGGTGTGGGCTTCCTCCAACGGGTAGCCGGTTGCGCGTAGTCGGGTCGCTGACCTCTCGTAGCCCCGTGCTGCCTGTGCGAGTTCGCCGCGGGCGGCGCTGAGCGTTGCTGCCGCTCGGTCCAGTGTGGCCAGGACGCCGGGGCGGCCCAGGTGTTCGGCCTGGTGGCGGGCGCGGGTGAGGACGGCTTCCGCCTCGTGGGTCGCGCCGGTGCGGGCGAGGGCCTCGGCGAGGTCGGCGTGCCAGCGGCGGGTGGCCGGGTCCCGCTGGCCCTGTGCGGTCTCCAGGCGTGCGGTGCGGGTGAGCAGTTCGGCGGCTCGTCCGTGGTCGCCGCTGAGCAGGGCGATGCGGCCTTCGGCGTGCAGCGCGCGGGGCAGGAAGAGCCGGTCGTCGTCGTCCTCGCTGTGCCGGCGGGCGGTCTCGGCCGCGGTGAGTGCCTGGTCGAGGTTGCCGCCCGCCGTCTCGGCGAGGGAGAGGGCGTACCAGGCGGGGCCCTCGCTCAGGCCCGCCTCCTCGACGATGCGCAGGGCCTGGCGGGCGAGGCTCAGGGCCGGCCGGCAGCGGCCGCGCGCGATCTCGACCTGGGCGAGGCCGATCAGGCACTGGCTGAGGCTGTCCGCCGAGCCGCGTTGGCGCAGAGTGTAGACGAGGGTGCGCAGTTCGGCCCGGGCCTCGTCCAGTTCGTCGCGTGCCAGGTGGAAGCGGTGCTTGAGGTAGAGGGGGCCGTTGTGGTGGGTCATGGCGTGTACGTCGTGGGGTGCGGCGAGGGCGGCGGTCAGGGTCGCCGCCGCCTGCGGCAGGCCCAGGAAGAGTTCCAGGGCGGCCTGCTGGGTCAGCGCCATGAGTTCGGTGCGCCGGTCGCCCGTACGGGCCGCGAGGACGGCGGCGCGGACGGCGTGGCCGTGGGCGCGGGACGCGGAGCCGCCCACCATCCACGCGCGCCAGCTCATCCGGTAGTGCAGCTGGGCCAGGAGGCCGGGGTCCTGGCCGGCGTCGTGCACCGCCTGGTCGAAGACGGCGGAGATCTCGGCCATCGCCTGGCCGCAGGAGTCGATGACCACGTTCCAGGCGCGTACCCGGTCGGCGGGCCGGTCGGCGTCGCCCAGTACCTCGTGGGCGAGTTGTCGCGCGAAGTCGAGGTCACCGGCCTCCAGGCCGTCCTCGGCCGCGGTGAGGCGGCGGTCGATGTCGATGTGCGTCTGGTCGGCCGGGGTGTGCTCGGCGGCCATGCGGCCCAGCCGGGCGGCGGTGCGAGGGGCGCCTCGGCGGCGGGCGGCGCGGGCGGCGTCGGCCAGGCGGGCCGCCACGGCCGGGTCCGGGCCGGCCGTGAGCCGGGCGATGTGGTGGGCGCGTTCGACCGGGTCGGGGGAGGCGTCGGCCAGTGCCCGGTGGGCGTCGGCCAGGAGGTCGTACGGGGTCTCCGTCCGCAGCACCGTGGGGGTCAGCGGGTCGAGGAATCTGATGGTGCCGTGGTCGGGGGCTTCGAGGATGCCGTGGCGTACACAGGTGTCGATGTCCGCGGCGGCACGGTGCCGGCCCGCGCGGCGCAGCAGTTCCACCGTGGGGCGGGCGGCGGCGCCCGCGGTGACCAGGGTGCGCCGGGCTTCCGGGGGCAGGGCGTCGATCCGGTCGAGGATGGGCCGGCGCAGGGAGTCGGGGACGGGCAGCGGTTCCGTGGCGGCGGGCAGGCCGGTGCCGTCGGTGCGGGCGCGCTCGTCGAGGGCGGAGCTGAGTTCCAGTGCCGTACGCGGGTTGCCGCCGCTCGCCTGGTGCAGGCGGGCGAGGAGCGGGCGTGGCCAGGTGGGCTGGTCGTGCGCCTCCAGGAGTTCCGCGACCTCGTGGGCGGTCATCGGCGGTACCGGCACCCTGCGGACCGGCGGCGGGCACAGGTCCGGGGCGCCGGCCGGTCCCGTGGCGTCCGTCCGCAGCGCCATCAGCATCACGGGGGCGGGGGTGGGGGCGGTTCGGCGGGCGAGGAAGGCGAGGAGGTCCGCTGTCGGCCGGTCCAGCCACTGGGCGTCGTCGATGACCAGCAGGAGGGGGGCGCTGTCGCTCAGCCGGGTGAGGACCTTGCGGACGGCGATCCGCAGGACCAACGCGTCGCGGCCGGTCGGCGGTTCGGGGCCGGCGGGCTGCGGGTCGCGCAGCAGGGCGGCTTCGAGTACGGCGCGTTCGTGGGCGGCCAGTGCGGTGAGGGTGTCGTCGCCGATCGTGGCCAGCAGGTCGATGAGGCCGAGGTAGGGGCTGTCCCGTTCGGACGGGGAGGGCGCGCAGCGCAGGACCCGGTGGCCGTGGGCGCCCAGTTCGGCCGCCAGGCGGGACAGGACCGTGGTTCTGCCGATGCCGGCCGGGCCGGTGAGGAGGACGCCGCCGCCCCGGCCGGTCAGGTGGGTCCGTACGGCGTCGTGGAGGGCGGCGCGGGCCACGGCGAGTGGTCGGGGGTGCGGCGCCGGGGCGTCCGTGGGGAGGACCGGGAGGGTCGGGAGGGTGGTCGGCTCGGTCATCGCAAGACCTTTCGGACGCCTTCGGACACCGCTTCGTCCACGGTCCATGGCACGGGTCCCGATCGTCGCGTGAACTGATCATGAACCTGCCATTACGGGGCTGCGGCGCCGAATGTAGGACCGTACGCGAGGAAAGGTCAAGACCAATGGGACGTCAGGGACCCAGACCCGGGAGGGACCGGGGCCGGGGCCGGGCGCTGTCCTCCGTTGCCGGGCGTGTGGACCGGGCCGCCGGTGGGAAACCGACGACCCGGACCCGCAAGTACCGCAAGTCCCGCGAATCCCGCGGAGTGTTGCCTGGTTCAGCAGGCGCCCTGGTCCGTCCACACCGCCCAGGAACCCGGTGCGCCCGGCTCGGCGCCGGTCGAGTACCACTGGGAGAGCCACTTGTGGCCGTTGTACGAGACCTTGTCACCGGGCGCGTAACCGGTGGTCGCGCTCCAGGCCGGCAGGTCGCCGCAGCCGCCCGGCGGGGTGCCGCCGCCGGTGACGGTCCAGGTGAAGGAGGCCGTGCCGGAGGCGTTGTCGGTGTTCTTCGCGGTGACGGTCACGGACGAGGTGCCCGCGGTGGTCGGCGTGCCCGTGACGCGGCCGGTGGCGGAGTCGATCGCCAGCCCGGCGGGCAGGCCGGTGGCGCTGTACGTGAGGGTCTTGCCGGCCGGGTCGCTCGCCTGGATCTGCAGCGAGACGGGGGTGCCGACCGTGCTGTTCTGGTTGCCCGGGCTGGTCACCGAGGGTGCGCCCGGCTGGCTGGTGCAGGTGCCGGGGACCGGGTCGGTGCCGGTGACGCTGATCGCCGCCCAGGCCGCGGCGACGGTGTCGTACTCGGCACAGTGCGCGCCGTACAGGTCGGCGGCGGCGCGCAGCGAGTCGGTGCGGGCCTGGTGGTAGTTCTCGCCGCTGTTGGCGTAGGAGGCCAGCGCCTTGTACCAGATCTTGGCGGCCTTGTCGTTGCCGATGCCGGTGACCGTGGAGTTGTCGCAGGTGGGGCTGTTGCCGTAGCCGTGGTCGCCGCTGCCGACGGCCAGCAGGAAGAACCAGTGGTTCAGCGGGCCCATCGAGTAGTGCGGGTCGAGGCTGCCGTTGCCGCTGTTCCAGCAGTTGGGCGAGTGGCCGTCGAGGGAGGGGTTGTACATGTAACGCAGGGGGCGGTTGTCGCCGTTGATGTTGATGAGTTCGCCCATGGTGTAATCCGGGGTGTCCACGGGGTTGTTGGCGTAGAACTCGACCATGGTGCCGAAGATGTCGCTGGTGCCCTCGTTCATGCCGCCGGTCTCGCCGGTCTCGTCCCAGCCGGTGAGGGCGCCGCTGACGCCGTGGCTCATCTCGTGCCCGGCGACGTCGAGTTCGACCAGCGGGCGGGCGTTGCCCTGGCCGTCGCCGTACGTCATCTGGGTGCCGTCCCAGAAGGCGTTGACGTACGCGTTGCCGTAGTGCGTCCGTGAGGGTACGCCCCGGCCGTCGCCGAAGATGCCGTTGCGGCCCTGGACGTTCTTGTAGTAGTCGAACGTCTTCGCCGCGCCGTAGTGCGCGTCGGCGCCGGCGGAGGCGGGGTCGCTGGTGGAGCCGTTGCCGAAGGTACCGCTGGAGCTGGTGAAGACGGTGCCGGTGCCGTTGGTGGCGTGGTTGAGGTTGGTCGTGTAGCCGTTGCCGTGCGCGGGGTCCTGCAACGTGTAGCCGCTGCCGGACTGGGTGACGTCGAGGGAGACACGGCCGCTGTAGATCGACTGGCCGGTGCCGGTGGCGGCGGGGGCGGCCGTGGTGGGGGCGGCCGGGCGGGTCGTGGGCGCGGGGGTGGCTGCCGGTGCCGGTGGTGGTGCCGGTGCCGGTGCCGCGAAGGTGTCGATCTCGTCGCTGGTCCGTACGACCTTGCCGGTACCGGCGTCCACCAGCACGTGCAGGCGGCTCGGGGTCTGGTCCGGGCGTACGCCGCTGACGACGGTCTCCCAGACCAGGGTGGCGCCGGTGCCCCGCAGCTGGACGGCGAGGTGCGGGGCGGAGACCGAGTCGGCGCGGCCGGTGAACGCGGCCCTGGACACGGCGGCGGCGCGGGCGGCGGCCAGCCGGGGCCGGGTGGAGACGGCCCCGGACGCCTGCGAGCCGGTGGCCAGCGAGTCGTACGAACCGTCCTTGCGCAGGCGCACGACGACATCGCCGCCGTAGGCCGGCAGCCCCTTGTACGTCCGGTCGAAGCGGACGGTGGCCGCACCGTCCCGGTCGACCACCAGATTGCGGACCGAGAACGCGTCGCCGTCGGCCTTGTGGGCGGCGGCCGGGTGGGCCGCCAGCGCCTTCTGCGCGTCGTCCACGACCCGGCTGCGGACGGCGGGCGCGGGGTCGGCGGTGTAGGGGGCCGCGGCGAAGGTGCCGGGACCGGCCGGCACGGGGTGCGCGTGCGGGTGCGGGGCCGGGGACGCCGTCGCGGCGGGCAGGGCGAGGGCGGACGCGGAGACGCAGGCCAGAGTGACCGTCAGGGCTCTCGCGGCTCTTCGTATGTGCATCGGGCGGGGGTTCCTTTCGCCTCATGCCGAAGGGGGCCCGCCGCCGGTTCGCAGGGCGGTGAGGGAGGCGGCGGGCACCCGCGGGTGTGTGCCGGCGCCGCACGTGGGCGGGCGGCGCCGACGCATGAGTGTGGGGAACCGGAGTGCACGGCTGCCAGGCAGTGGGCGAAGGGTGAGGGGTTTCCCTAGGGGCGGTGAACGGTCGCCGGCTGTTCCTTGGCGGGGATCGGAGTGCTGGTCGTCGGGGTGCTGGGGGTCGGGGGCGTGTGGGCGGAGAGGAGGCGGAGGGCCGCTTCCGAGGGGGTGGCGGGTTCTGCCGTGTACGTGATGAGGCGCCGGCCGGCGGTGCCGGGGAGGGAGAGGTTCTCGAAGCTGAGGACCAGGAGGCCGGCCTCTGGGTGGTTCAGCTGTCTCGTTCCGGCGGCGCAGGTGCGGACCGGGTGCCTGGCCCACAGTGCGGCGAACTCCGTTGAGCGTACGGCCAGTTCGCCGACCAGTTCCGCCAGGCGGCGGTCGTCGGGGTGGCGGCCCGCCACCAGGCGCAGGGAGGCCACGGACAGCTGGGCCTCCTCGGTGCGGCCGGCGACCGGGTAGAGCTGCCGGTAGCGGTCGTCCAGGAAGAGCATCCGGGTCAGGTTGGGGCGGTCGGCCGGGGTGGCGGGGCTGTCGTGGGGCAGGTGCGCGGCGAGCAGCGCGTGGCCCAGGCGATTCCAGGCCAGTACGTCGTTGCGCCGGTCCAGGACGAGGGCGGGGATGTCCGTCATGGCCGCGATCAACTGGCGGGTGGAGGCCGAGGCGTGCTCCGCGCGCGGCGGTGCCGGGCGGGCCGGCGTCGCGGGGCGGGCGAGGTTCTTGAGGTGGGCCGTCTCGTCCTCGGTGAGGCGCAGCGTGCGGGCGATGGCGTCCAGGACGGAGTCGGAGGGGCTGGTGGCGCGGCCCTGTTCCAGGCGCGTGTAGTGCGTGATGCTGACGCCGGCGAGGATGGCCAGCTCCTCGCGGCGCAGGCCCGCCACGCGCCGGCGGGAGGCGGGTGGGGTGATGCCGACGTCCTCGGGGCGCAGCGCGGCTCGGCGGGACCTGAGGAACGCCCCCAGTTCAGATCCCTTTGGCTGTTCGGAGCGTCCGGGCCGTTCGAGCCGTTCGGGCCGTTCGAGCCGTTCGGGCCGTTCGAGCCGTTCGGGCCGTTCGGGCCGTTCGGACTGGGCCTGTTCGCGCATCGGCGGGCTCCGGCTCTCGCGGTGGTGGTCGGCGCCGTCCATGATGCCCTCGCCTCGGCGCGGGCGGGGCCGGTGAGGGTGGTGCTGTCATGACCACCCTCGCGGTGACTGCCCAGGACGGGTGTCTGGCTGGGGGGCCGCGGGCGGACGAGTCTCCTTCTCCGTAAGCGTGTTCACGCAGAAGGGAAACGCATCGCCATGTCTGTCACGGATGCTCGGGGCGCCGGCGCGCTGCCCGCGCCGGCCGTCCTCACCCCCCGGCTGCGCCTCGTCCTCGTCGTGCTGCTCGCCGCCCAGTTCATGCTGGCCGTGGACTTCTCCATCCTCAACGTGGCGCTGCCGGTCATCGGCGCGGGGCTCGGTTTCCCGCTGGCGCGGTTGCAGTGGGTCGCCACCTCGTTCGCGCTGTGCGCGGCCGGGTTCACGCTGCTGTTCGGCCGGGTCGCCGATCTGTTCGGCCGGCGGCGGCTGTTCCTGGGCGGCCTGGTGGTGCTGGGCGTGGCCTCGCTGGTGGGCGGTCTGGCCCGGAACCCGGAGATGCTGCTCACGGCCCGGGTCTTCCAGGGGCTGGCCACGGCGGCGGTGACCCCGGCCGGGCTGTCGCTGCTGACCATCTCCTTCCCGGAGGGGCCGCTGCGGGAGAAGGCGCTCGGCCTCAACGGGGCGCTGATGTCGGCCGGGTTCACCGCCGGCGCGGTGCTCGGCGGGCTGCTGACCGATCTGCTGTCGTGGCGGTGGGCGTTCTTCGTCAACGTGCCCGTCGTCGTGGCCGTCCTGCTGGTCGCTCCGCGCGTCATCGCGGAGTCCCGGCCCGCCGGACGCACCCGGCTGGACGTGCCCGGCGCGGTCAGCGTCACGCTCGGGCTGCTGGCGCTCGTGTTCGGTCTCACCCGGGCCGGCGAGCGCGGCTGGGGCTCGGCGGCCGCGCTGGTGCCGATGGCGGCGGGCGCGGTGCTGCTGCTGGTGTTCCTCGCCGTCGAACGCCGGGTGCCCGCGCCGCTGGTCCCGCTCGGGGTGCTGCGCAAGCCGTCGGTGATCTGGGGCAACGCCGCCGGGCTGATCGCCTTCCTCACCGAGACGTCCCTGGTCTTCCTGATGACCCTCTACCTCCAGGAGGTGCCGCGCTTCTCGCCGCTGGCGGCCGGGCTGTCCTTCGGGGTGCTCGGCATCGGCACGGTGCTCGGCGGGTCGTACGCCCCGAAGGTCATCGGGGCGGTGGGCGCGCGGGCGGCGCTGATCGTCGGCGGGATGGCGCAGGCCGTGGCCACCGGGGCGCTGCTCGGGCTGGGCGAGGGTCGCGCGTGGCTGTGGCTGGTGCTGGTCGCCACCTTCGCGGGCGGGGTCGGGAACATGCTGGTCATCGTCGGTTTCATGGTCACCGCGACGTCCCGGCTGGCCGACCGTGAGCAGGGGCTCGCCACCGGTCTGGCCACCATGACGCAACAGGTCGGCATCACGCTGGGCACGCCGGTGATGAGCGCGGTCGCCACCGCGGCGATGACCGGGAGCGGTGCCGCGGCGGTGCTGGGCGGCATCAGGACGGCGGTCGCCGTGAACGCCGCGCTGGTGCTGCTCGGTGTCCTCCTCGCCGCCCTGTTCCTGCGCGGCGACCGCCGTGCGCCGCGCTCGGGGTGACGCGGCCGGTGCGGCGGACAAGTGCGGCGGACAGGTGCGGCGGACGTGGCGGGGCCCGGGAGACGTATCCAGCTCCCGGGCCCCTGGGGTGCCACCCTCTTGCGCACGCCGATGGCGTTTAAGGGGACGGATCGTGTTCAGGCCGCCATATTCTTCCTTTGAACTACCGCACCAGGGAGAAGTGCAGGCGAGATTCGAACTCGCATCCGGCGGCGGTCGTCCGTACCCGGTCGCACCGGCGATCGATGGCGAATGCTGAAGCTGGAGCGAGAGTCTGAGTCTGATCACGGTCACGGTCACCGGTCGTTGCCGGGCGCCGTGGCCGCGTGCTTCAGGCTGAACCTCAGTTTCAGCTTGCGCTCCTGGCGCGTACCGGTCCTCGATCCGGTCCACGTCTGTCGCGCACCCCCGCGCTCGCACGCGGGGGCGATCATGGATTGACCGCCGTGCAGGTCGGCCGTCATACAGCTCGGCCGCCGTATGGGCCGGCAGTCGTACAGGTCGGCCGCCGTCTGTCAGGCGAACAGGTAGCCGAACACCGCGTCCCCCACCCGCCGGTCGGCGACCTCCGTGCCGTTGGCCTCCTCGCGGGCGAACTTCACCGCCTGCTGGAGCTTCTCGACCCGGTCAAGCAGCTCGTTCACCCGGCGCGCGGGCAGCGCGCCGGAGAACTTCACCGTGGTCCAGTAACCGATCGGCACGTCCTCGTAGTACACCTCGACCTGGGCGGGGTGCTTGTCCGTCGCCTCGGCCTTGACGTGGTTGCGCGGCACCTTCTTCGTACGGATGGTGCGGACCGGGTCCGTCTTCCACCAGTCGGTGGACGGGTCGAGCGACCAGGACTCGGCGGCGTCCAGGACCGGGAGCTTCTTGACGAAGGCGTGCAGTTCGGCGAGCTGCTTCTCCAGGAAGAGCAGGTAGCCGACGGGGACTTCGGCCAGGATCGTCCGGCCGTCCACCGTGACGTCCGCGCGGGCCGCGCAGTTCGCCCAGTCCTTCGTCGCGGTCACGTCGAACAGCCGGGTCAGCGAGGCGGACGTCTCGCGCAGGATCTCCTCGGCCTTGACCTGCACCCGGGACGACTCGGGCGGCAGCTGCTCGCCCTCCTCGTCCTTGGGCTGGTACGTCCGCGAGATGCCGGCGAGCAGCGCGGGCTTCTGCACCTTCTGGTGCGCCGCCGCGCCGTCCTGGAGCGCTTTGCTCTTCACGCCCTTCTCGACCGCGATGATCTGATTGAGCTTGGTCACGGTTCCCCCCTTCGAGCAACATCAACGTAGCCCGCCGGGGAGACGGCCCTCATCTGATTTTTCCGGCTCCGGCACGCTCGACCGTGCTCGGCCGCGCCGCCGCCCCACCTGACGTGCACGCGCGTGAGCCGGCCCACATCCCCGCCGCGGCAGCCGGTCAAGTCATGGGCTGTTCACCGCAATTGCGGGTATTCGTACAGGCGTCCTGTTTGGGACCCACGTCTATTTCCGTAGTTTTTCGGCTGTTTGTCCTTTTCACTCAGGATGGTCCGCCGAACGACACCCCGGGTCACAGGAAGCAGTACGAATATGTCCAATTCGCCCGAGATACCAGAAACCCCCCTCACTCCGCACGCAGTTACCGCCGCCGAAGTCGTCCCCGGCGATCTGGTCGCCCTCTCCCGGGACGAGGCCGAACGCCGGCAGTGGTGTGTCGCGATGCACACGCTGCCCGAGTCGCCGGAGACGATCCGGGTCACCCTGCGGCCGCCGCTCGGCGGTCCGGACCGGGAAGCGGTCCTGACGCGGGGGCAGGAGGTGGTCGTCGCCGGGCGGCGGGTCGATGTGACGGCGGTGCCGGCCGTGTCCTCGCCCCGGCTGGACGCGGTCGAGTTCCGGGACGGCGACAGCGTCACCCGGCTGCGGGCCGTCGATCCGGACGGCGTCGAGGTGACGTACCGGCGCCGGTGGGGCGTGTGGCACCGGGACCTGGACACCAGGACCGCGCAGACGGTGACCGACGACACCGTACGGGGCTGGGCCGCCGACGCCGACCGGGCCGGGTATGTCGTACGCCACCACGGGCGGCCGGCACGCGAGCCCTCGGGGGCCGGGCCGCGGCGGGTCGTGGTGACCGGCCTGGGGGCCATGACGCCGCTGGGCGCCGGGGTGGACGAGCTGTGGCAGGGACTGCTCGCCGGACGGCACGGGATACGGAAGCTGACGGGCGAGGAGTTCGCGGAGCTGCCGGTGCGCACCGCGGGTGTCGTGCCCGTGGACCCGGCCGCGCTGCTGCCCCGGGCCGCCGCCCGGCGGATGAACCGGGCGGCGCAGTTCGCGGTGCTCGCGGCCCGCGAGGCGTGGGGCGACGCCGGGTTCGCCGAGGGCGGGACGCGGGAGAGCGGGCTCGATCCGGAGCGGGTCGGGGTCAGCCTCGGGGCGATCCTCGGGGACGCCTCGGTCCTCGTCGGCGGCGACCGCAAGCTGCGGGAGAAGGGGCCGCGGGCCGTGTCCCCGCTCACCACCCCCATGACCGTGCCCTCGCAGGCCGCCTCACAGGTCTCGCTCGACCTGCACATCACCGGCGAGGCGCGGACCGTGACCAGCGCGTGCGCCTCCGGCACCGAGGCGATCGGCGAGGCCGTCGACCGCATACGGTACGGCCGGGTGGACGTCGCCCTCGCGGGTGGCGCCGAGGCGGTCGTCACGCCGGCGATCATGGCCTCCTTCGCGGCCATGCGGGCCCTGTCCGACCTGGACCTGGCGGACGGCGTCTCGCCCTCGCGGCCCTTCGCCGCCGACCGCGCCGGGTTCGTCAACGGGGAGGGCGCCGGGATTCTCGTACTGGAGGCGGAGGAGCACGCCCGGGCCCGCGGCGCGCGGATCTACTGCGAGGCCGCCGGGTGGGGGCTGTCCGCCGACGCCCACCACATGGCCGCGCCGGACCCCTCCGGCAGCGGGGTCGCGCTCGCGCTGCGGCGGGCCGTCCGGGACGCCGGCGGGTACGTCGTCGACGTCGTCCACGTGAACGCGCACGCCACCGCCACCACGGAGGGCGACCTGGCCGAGGCCGGGGCGCTGCGCGCGGTGCTCGGCGAGGGCGGCGGTGTCCCCGTCACCGCGCTCAAGGGACACCTCGGGCACCTCCAGGGCGCCGCCGGCGGCGTCGAGGCCGTCGCCGCCGCGCTCACCCTCCACCACGGGCTCGTACCGCCGACCGTCGGCTGCGCCCAGGTCGACGAGGAGATCGCCCTCGACGTGGTCACGAACGCACCGCGCGCCCTGCCGCAGAACGGCGACCTCGTGCTCAGCAACTCGTTCGGCTTCGGCGGCCACAACGCGGTGCTGGCGCTGCGACGGGTGCGGTAGGGGGCGGAGCACCAGGCGCGGGGCGCCGCTGCCCACCGGGTGCGGCGGCCCGCCCGCGCCGTCCGGCCGAGTGGCGGACCGCAACGCTGGGCGCGGTCGCCGGGCGGACACGGGTCCGCACACTGGGCGGGACACCGGACCGCGCGCCAGGCCAAGTGGCTCGGGTCGAGCGCCGGACCGCACGCTGAGCCGCGCCGCCCGGCCGAGTGACGGACCGCGCGCTCAAGCGCGGGGTCGGTGGTGTGGCAAGCCGCGCGCCGCGCGGGGTACCGCCCCGTACGCCAGGTGTGCCGGATCGCGCGCAGGACGGGGCGCCGGCCCGGAGGCCCGGCCGAGTGGCGGACCGCAACGCTGAGCCGTGCCGCCAAGCCGAGTGGCGGGCCCCGGCCCCCGCCCCGCCCCGCGCCCCCCGCCCCGCGCCCCGCGTGCTAGGCCGTGCGCTTGCCGGACGTCGTCTTCTTCGCCGTGGCTTTCTTCGTGGCCGCCTTGCCGGTCGTCGTGGTCTTCTTCGACTGGGTCGACTTGGTCGTCGAGGCCGGCTTCTTGGGGGTGGAGGTGGTCTTCTTCGCCGAGGAGGCGGTCTTCTTGGCGGTGGCCTTCTTGGCCGGTTCCTTCTGGGCGGCGGTCGTGGTCTTGCGGCGCGGGAGGTGTCTGACCTCGGCCTCCTCGCCGTCCGCCGCCTCGGCGGCCTCCGCCCCGCCCTCCTCCTCGCCCCGGGACCGCTTGGCCGCCTTCACGCTGTTCTCCAGGGCCGCCATCAGGTCGAGGACCTTGCCGCCGGGGGCCGGCTCCGGAGTCTCGGGAGGTGCCTCGCCGGCCGACTTGGCCGCGATGACCTCCTCCAGGGCCTCCCGGTACTCGTCGTGCAGGTCCGCCAGGTCCACCTCGCCGAGGGTGTCCATCAGGGCGTCGGCGAGGTCCAGCTCCTTGTCACGGACCGTGACGTCCTCCTCCGGGGCCACGCCCTGCGGCGCGCGGATCTCGTCCGGCCAGAGCAGGCCGTGCATGGCGATGACGTCGTCCACCACCCGGAGCATGCCCAGGCGCTCGCGGCCGCGCAGGGCGAACTTGGCGATCGCCACCCGGTTGCTGCGCTTGAGCGCCTCGCGCAGCAGCGTGTACGGCTTGGCGGCCGGGGCGCCGCTCGCGGCCAGGTAGTACGCGTGCTCCATCTGGAGGGGGTCGATCCGGTCGGCCGGCACGAAGGCCACGATGTCGATCGTCCGCGCGGTCGGCAGCGGCAGGTGGGCCAGGTCCTCGTCGGTGATCGGCACGATGGTGCCGTCCGCCTCCTCGTACCCCTTGCCGATCTCCCCCGCCGTGACCTCGTGCTCGTCCAGCTCGCACACCTTGCGGTAGCGGATGCGGCCGCCGTCCTCGGTGTGGATCTGGCGGAAGGAGATGGAGTGGCTCTCGGTGGCGTTCACCAGCTTGATCGGGATGCTGACCAGGCCGAACGAGATGGCGCCGTTCCAGATGGATCGCACGTGCAGCACCTTCCGGGGTCGTTCGGGCGGGGGCGTTCGATGTGCTTGCCGTGTGCGGTGCGGTTTGCGTGGTTTTCTTATCGTATGGCGCCGATCACAGAGGTGGAGGGGCGACGGCTCGCGCTCAGCAACCTGGACAAGGTGCTCTATCCCGCGACCGGGTTCACCAAGGGCGAGGTGCTGCACTACTACGCGACCGTCGCCGGCGTCCTGCTCCCCCATCTGCGGGACCGGCCGCTGTCCTTCCTGCGCTATCCGGACGGCCCGGACGGGCAGGTCTTCTTCACCAAGAACGTGCCGCCGGGTACACCCGAGTGGGTGGTGACGGGCGAGGTGCCCCGGTCGGCCGGGCCCGCCCGGATGGTGCTGGTGCAGGACCTGCCGAGCCTGATGTGGGCGGCCAACCTGGTGACCGAGTTCCATACGCCGCAGTGGCCGGCCGGGGCGCCCGGCGAGGCCGACCGGATCGTCTTCGACCTCGATCCCGGGGCGCCGGCGACCGTCGCGGACTGCTGCCGGGTGGCGCTGTGGCTGCGGGACCGGCTGGCCGCGGACGGGATCGCGGCGTACGCCAAGACCTCCGGCTCCAAGGGGCTGCACCTGCTGGCGGCGGTACGGGACGCGACCGGCGAGCAGACCTCCGCGTACGCGAAGGCGCTGGCCGTGGAGGCGGAGCAGGCCGTGCCGGGGCTGGCGCTGCACCGGATGACGCGGAGTCTGCGCCCGGGGAAGGTGTTCGTCGACTGGAGCCAGAACGCGGCGCGGAAGACGACCGCCGCGCCCTACACCCTGCGGGCGCGCCAGGAGCCGACCGTGTCGACGCCGGTGACCTGGGAGGAGGTGGCGCGGGGCGCGGAGGGAGAGCGGCTGGAGTTCCGCGCGCCGGACATCACCGCCCGGGTACGGGACCTCGGCGACCTGCTGGCCCCGCTGCTCGACACGGAACGGGCGCACGAACTGCCGTGACCACGGCCCGCCCCCACCCCTGACAGGCCCCCTCCCCTGGCATGCCCCCACCCCTGGCAGGGGCCTCACCCGTCACACCCACCCCCAGGTCCGCCGGTCCCGTGCCATCGCGTGCAACGCCTCCACGTCCGCCGGTTTCAGGACGCCGCCCAGGCGGGCCAGGGACTCCAGGTCCGTGTCCCGGAGGATGCGCAGGCCCCGCGGCGGAGCCGTCACGCGCAGGTCGGCCGGGCCGGTGAGGGCGAGGAGCGGACGGACCTCGGCGGTGAGGGCGTGCGAGGCGCGGTCGGCGGCGGCGCGGGCCCGGCGCAGCAGGGGCTCGGACTCGTGGCGGCCCAGCGTGATCATCGGGTCGTCGACGCGGACGCGCAGCCGGCGGGCGTACACGGCGTGCACGGCGAACAGGCCGCCGGGGCCGATGGCCAGGTGGTGGATGCGGTCGCCGCCGGGCAGCGGCACGGAGTGCAGGGTGCGCCAGCCGACGCCCTCCAGCCGGTCGAGCGCGCCGCCGGCGGTGCGCTCGGCGGCGAGCGCCCGGCGGCGCGGGTCGGGGCGCAGGCGGTGGGCGGGGGCCGGGTGGCGGTCGAGGGCGATCAGCAGCGCCTCGCCGGGGCGGTTCGGCGCGAGGTCGTCGTCGGGGTGGAGGCTGAGCCGGGCGAGTTCGGCGGGGGTGGGGACGGGCGGCGGGCCCACCGCGACCGGGCCGGCGAGGAAGGGGTGCAGGGCGCGCAGGACGTTCTCCCGCTCGCTCTCGCTGAGGAGGTGGACGCGGGCGGCTTCCCGGTCGTACCAGGCGATGCTCTGCCCGTCGCGCCGGCAGACGTGGAGCCGTTCGTGCCCGGGGTGCCCGCCCGGTATGACGCGCAGGCTGTCCGGCCCGGGGGGTCCGGACGGTCGACGTGGTCCGCTCATGCACCATCACCCCTGTGACCATGGGAACAGCAGGGGTGCTCCCGGGGCAAGAACACGGATACCTTTGGGGGGCGGTGTGGCGGCTGGCAGGGCGGCTGGGGAGGCATCGGTGCGGACCGGCAGGAAGCGACCCGACGTACCGGCTCCGGAGAGCCCGTGGAGCGAGATCGTGCCCGGCCTGTGGATGGGCGGGCACGAGTTCCGGACGCGCTCGGGCCGGGTGGAGTCCGTCGTCGTGCACGACGAGTTCGATCTGGTGCAGACGCTGCTCAGGCTGCCGGATTTCGGTCCCGGTCCCGGGGTGGCGCATCAGGTGTGGCCGATCCCGGACGGGCCCCTGGACGGCACCCAGCTGGCCGGTGTGATGCGGCTGGCGCAGGCCGCGGGCGACGCGCTGGACGCGGGGCGGCGGGTCCTGGTGCGCTGCTGGTCCGGGTACAACCGCTCGGGGCTGGTGGTCGCGCACGCGCTGGTGCGGCGGGGCCGCTCGGCCGACGAGGCGATCCGGCTGATCCGCGCCCGGCGCTCCCCGTGGGCGCTGCACAACGAGCTGTTCGTGGAGTACCTGCGGGCGGGGCTGGCGACGGCGCGGCTGCTGGAGGAGCTGGGGGAACCGGCCGAATGAGCGTCTCACCTTCGGTGCGTACGCTCTGCGGCGGACCGCCGCCCGGCCCGCGGGCTTCCCGGACGAGAACGAGCACGCGTGAGCAAAAGGTACTTCCATACACATAAGGACTTCCTCGCGTATACGGATTTCCGTGTGCGTGAGGACTTCCGCAGGCATGAGGACTTCCCTACGGGCAACGGCTTCCGTACGGGCGAGGACTTCCGTACGCGCGGGGTGTACGCGGTCCTGAGCCGTCGTCGCCCCGCGCCGCCCCCGAACCTCCGGAGAGCAGTGTTCCGCAGCCGTCCCCTCCGCGTCGTCGCCGTCGTCGCCCTGGTGCTGGGCGCGGCGGCGGGCTGTGGTGACGCGGGCGGGCTGCGGGCCGCCGGGACCACGCCGACGGCGGTCAGCCCGGCCCGGCTGTGGCCCTCGCTGCGGCCGGCGGCGAGCCCCGCGTGGCCCTACGACGAGGTGCAGATCGCGACGGTGAAGGGGATCACCGCGCCCGGCGACGACATCCGCGAGGTCGATCCGGTGGCCGTCGTACGGGCCGAGATCGCCGCGCACCCGAGCGACTACAAGGGTGCCAAGGCGCCCTACCGCGACACGGCCGCCGCGCTGGCGAAGTGCGGCCAGGGGCCGGGCCGGGGCGCCTGTCCGGTGCTGCGGCCGTACTACCGCGACCTGACCGGCGACGGGCGCGACGACATGACGCTGGGGTTCCGGCTGCCCCCCACCAACCAGACGGCCGTCCGCGTCTACACCTTCGAGGGGCACCGGCTCGTGCAGGTGTTCGCCAACGACGACGCGGTGACCGGGGTGGAGCTGGCCGGGCGGACGGTGATCATCCGCTCGCCCGCGGGGATCGCCGGGTACGAGTACCGCACCACCTGGTCGTGGGACCCGGAGCAGCGGGCGATGGTCTTCTCCCGCGACGAGTTCCTGCGCATCGGCCCGCATCTGCCCACCCGGCCCCGCACCCGCGCCCCGGCGGCCACCGCCTCGCCCTCGCCGGGGCCCCGGCGATCGCCCACGCCGTCCTCGGCGCCCGGCGCCTCCCCCTCGGCGAGCGGGCGATGAGGGTCGCGCTGCCCCGGTGGACGGGGACGCTGGCGATGAAGGCGGCCGCCTTCATCACGGTGATGTGCTGCGCGCTGGCCGCGCTGCTCGGCGTCCTGGTGCACGTCTCGGTGACCGACCAGACCGTGGGCCAGGCGCGGGCGCTGGCGCTGTCCCGGCTGAAGGACGCGACCAGCGCGTTCGAGGCGGGCGACACGCTGCTGCCCGGCGCGGGCGTCGATCCGCCGGGGCTGCCCCGCTCGCTGCGGCGGCTGGCGGCGGCCGGGCAGCGCGGCACGGTCGTCGCCCGCCACCACGGGCGGCCCACCATGTGGGCGGCCGGCCCCGCCGACCGCGGACGGGCGCTCGCCGTGGAGGTGGACTACTCGCAGCAGGCGAGCACCATCGCGGGCCTGGACAACTCGATCCTGTGGTCCTCGGGTCTCGCGATCGGGGCGACGCTGCTGGTGGGCGCGTTCGCGGTGACCCGGGTGACCCGGCGGCTGCACGCCACCGCGCTGGTCGCGCGCCGGATCACCGGCGGCGACCTGGACGCCCGCGTCGACGATCCGCTGACCCGCGACCGCACCCGCCCGCAGGACGAGGTGGCCGCGGTCGCCGCCGCCCTGGACTCCATGGCGGCCTCGCTGCAGGGCAAGCTGCTGGCCGAGCAGCGGTTCACCGCGGACGTGGCGCACGAGCTGCGCACTCCGCTGACCGGGCTGCACGCGGCGGCCGAGCTGCTGCCGCCGGGCCGCCCGACGGAGCTGGTGCGCGACCGGGTGGCCGCGCTGCGCACGCTCACCGAGGACCTGCTGGAGATCTCCCGGCTGGACACCGGTCGGGAGCGGCCCGCCCTGGACGCCGAGCACGTGAGCGCGATGACGCGGCGGGCGGTGCGGGCGGCCGGGGCCGCGACCGGCACCGACGCCGAGGTCAGGGTCGTACGGGACGTGTACGTGGAGACGGACCGGCGGCGGCTGGAGCGGGTGCTGGCCAATCTGGTGGCCAACGCGCACAAGCACGGGCGCCCGCCGGTGGTGCTGACCGTGGACGGGCCGGTGGTGAGCGTGCGCGACCACGGCGACGGCTTCCCGGCGTACCTGCTGGAGCACGGGCCGCAGCGCTTCCGCACGGAGGGCGGCGCCACCGGGCACGGGCTCGGGCTGACCATCGCGCGGGGCCAGGCGGAGGTACTGGGCGCCCGGCTGGACTTCGCCAACGCGCCGGACGGCGGGGCGGTCGCGACCCTGACACTGCCTCAGCGCCTGCCGGACGCGGCGGGGCGGCGGCCGGACGCGCCCGGCTCCGACACCGGCTCTGGCACGGGCACCGACACCGACAGCGGTACCAGTACCGGTACCGCCCCCGATACCGGCCCCTCCTGATACGGCCTCAGGCCGCGGCGGACGCCCTGCCGGCTCCGATGGCTCAGTGCGGCGCGCGCCCGGGAGGCGCCGATCCTAATGTGGCGGATAGTCAGTTATGTCCGCCACCGCGGATGCCGTCATCCTCGTCGCCTCATCAGGTGGAGGTTCCCATGCCCCTGCGCTCCCCTCTCCCCCGGCTGGCCCTGACCGCCGCCGCCGGGACCCTGCTGGCCACGGCCGCGATCGCGCCCGCCGTCGCCGCCGACGGCCGGGGCGCCACCCCCGCACCCACCCCGACCACCACCGCGCAGCCCCCCACGACCACCGCGCAGACACCCGCCCCCGGCACCACTGCCGCCCCTCAGACTTCCGCCACCAGCACCCCCGCCCCCGACGAGAGCACCCGCTTCTACCGCGGCCGTGTCACCGCCCGCGGCGGGCTCGCCCTGCGCCCGCGGCCCGACCGCGGCAGCCGGGTGCTGCGGGTGGCCCGGCAGGGCGAGGTCGTCTGGATCTACTGCAAGACGAACGGCGGGGAGGTGCAGGGCAACCACCTGTGGTACCTCCTCGCGGACGGCACCTGGGCGTGGGGCTCGGCCCGCTACATCGACACCATCGGGCCCTCGCCACGCTGGTGCTGACCTCCAAGGGGGTCGATAAGCCGCTTTTAGGTAGATTCCCGACATGACCAAGGCCGGAACCACCGGAGCCGCCGGAGCCGCCGGAGCCGCCGGGGCGACTGGAGCCACCGGATCTGCCGGGGCCGCCGGGACCGTCACGGCGGCGACGAGCCCGGCCACGCCCGGCGCCGCCCGTCTCCCCCGGCGCCGCGGCGTCGAGCTGGCCCTCATCGTCCTTGCCGTCCTGCTGTCCGTGTACGGCTACTGCGCCGTCGGGCTGGCCAAGCACGGCAGCGTCCCGCCCGGCGCCGCCGGCTACGGCGCCGGGCTCGGCGTGCTCGCGCTGCTCGCGCACGGCGCGGTGCGCCTGCGGGCGCCCTACGCCGACCCGCTGCTGCTGCCCATCGGCGTGCTGCTGAACGGGCTCGGCCTGGTGCTCATCTACCGGCTGGACCTGGAGACGCCCGACGACCAGGCCGCCCCCGCCCAGCTGGTGTGGTCCACCCTCGGCGTGGGCCTGTTCATCCTGACCGTCCTGGTGCTGCGCGACCACCGCTGGCTCCAGCACTACTCCTACCTCTGGGGCGCCGCCGCGCTCGCGCTGCTCGCCCTGCCGATCTGCTTCCCGGCCGTGAACGGCGCCCGCATCTGGATCCGGCTCGGCGGGTTCTCCTTCCAGCCCGGCGAGTTCGCGAAGGTGCTGCTCGCGGTGTTCTTCGCCGCGTACCTGGCGGCCAACCGCAGCGCGCTGGCGTACACCGGCCGCCGGATGTGGCGCCTCCAGCTGCCCACCGGGCGGGTGCTGGGACCGGTGGTCGCCATCTGGCTGGTGAGCGTGGGCGTGCTGGTCCTGGAGCGGGACCTCGGGACCTCGCTGCTGTTCTTCGGCCTGTTCGTCGTGATGCTGTACGTCGCCACCGGCCGTACCGGCTGGCTCGCGGTCGGGCTGCTGCTCGCCGCGGCCGGGGCGCTGGCCGTCGGCCGGCTGGAACCGCACGTGCACAGCCGGATCCAGGAGTGGCTGCACCCGTTCGCGTCCATCGCGGCCGGGCAGGGGCCGGGGCAGGTGGCGCAGTCGCTGTTCTCGTTCGCGGCCGGCGGGCTGCTGGGCAGCGGGCTGGGCCGCGGCCACTCGATCCTGGTCGGCTTCGCGGCCAAGTCGGACTTCATCCTGGCCACCGCCGGGGAGGAACTGGGACTGGCCGGCCTGTCCGCCGTCTTCCTGCTGTACGCCCTGCTCGTCGAGCGCGGCTACCGGGCGGGCCTGGCCCTGCGCGACCCCTTCGGGCGGCTGCTCGCGGTGGGGCTCGCCTCGATCGTGGCGCTCCAGGTGTTCGTGATCGCGGGCGGGGTGACCGGGCTGATCCCGCTGACCGGCATGGCGATGCCGTTCCTGGCGCAGGGCGGCTCCTCGGTCGTCACCAACTGGGCGATCGTGGCGCTGCTGATCCGGGTGAGCCATGTGGCGCGCCGGCAGTACGACGGGACGGCGGCCCCGTGAGCGGCCGGCCCGCCGGCGGGGAGGCGGCCCGGTGACCCCGTACATCCGGCACGCCGCCGCCTTCTGCGTGCTGCTGCTGGTGGCCCTCCTGGTGAACACGGCCTGGCTCCAGGTGCTCCAGGGCCCCTCCTTCGGCGGCAGCCCCGCCAACCGCCGCCCGGTCATCGCCCGTTACGAGAAGCCGCGCGGCGAGATCGTGGTCGGCGGCCGTCCGGTGACCGGGTCCCGGGACACCGGTGAGCAGCTGCGCTACGAACGCACGTACGTGAGCGGCCCGTTGTACGCGCCGGTCACCGGGTTCGCCTCGCAGCGCTACGGGACGACGTTCCTGGAGCACAGCGAGGACCGGGTGCTTTCGGGGACCGATCCGCTGCTGGCGGGGTTCCCGCTGTGGAACGACTTCACGCGCTCGCGCGGCGCGGGCGGTGACGTGGTGACGACCCTGAACGCGGCGGCGCAGCGGGCGGCGTTCGACGGGCTGGGCGCGCGCAAGGGCGCGGTGGCGGCGATCGAGCCGGCCACGGGCCGGATCCTGGCACTGGTGTCCACGCCGTCGTACGACCCGGCGGAGCTGTCCGGCAACGGGCCCGCGGTGGCGGCGGCCTGGGCGCGGCTGAACGACGATCCGGAGCAGCCGATGCTCAACCGGGCGGTGCGCCAGACGTATCCGCCGGGTTCGACGTTCAAGGTGGTCACCGCGGCGGCGGCGCTGGACTCCGGGCTGGTGACGGACCTGGACGCGCCGACCGGCTCGCCGGACCCCTACCAGTTGCCCGGCAGCACCACGCGGCTGGTCAACGAGGCCGAGGACTGCGAGAACGCCACGCTGCGGTTCGCCTTCGAGTGGTCGTGCAACACCGTGTTCGCCAAGCTCGGCGTGGACGTGGGCGCGCCCGCGATGCGCGAGGCGGCGCAGGGGTTCGGCTTCGACGACACGAACCTGCGGATTCCGTTCGCGGTCGCGCCCAGCACGTTCGGCGGCCCCGCGGACCGGGCGCAGCTCGCGCTGTCCTCGATCGGCCAGTTCAACACCCGGGCCACGCCGCTGCAAATGGCGATGGTGGCGGCGGCGGTCACCGACGACGGGCAGGTGCGGGCGCCCTACCTCGTGGAGCGGACCGTGCGCCGCGGCGGCGGCACGGTGTCGGCGGCCGGTTCCCGGCCGGTGCGGCAGGTGATGCGGGCGACGACGGCGGAGCGGCTGCGGGAGCTGATGTACGACGTGGTCGCCGACGGCACCGGCCGCAACGCGGCGATCCCGGGCGCGGTCGTCGGCGGCAAGACCGGCACCGCCCAGCACGGCGTGGGCAACTCCGGTACGCCCTACGCCTGGTTCGTCTCCTGGGCCCAGGCCCACGACGACCTGGTCCCCCGGGTGGCGGTCGCGGTGGTGGTGGAGGACGCGTCGGCCCGCCGCGGCGACATCAGCGGCGGCGGAACGGCGGCACCGATCGCGAAGGCGGTGATGGAGGCGGTGCTGCGGTCGCCGGTGACGGGGTGAGGCGCGGGCCCGGTCCGGCGGGGCGCGCGTTCCCGGCGCACGCCCCGTTCACCGCGCCGGCGGACGGCGGTCGATCGCGGTGAGGTCGATGTCGACGAGGAAGGGGACGGCCAGCTTGAGCCGGTTGTGGAAGATGCCGGCCAGGCCGTACGACCGGGTCGCGGGATCGAGTTCGTAGACGTAGACGACGGGAAGGCCCTGGTTCTCCTCGACCCGCCAGTAGTGCGGGATGCCCGCTTGCGCGTACTTGCGCGGCTTCACCTCGCGGTCGCGGTCCTCCGATTCCTCGGAGACGACCTCGACGACGATCACGACGTCCTCCGGCCGGTACCAGGTCTGCTTCGGACCGGCGTCGGCGTCCGCCCGGAACACCAGCACGTCGGGCTCCGGGCGGTTGCGCTTGTTGAGCTTGATGGTCATCTCCCGGATGACGTCCAGCTCTTCCGGCGCCTGCCGCAGCAGCATGAGGTCCAGCAGCCGGATGGCACGCGAGTGGAAATTCGTCTGCGGCCTCACGAAGACAAGGCTCCCGTCGATCAACTCCGTGTGCGGAGGAAGATTGGGAAGCTCGTCGAGGTCGTCCGCCGTCCAGCCGCCCTCCGGCGGGCGGGGCCACTGGTAGTCGTCGTCCAGCCCGTAGTCGCGTGCGGCGCTCATGATCGCTCCCATGCGGCGGAGTCTGCCTGGCACACCCAGCGTACCGAGGCACATATGCCGACTCGCCCCGCGATCGGGTGATCACTCAGCGATACGTCGACCCTCCTCGATCGCCTCCCCGTCCTGCATGACGTAGGCGAGGATCTGCTTCGGCAGCGGCTTGTCCGTGGTGTCGCGGATCATGCCGAAGGCGGCCGGCGCCAGGCCCTCGATCAGCACCTGCATGCCGAGGTACGGCATGTCCCAGCGGCTGTGGCGCAGGGTGTCGCCCAGCGGGGACTGGAGGTTGTCGTTGATCGGGTACAGCATCCCGGTCTTCTCGTGCAGGAAGCGGCCGTAGATCTCGGCGTGCCGGGCCTCGTCCATGGTCTGGGTGGCCGAGTAGAACTTGGCGTCCAGGTCCGGCACGGACTCCACGATCCGCGCGGCGCACACCATCGCACCCTGCTCGCCGTGCAGGAACCGGCTGAACCGCCAGGACGCGAAGTGCCGCCGCAGCTCGCCCTTGTCCCGGTCGGTCATCTTCGCCCAGTACGGCGTCCCGTGGAGGACGATCGCCTCGTCGGGCGTGCCGAGCGGATCGTACGGATCGACCGCCAGGTCCCAGTCGATGCGTCCGGCCCCGTCCCACTGCTTGTCCTTGCCCTTCTGGTACAGGGCGAGCAGCCGGTCGCGGCCGTCGTCGTACTCCCAGCTGAAGCGGGCCGCGCCGGAGGCGGGCACCTGCCAGTGCGGCTCGCCGGGCTCCCTGGCGTACAGGTCGAAGGCCGGCATACCCCGCAGGCTCACACGCGGGCGCCGGGCCAACAAGTCCTGCCGCAGGGATTGACGCACTTGCTGACACGCAGTCTTATAAGAGGCGGGACGACCATCCGACGGCCGAGTGACCAGCCGAGCCGGCCACAATCCCGTACGACGAGGTGGGACAGCCATGACGACCGTGACGGAAGCCGACGCGCTCGCCGGACTGCGCGACGCGCTCGGCCTGCTCAAGGACCGGGAGCAGGTGGCCGAGCGGCTGCTCGACTCTTCCGCCAAGCACTCCTTCGACCCGGACAAGGAGCTGGACTGGGACGCGCCCTTCGAGGAGGGCAAGTGGTTCTGGCCGCCGGAGCTGGTGTCGCTGTACGGCACCCCGCTGTGGCGGCGGATGAGCGAGGAGCAGCGGATCCTGCTCTCCCAGCACGAGGCCGCCGCGCTGGCCTCGCTCGGCATCTGGTTCGAGCTGATCCTGATGCAGCTGCTGGTGCGGCACATCTACGACAAGTCGGCCACGAGCGCGCACGTGCGGTACGCGCTGACCGAGATCGAGGACGAGTGCCGGCACTCGAAGATGTTCGCCCGCCTGATCACCCGCGGCGGCACGCCCTGGTATCAGGTGAGCCCCGCCCACCGGCACCTCGGCCGGCTCTTCAAGACCGTCTCCACCACCCCCGGCTCCTTCACCGCGACCCTGCTCGGCGAGGAGGTGCTCGACTGGATGCAGCGGCTGACCTTCCCGGACGAGCGCATCCAGCCGCTGGTGCGCGGGGTCACGCGCATCCATGTCGTGGAGGAGGCGCGGCACGTGCGCTACGCCCGTGAGGAGCTGCGCCGGCAGATGGTGACGGCCCCGAAGTGGTCCCAGGAGTTCACCCGGGTCACCTCCGGCGAGTTCGCCCGCGTGTTCTCGGTGGCCTTCGTCAACCCCGAGGTCTACGCCAACGTGGGGCTGGACAAGCGCGAGGCCATGGCGCAGGTCAGGGCCAGCGGCCACCGGCGGGAGATCATGCAGACCGGCGCCAGGCGGCTCACCGACTTCCTGGACGACATCGGGGTGCTGCGGGGCGTGGGACGGCAACTGTGGCGGTCCTCCGGACTGCTGGCCTAGGGCCCCTCGTCCGGATCGGATCGGATCGGATCGGACCGGACCAGATGGTTCGGACCGGATCGGACCGGATGGTTCGGACCGGATCGGACCGGATGGTTCGGACCGGATCGGACCGGATGGTTCGGACCGGACCGGATCAGACCGGATCAGGCCGGATCAGTTCGGACCAGGCCGCCGGATCAGGTCGGGCGCGGCCGCCGGGCGGCGCCGCGGGGCGGGCTGCGATTACGCTGCCGGTCATGAGCCCTGCCGCCCCGACCCCCGCCTACCGCCGCCTCAGCGTCGAGGAACGGCGTGCGCAGCTGATGGAGGCGGCGCTGTCCCTCTTCGCGCACCGGGCGCCCGAGGAGGTCTCCCTCGACGACGTGGCGGAGGCCGCCGGGGTGTCCCGGCCGCTGGTGTACCGGTACTTCCCCGGCGGCAAGCAGCAGCTGTACGAGGTCGCCCTGCACTCCGCCGCCGACCAGCTGCGGCACTGCTTCGACGAGCCGCACGAGGGCCCGCTGCTGCCCCGCCTCGCCCGCGCCCTCGACCGCTACCTGGCCTTCGTCGACCAGCACGACACCGGGTTCAGCGCGCTGCTCCAGGGCGGCAGCGTGGTGGAGACCTCCCGGACCACCGCCATCGTGGACGGGGTGCGCCGGGCCGCCGCCGAGCACATCCTCAGCCACCTGGAGGTCACCGACCCCGGTCCGCGGCTGCGGATGACCGTGCGGATGTGGATCACGGCGGTGGAGGCCGCCTCGCTGATCTGGCTCGACGAGGACAAGCAGCCGCCGCTGGACGAGCTGCGGGACTGGCTGGTCGAGCAGTTCACGGCCGTGCTGACGGTGACCGGCGCCCGGGACGAGCAGACCGCCGCCCTGGTGCGGGTGCTCGCCTCGGCCGATGGCTGACACTGGTGGCGTGAAGAGCGAAGACACCCCGTTCGAGGGCGGCCCCATGGACGGCCGGGTGCTGCCCGTGCTGGTGGGCCCCACCGGCACCCCTCCCAAGACGTACCGCATCCCGGTCCCGGACGCGGCCGGCGGCCCGCCCACCGTGCTCGTCTACCGGCGGGTGCCGCGCGGCCACAGCAAGCGGCTCGGCCTGCCGAAGGGGTGGAAGTACGAGTTCGACCCCGAGGGCCGGCGCGGCGGGCGGCGGCGGTGGCCGTGGTCCCGGCCCGCACCCCCGGCGGACGCCGGACGCAAGCCGGGTGACACCGGCGGGTGACCGCGTTGCGCCGCACGGCGCACAACCGGCAGACAAATCGGTTCATACGCCGAAACCGCACGGTACGCAGATACGGGACGGACAGCCCGTCCCGTGCGTACCGGAGGTGATGGCGTGTCAGGACGCGTGCTGCGTCTGCTGTGCACGGCGGCGGTGGCGGCGCAGGCCGCCCTCGTACCGGCGGCCGCCACGGCCGTACCGCAGCCGCCGGCGGAACCCGGGAAGCCGTCCGTGGCCGCGCTGCTGACGAGCCTTCAGACGCTGTACCGGCAGGCCGAGCAGTCCGCCGGGACCTACGACGCCACCGCCGCGCAGCTGTCCCGGGCCCGCACCGAGTCCCAGCGGCTGGACGCCGCCCTGGCCCGGGCCCGGCTCGCCCTGCGCGACAGCCGGTCGGCGGCGGCCCGGCTCGCCCAGCAGGAGTACCAGGGCACCAGCGACTTCTCCCCCTACCTGCGGCTGCTGCTGGCCCGCGACCCGCAGCACGCGCTGGAGGAGGGGCACGTCCTCGACCAGCTCGCCCGCCAGCGCGCCGATACGGTACGGCGGCTGGCCGGCGACGAGCGACAGGCGGCAGGGCTGGCCCGCGCGGCCCGCACCGCGCTCGGCACCCGGTTGGCCCTGGCCCGGCGCCGGCAGCAGGCCCGCGACGACGTGCGCGGCCGGCTGCACGACATCGAGAAACTGCTCGCCGGGCTCAGCACCCAGCAGCTGACCGCGCTCGCCACGTTCGAGCAGAGCGGGCTCACCCAGGCACAGACCCGGCTCCTGGCCTCCGGCGCGCTCGGCGAGGAGACACCCCCGACCCAGGAGGGCCAGACCGCCGTGCGCTACGCGGTCCAGCAGCTGGGCAAGCCGTACCAGTGGGGCGCGACCGGACCGGCGGCGTACGACTGCTCGGGGCTGACCTCGCGGGCCTGGGGGCGGGCCGGGACGCCCATCCCGCGCACCAGCCAGGAGCAGTGGGCCCGGCTGCGGCGCGTCCCGCTGAACGAGCTGCGGCCGGGCGATCTGGTGATCTACTTCCCCCAGGCCACCCATGTGGCCCTCTACCTCGGCGGCGGCATGGTGGTGCAGGCGCCGCGCCCCGGCGCCAGGGTGAAGGTGTCGCCGGTGGCCGCCAACCCGGTGCTGGGCGCCGTCCGGCCCGACCCGGCCGGGCAGCCCCTGCCGCGCTATGTGCCGCCGAAGCTCCCCGCGGGCGCGGCGGTCGGACCGGACACGGCCCTTTAGGGCCTGGGGCCTGGGGTCTGGATCCGGGGCCTGGGGCCTGGGGCCTGCTCGCTCGGACTACGCGGCGGAGCCGGTGGCGACCTCGGTCAGGTACGCCTCGGTCTTCGCCGGCTCGTAGAAGAAGTTCTCTAGGTCGGCGGGGTCGTCGAAGGCGTTGGCGAAGCGGTCGGCGACCGGCGGGAGCTGCCCGGCCGCGCCGAGCAGGTTCAGGATGTGCTCCGGCGGCGGGGCGAGCATGGCGTTCGTCCACTTGGTGACGTGCCGGGCGGTGTTCCAGTAGCGGTCGAAGGCCGAGCGCATCCACTCCTCGTCGAACGGCTTGTCACCGTGTTCGAGGATCGCGGCGAGGTAGGCGGCGGCGCACTTGGACGCCGAGTTGGAGCCCTGGCCGGTGATCGGGTCGTTGGCGACGACGACGTCCGCGACGCCCAGCACCAGACCGCCGCCGGGCAGCCGGCCGACCGGCTTGCGCACGGTCGGGGCGTAGCGGCCGGCCAGTGTGCCGCCGGCGTCCGTCAGCTCCACGCCGGTGGCCCGCTCGTACTCCCACGGCGTGAACGTCCGCATCAGGTCCAGCGTCAGCGCCAGATGCCGGCCCGGGTCCTTGACGCCCTGGAAGGCGTCGAGCGGGCCGCCGGGTATGCCCTCCCAGAACAGGATGTCGGCGCGGCCGGAGAGGGTGTGCGTCGGCATGACGAACAGCTCGCCGACGCCGGGCACGATGTTGCAGCGGACCGCGTCGAACTCGGGGTGCTCGGGGCGCGGGCCCAGCCCGTGCACGTACGCCACCGCCAGCGCCCGCTGCGGCTCGCTGTACGGGGAGCGCTCGGCGTCCCGCTCGAACATCGACACCAGCTCGCCCTTGCCGGCCGCGACCAGGACGAGGTCGTAGGCGCGGGAGAAGTAGTCGAGGTCTCCCACGGCGGCGCCGTGGATGACCAGCTGGCCGCCGCGCTGCGCGAAGGTCTCCATCCAGCCGGCCATCTTCACCCGCTGGTCGACGGACTGCGCGTACCCGTCGAGCCGGCCCACCCAGTCGACGGCGCGCTGCGAGGGGCCCGGGTCGAAGGAGCCGGGCGCGGCGACCGAGACGCCGAGGCCCTCGATCCGCGGGGCCTGCGACTCCCAGAAGCCGAGCTGGAGGTCCCGCTCGTGCTGGAGGGCGGTGTGGAACATGCACTGCGTCGACATGACCCGGCCGGCGCGGATCTCGTCCGCGGTCCGGTTGGACATGAGGGTGACCTCGTACCCGTGCGACTGGAGGCCGAGGGCGAGCTGGAGACCGGACTGGCCGGCCCCCACGACGAGTATCTTGCGCATGGCGGGTGGTGCCTCCTACGACTTCTGGACTGCTCGAAGGATCATTCGGGGGTCTCTTCGAGCGCGTGGGCCACGAGGGCCAGCAGGGTCTCGATCACCGAGATCCGGCGCCGCGCGTCCATGATCATGACAGGTATGTGCGCGGGGACCGTGAGGGCCTCCCGGACGTCCTCCGGCTCGAACAGCTCGCTGCCGTCGAAGTGGTTGACCGCGACGACGTACGGCAGCCCGCAGCTCTCGAAGTAGTCGAGGGCCGGGAAGCAGTCCTTGAGGCGGCGGGTGTCGGCCAGCACGACGGCGCCGATCGCGCCGCGCACCAGGTCGTCCCACATGAACCAGAACCGCTGCTGGCCCGGCGTGCCGAACAGGTACAGCACGAGGTCGTCGTCGAGCGTGATCCGGCCGAAGTCCATGGCCACGGTCGTGGTCAGCTTCTGCGGTGTGGCGCTCAGATCGTCGGTCGGCGCGCTCGCCTCGGTCATCAGCGCCTCGGTCTGCAGCGGCGTGATCTCCGAGACGGTGGTGACCAGCGTGGTCTTGCCCACGCCGAACCCCCCGGCCACCACGATCTTCGTGGCGATCGGGGCGCGGGTGCGGTCCGTCTGCCAGGGCCGCAGGGTCTCGTCGGTTTCGTCGACGGTTCCGGCGGCGGTCCCGTCGAGGGGGGAGACACCGGCAGCGAAGGCGGCGGCGTCGGAGACGGCGGAATCAGAGACGGCGGAGTCCACTCAGCACCCTTTCCAGCAGAGCGCGGTCCGGGCGGCCGGTGCCGTGACCGGTTCCGGTGCCGTACACACGGATCTTTCCCTGGTCCGCGAGGTCGCTCAGGAGGACGCGGACCACACCGAGCGGCATCTTCAGCAGCGCGGCGATCTCGGCCACCGTACGCATCCGGCGGCACAGTTCGACGATGGCCCGCAGCTCCGGCATGACCCGGACGGCCAGCGGCGCGCTCGTCAGCTCCTTGCGCTCCTCGGCGGCCTCCAGCGCGGCGGTGCTCGCCACGAACGTCTCCACCAGCAGGACGTGGCCGAAGCGGGTGCGGCCGCCGGTGAGCGAGTACGGGCGGACCCGGGCGGGTTTGCGGACCCCGCCGCGCACCGGCAGCTGCTGCCGGGGCGCCTTGCCCGCCGGGCCGCTGGTCGCACTGCTCATCGGGCACTCCCCGCCGACTCGGACTCCAGGGACTTCCGCAGTTCGCTGCGGAGTTCGGGCGTCAGGACGTGCCCGGCGCGGCCGACGAAGAGCGCCATGTGGTACGCCACCACGCTCATGTCGCACTCCGCGGAGCCGTGCACGCCGAGCAGCGAGCCGTCGCTGATGGCCATCACGAACAGGCTGCCCTCCTCCATCGCGACCATCGTGTGCTTGACGGCACCGGAGTCCATCAGCCGGGCCGCGCCGACGGTGAGGCTGCCGATGCCGGAGACGACGGTGGCCAGGTCGGCGGCGGAGCCGCGGGGCCCGGACCGGGTCGGTGCCCGGCGGGTGCGCCGGGCCTCGTCGATCCGGTCCTGATCGGAGGAGAGGAGCAGCAGGCCGTCGGAGGAGACCACGGCGACGGATTCGATGCCGGGCACCTCCTCGACCAGATTGGTCAGCAGCCAGTGCAGGTTGCGGGCCTCGCTGCTCAGTCCGAAGGTGGTGGGCGCTGTCAACTGCTTGCCTCCTCGACTGTGCCCCCCGTGGGTTCCTCGGCCTGTGCGCGGGCGGCCGGGGCCGGCCGGTGGTGCTGGGCGGTCTGTTCCGCGATCTCCTGCTCCACGTCGCGGTAGCCCGCCTGGGCTCCGCGGCGGAAGCCGCCCAGTCGGCGGCGGAGTGCCTCGGCGTCCACGGAACCGGTGCGCTGGCGCGGGGCGTGGGCGGGGGTGGTGATCTTCGGGGTGCGCTTGGGCAGCCCCTTGGCGGTGAGCGGTTCTTCCGGAGCGCGGGCGTGCTCGGCCTGGTGGGCCACGGTGCGGGGGTGGTCGGCCAGGTCGGCCGCGGTACGGGTGTGGTCGGCCTGGTCGGCCTGGTCGGCCGTGGTACGGGCGTGGTCGGCCTGGTCGGCCGTGGTGCGAGCGTGGTCGGTCCCGGCCGGGTCCTCGGTGGGGGTCCGGTCGTCGTGCGGGTGGGTGGTGCGGGCGAGCGTGTCCTGCGGGTGGGTACCGCGGCCGGGCGTGTCCTCCGGGCGGGGGGCGCCGCCGGGGGCTTCGTCCGCGCGGTCACGGGTGCCGGCGGGGGTGGCCGCCGTGCTGGTCCAAGTGCCGCCGGGCGCGTGCTGGGCTCGGTCGCCGCCACCGGGTGCGTCCGGTGCGGGGTCCGCGAAGCCGGGGGTGTCCGCCGTACTGGTCCAAGTGCCGCCGGGCGCGTGCTGGGCTCGGTCGCCGCCACCGGGTGCGTCCGGTGCGGGGTCCGCGAAGCCGGGGGTGGCCGTCGTGCTGGTCCAGGTGCCGCCGGGCACGTGCTGGGCTCGGTCGCCGCCACCGGGTGCGTCCGGTGCGGGGTCCGCGGCGGGCGGTGCGTCCGCCGGGCGGGCCCCGGCGTCGGGCGTGGCCTCGGCGGGGGGTCGGCCGCCGGTGGCGCGTGCCGGCCGGCCGCTGTCGGCGCCGTCGTCGCCCGTGGGCGGCGTCGGCGGGACGGGCCCGGTGCCGGTGGTCCCGGAGGTGGGCCGGGACGGCGTCGTCGCCTCCGGGGCCGGGAAGGGCAGCAGCAGCTCCATCGTGGTCTCGGCCGGGGACTCCCGCGGGGTCGTCTCCACACCGGACGCGGCGGGCGCGGCCGGTGCGGCGGGCGCGGGGGCCTCCTCGGCCTCCTGGACCGCGCGCTCCGCCAGGGCCACCAGCGGGTCGGTGTCCTTGGTGCGGGCGGGCAGCACGTTGGAGTTGGCCTCGGCGTCCGCGCCCGGCAGGGAGAACGTCCCGGTGCCGCCGTGGGCCGGGCCCGCGACCGGGACGGCGGAGGCGGGGGCGGCGGCCAGCAGCGGCTGGGGCACGACGACGACCGCCGCGGTGCCGCCCTGCTTCTGCTCGCGCAGCTGCACGCGTACCCCGTGCCGGTGGGCGAGCCGGGCCACCACGTACAGGCCGAGCCCGAGACCGTCCTCGCCCCCGTCGCCGTCCTCGCCGTGGAGGGCGTCCGGGTCGGGTGCGGCGAGGCGGGCGTTGAGCCGGGGCAGCCGGTCGCCGGCCACGCCGATGCCCTCGTCCTGCACGGAGAGCATGATCTCGCCGTTCTCCAGCAGCCAGCCGGAGACCTCGACGGGACGGTCGGGCGGCGAGAACGAGGTGGCGTTCTCCATGAGTTCGGCCAGCAGGTGGGAGAGGTCGTCGGCGGCGAAGCCGGCCACGTGGGCGTGCGGCGGCAGCGCGGCGATGCGGACCCGCTCGTAGCGTTCGATCTCGCTGACCGCGGCCCGTACGACGTCGACCAGCGGGACCGGCCCGGCGTGCTGCTGGACGTGCTCGGTGCCGGCCAGCACGAGGAGGTTCTCGCTGTGCCGGCGCATCACCGTGGCGAAGTGGTCGAGCTTGAAGAGGGTGGCGAGGCGGTCGGGGTCCTGCTCGCGCTCCTCCAGGCCCTCGATGACGGCGAGCTGCCGTTCGACCAGGCCGAGGGTGCGCAGCGCCAGGCTGACGAAGGTGGAGCCGATGCCGCTGCGCAGCCGCTCCAGCTGGGCACCGGACTCGGCGAGTTCGGCGCGCAGTTCCTCGCGGGCGTCCGCCATCTTCTGCCGCTGGCCGACCAGGTGCTTGCGGTCGGTCTCCAGCGTGGCGATCCGCTCGGCGAGGGCGGCCGCCTGGGTGTGCAGGGTGTTGACGGAGCGGACGACCTGGGCGTACTCGTCGTCGCGGCCGGTGAAGCGGATGGGTTCCTCGGCGGCCGGGTCCGCGGCGCCGGCCAGCCGGGCCGAGCCCAGGCGCAGCACGGCGAGCGGACGGGTGAGGGTGCGGGCCAGGGCGGTGGCGATGCCGATGGCGACCAGCAGCAGGGCGCCGAGCAGGGCGACGCGCAGCTCCAGCGCGGTGACGTCGTCGTCGCGGAGCTTCGCGAGGCCCTTGGTGCGGTGGTCGTAGAGGGAGGACTCCGCGCCGCGCATGAGGTCGATGCGGGCCGACAGGGCGGCGTCGAGCTTGGCGGCGCTGGTGGACAGGTCGGAGTCGGACAGCTCCGGCTGGTCGGTGAGCTTCTTCAGGTAGTTCTCGGCGGTGTCCGACTCGGAGCCGGTGACGGTGGAGTCGTAGGAGTCGCGGGCCGTCTCGGGCGCGGTCTCGCGGAACGCGGCGAGGGCGGCGTCGGAGCGGACCCGGGCGAGCTGGGCGGCGGCGCTGAGCGTGTCGCGCTGCGCGGCGCCGGACTTCGAGAAGGTGGCCCGTTGCTCGGTCAGGCCGGTGACCGGGTTGTAGACGGTCTCGGTGGAGTGCGGCACGTTCAGGGCGGCGAGCAGCAGTCCGCGGGCGGCGGCGGACTGCTGGACTGCGGTGTCCAGCTCGGCCAGGGCGTGCGCCCCGGAGCCGGCGCGCGCCGGCATCTCGTCGGCCAGCTGCTCGGCGAGCCGGTGCAGTTCGGCGATGGTGGCGGAGTACGCCTGGTGGGCCTGGAGGGCGGTGCTCTGCCCGGTGAGCGCCGAGCGCCGCAGGGCGGCGATGGAGTCCAGGTCGGTGCGCAGCCAGGCCGGTGTGCCGGAGGCGGTGCGCAACTCCTCGACCTGGCGGTCCACGCGGGTACTGCGCTGCTCGGAGGGCGCCTTGGACCGGGGGCGGCCGGCCGCGACGTAGGAGGTGACCTCGTCGCGTTCGTCGGCCAGGGAGTGGGCCAGGGCCAGGGCGTCCTGGGTCTGCCCGGCGAGGGTGACCAGGTTCTGGGAGTCGCTCACCCGGCCGGAGGCGGCGATCACCGAGGGCGCGCCGGCGCCGGCCACGACGGCGGCCACGACGGCGACGGCGGCGATGAGGCGGTTGCGCACATGGGTGGGGCGGCCCTTGCCCACGGGGGCGGCGAGGGGGGCGCCGGACGTGGGCTCCGGTCCCTTCGCGGTGGCCGTCTGCCTGCCTGTGCGCCGAGGCCGCTTCTTCTGCACCGGTGCTCGCATTCCTGTACTCGTGTACTCATGGGCCCGGGTGGCGTTCCGTCAGCTGGTGCGACGGGTGCGCGCACCCTCCCCCGGGTCCCGCGCCGCGGTACCGGCGCGAGCAGGGGGGACCCGCATCGGTTTCCGACCCTCCCAGTGCCGGTGGGCAGTGGTCCCGCATCGTCCGACCGGCCACCCGAAGGAGTGAACCCCGGAGGGTAGTTGGCGGGCAAGTTCCTCCGGCACCCGCCCGGGGGGCGTGCGGCGGGCCGGTTGGACGTCGGCCGCAGGCTTTGGCAGGATGCGCCGCCACGCCTTCCCCGAGCCCGCCATTCCCTCTCAAATCAGGCGCCTGACCTGCGACACTGCGCCAATTCGAAGGTGGTTGCCAGTCTTTGGCAGCCCATGTGAAGGGCTGGTGCAGACTGGCCGGATGCGTACTGAGGTTGTTTCAGAGGCCGGCGCCCCGGATCACCCGAACGAGGACTTCACGGCCCTCGCACTGCCCGCCTCCGGGCAGGGCGGGTGCCTGGTCGTCCTGGACGGGGTGACGCCGTCGCCGGCCGGAACGGGCTGTCTGCATTCGGTCCCCTGGTTCACCGCCCGGCTGGGCGGCGCGCTGACCGAACTGACCGTTTCGCGCCCGGATCTGACGCTGCCGGAGGTGCTCGCGGAGGCGATCGGGCGCACCGCCGCAGCTCACGCGCACACCTGTGACCTTTCTCACCCTCGGACGCCACAGGCAACCGTGGTGCTCGTCCGCTGGTCCGCCGTCACGGTCGACCATCTGGTCCTGTGCGACTCGGCGCTCCTGCTGGAGTCCCCCGACGGCCTGGTCATACCGGTCCTGGACGACCGGCTGGCCCGGCTGCCGAGCGCCGCCCTGGCCACCGACGCGCTCGTCGACGCCAGCGTGCGCAACAAGGAGGGCGGCTTCTTCACCGCGGCGGCCGACCCGTCGGTGGCCGACCGGGCGGTGACCGGGAGCGTGCCGCGCGCGCAGGTGCGCGCCCTGGCCGCGCTGACCGACGGGGCCGCACGCTGGGTGGAGACGTTCCGCGAGGGCGACTGGGCGCACTGCCTGGGCCTGCTGCGCAAGGAGGGCGCGCAGGCGCTCGTGGACCGGGTACGGGACCTGGAGCGGGCCGACCGCGAGGCGCGGACGCACCTGGGGCGCGGCAAGACGCACGACGACGCGAGCGTGGTGTTCGTGGAGCTGTGAGCGGCGGCCGGCGGCCTCGCCCCACGCCCTTGCCGCTTCCCCTCCCCCTGACCGCTTTCCCCGCCCCGGCCTACTTCGCCTTCTCCACGACGCCGTTCAGCTGGTGCAGCAGCCGGGCGAGTTCGGCCACCTCGCGGCGGTCCCAGTGGGCGAGCTGGCTGACGTAGCGCGCCCGGCGGGCGTCGCGCACCCGGCCGACCCGGCGGCTGCCCTCCTCGGTGAGGGCCACCAGCCAGGCCCGGCCGTCCGCGGGGTCCGGTTCGCGGGCGACCAGGCCCAGTTCCTCCAGGGCGCGCAGCTGGCGCGACATGGTGGCCTTGCCGACGCCGACGTAGGCGGCGAGCGCGGTGGCGCGCTGGCCGCCGCTCTCGTCCAGCCGGACCAGCAGTCCGTACGCCGCGGACTCCAGGTCGGGGTGGACCTCGCGGGCCATCTCGCCCTGGTTGGCCCGGGCGCGCCGCAGCAGTACCGTCAGTTCCCGCTCCAGGGACAGGAACTCCCGGTCCTCACCGCCGGGCGCGGCCTCGCCGGATGCGGGTCCACGTCCGCCGCCCTTTGCGTCTTCGTGCACGTCAGCCCCTGCCCTGAGGTTTCCCGGTCCTGAAAGTTTCCGCCGGCCGCCGCCATCGCCGCAGCTCGGCCAGTATTTCGCAGGCGTAGACCAACGGCAGCCCCCGGCCCCCCTTCCCAGGCCCCGGTCTACGTGCGTAGCTTCGTGACAGGCACTGAATGGCATGGCCACGCCATCGACACCCCCGGCGGGTCTCCCGTGCCCCGCCCTCCCCTCGTGCGACCGTGGGCCATGCCCGCGTTTCCCCCCACCGGGCACCACCGACCTTCGGAGGCACGTCATCATGCCCGTGCACAGATCCGGAACGGCCCGCACGCGGCGGCTGACCGCCGCGGGAGTCCTGCTCGCGGCGTTCTCCTGTCTCCTCACGGCCCCCTCCTCCGCCGACAGCGCGCCCGCCCGCGGCTCCGCCTACATGGGCATGGGCGTCCTCGCCCACGACGGCCGCGGCGGCGCGCCCGCCACCACCGCCACCGCCACCCAGACCGAGGGCGTCGACGTCGCCGGCTACCAGGGCAACGTCGCCTGGTCCACGCTGTGGAGCAGCGGTGTCCGCTGGGCCTACACCAAGGCGACCGAGGGCACCTCCTACACGAACCCCTCCTTCACGCAGCAGTACAACGGCTCGTACAACGTCGGCATGATCCGCGGCTCGTACCACTTCGCGACCCCGGACAGCACCAGCGGCGCCGCCCAGGCCAACTACTTCGTCGACCACGGCGGCGGCTGGTCCAAGGACGGCAAGACCCTGCCCGGCGCCCTGGACATCGAGTGGAACCCCTACGGCGCCGCCTGCTACGGCAAGTCCGCGAGCGCCATGGTCAGCTGGATCGCCGACTTCCTGAACACCTACAAGTCCCGCACCGGCCGCGACGCCGTGCTCTACACGGCCACCAGCTGGTGGACCCAGTGCACCGGCAACTACGCCGGCTTCGCCGCGAAGAACCCGCTGTGGATCGCCCGCTACGCCTCGGCCCCGGGCACGCTCCCGGCGGGCTGGGGCTACTACACGATGTGGCAGTACACCTCGTCCGGCCCCACGGTGGGCGACCACGACAAGTTCAACGGCACGCTGGACCGGGTGAAGGCGCTGGCCAACGGCTGATCCGTACGCCCACCGCGGGCGTACGGATCAGCGAAGTGGCCCGGGTCCCTCGTGGGGACCCGGGCCTCCTCTCGTCCGGCGGCGTCCGTCACGCCGCCGCCGGAACCTCCCGCCGCGCCCCGTCCGTCGCGGGGGCGAGGGCGAGTTCCAGGACCTGGCGGACGTCGGTGACGGCGTGGACGTCGAGCTTGTCCAGCACCTCCGCCGGGACGTCGTCCAGGTCGGGCTCGTTGCGCTTGGGGATGATCACCGTGGTGACGCCCGCCCGGTGCGCGGCCAGCAGCTTCTGCTTGACACCGCCGATGGGCAGCACCCGCCCGGTCAGCGACACCTCACCGGTCATCGCCACGTCCGTGCGCACCAGCCGCCCCGAGAGCAGCGAGGCCAGCGCGGTGGTCATCGTGACGCCGGCGCTCGGGCCGTCCTTGGGGACCGCGCCCGCCGGGAAGTGGATGTGCACGCCCCGGTCCTTGAGATCGCCCACCGGCAGCTCCAGCTCGGCGCCGTGGCTGCGCAGGAAGCTCAGCGCGATCCGCGCGGACTCCTTCATCACGTCGCCCAGCTGACCGGTCAGGGTCAGGCCCGCCGCGCCCGTCTCGGGATCGGCGAGCGACGCCTCGACGTACAGCACGTCCCCACCGGCCCCGGTGACCGCGAGTCCGGTCGCCACTCCCGGCACCGCCGTACGGCGCTCGGCCGGGTCCTGGGCGGACTCGGGCACATGGTGCGGCCGGCCGACCAGCGCGGGCAGCCCGTCGGCGGTGACGGTGAACGGCAGCTCCCGCTCGCCCAGTTCGTGCTGGGCGGCCACCTTGCGCAGCAGCCGGGCGACGGACCGCTCCAGGGTGCGCACGCCCGCCTCGCGGGTGTACTCGCCGGCCAGCCTGCGCAGCGCGCCCTCCTCGATCACGACCTCGTCCGCGCGCAGGCCCGCCCGCTCCAGCTGGCGCGGGAGCAGGTGGTCGCGGGCGATGACGACCTTCTCGTCCTCGGTGTAGCCGTCCAGGCGGACGATCTCCATCCGGTCGGCCAGGGCCTCCGGGATCGCCTCCAGGACGTTGGCGGTGGCCAGGAAGACGACGTCCGACAGGTCGAGTTCCACCTCCAGGTAGTGGTCCCGGAAGGTGTGGTTCTGCGCCGGGTCGAGGACTTCGAGGAGGGCCGCGGCCGGGTCGCCGCGGAAGTCGGAGCCCACCTTGTCGATCTCGTCCAGCAGGACCACCGGGTTCATCGACCCGGCCTCCTTGATCGCGCGCACGATCCGGCCGGGCAGCGCGCCCACGTACGTACGCCGGTGGCCGCGGATCTCGGCCTCGTCGCGGACGCCGCCGAGGGCGACCCGGACGAACGCGCGCCCCATGGCGTGGGCGACGGACTCGCCCAGGGACGTCTTGCCCACGCCGGGCGGCCCGACCAGCGCCAGGACCGCGCCGCCGCGCCGGCCGCCGATCACCCCGAGGCCGCGCTCGCTGCGGCGCTTGCGCACCGCGAGGTACTCGGTGATCCGCTCCTTCACGTCCTTGAGGCCCGCGTGCTCGGCGTCCAGGACCGCCTTGGCGCCCTGGATGTCGTACGTGTCGTCGGTCCGCTCGTTCCAGGGCAGCTCCAGGACCGTGTCCAGCCAGGTGCGGATCCAGGAGCCCTCGGGCGACTGGTCGGAGGCGCGCTCCAGCTTGTCGACCTCCTTGAGGGCGGCCTCGCGGACCGTCCCGGGCAGGTCGGCGGCCTCCACGCGGGCGCGGTAGTCGTCGGACTCCTCGGCGGGGTCCTTGCCGCTCTCCCCGTTCAGCTCGCGCAGCTCCTTGCGGACGGCTTCGAGCTGGCGGCGCAGCAGGAACTCGCGCTGCCGCCTGTCGACGCCCTCCTGGACGTCCTTGGCGATGGTCTCGGCGACGTCCTGCTCGGCGAGATGGTCGCGCAGCAGGCGGGTGGCGAGCCGCAGCCGGGCCACCGGCTCCGCGGTCTCCAGCAGCTCGATCTTCTGCTCGGTGGTGAGGAAGGGCGAGTAACCGGAGTTGTCGGCCAGCGCGGAGACGCCGTCGATGGCCTGGACCCGGTCGACGACCTGCCAGGCGCCGCGCTTGCGCAGCCAGGCGGTGGCCAGTGCCTTGTACTCCTTGACGAGTTCCGTCACCTGGCCCGGCAGCGGGTCCGGCACGCTCTCGTCGACCTGCGTGCCCTCGACCCACAGCGCCGCTCCCGGCCCGGTGGTGCCGGCGCCGATCCGCACCCGGCTCCGGCCGCGGACCAGCGCCCCCGGATCGCCGTCGGCCAGCCGCCCGACCTGCTCTACGGTGCCCAGCACGCCGGTCGTCGCGTACGCGCCCTCGACGCGCGGCACCAGCAGCACCCTGGGCTTGCCCGGTTCCGACCGGGCGGCGGCCTGCGCCGCCTCCACCGCGGCCCGTACCTCGGCGTCGCTCAGGTCCAGCGGTACCACCATCCCGGGCAGCACCACCTCGTCGTCGAGCGGCAGCACGGGCAGGGCGAGCGGTGTGAACGCCGTGGACTCAGCAGCCATGATCTCCCCTTCGGCAGTCAAGTTGAGCTATGCCGACTCAATGCGCGTGAGCCGCCGAATGTTCCCCGGCGGGTGTTCGCTGTGAGCGATCGACGGGGAGCGGAGGGAGAAGAACCAAGAACCCGGGAAGACCAGGAGGTCAGCGCAGGGGCCGGAGTCCGCGCCGCAGCACCGGCCAGCTCGCGACGCCGAGCAGCACGGAGATGAGGTGCCCCGCGCCGGTCATCGGGTCGGTGGTGGTGCACAGGTCCGCGAGGACCATCCCGCCGAACCCGGCGAGCAGGGGCCAGCGCAGCCAGGGGCCGAGCAGTCCGGACAGGGCGCCGACGCTGGCGGCGACGCCGAAGCTGATGCCGTAGTCGAGGCGGTGCAGCGCGCTGTCGGGCAGCCGGCCGGCCAGCACCGCGAGCCCGACGGGGACCTCGGTGGCGAGCGTGGCGCACACATGGCCGAAGACGAAGACACCGGCCGTACGCAGTCCGCCCGCGCGGCGCTCCAGCGCGGTCAGCACCAGCAGGAAGCACAGGGAGTACGGCGACACGATCCCGCCCGCCACCCACAGCGCGCTGGCCGACAGCACCAGCAGCGGGGACCGCACCAGATGGGCGACGTCCGTGCTGGAGCCGCGGTAGAAGGCGTCCACCAGCGGGGCGGGCGCGTAGCGGGTGATGAGCGAGGTGAGGGTGAGCAGGACCGCGTAGGTGAAGGTGAACGGGGTGCCGGCCGGGGTGGGCAGCAGCTGCCCGGGGCGCAGCGCGCGCAGCCGTACGGCGAGGGCCGGCGCGAGGGCCCGGGACGCGGCGGCGCCGGACGCGATCACGGCCTGCTCGCCGGCGGCGGCCACGGGCTCCTCGCCCGGCCGCTGGCGCGGCATGGCCTCCGGGAGGGGCGCGGCCTCGACGCCTGCCTGCGCGGTCCGTTCCACCGTGGGGCCCTCCTTCCGACACACCTCAGCCTTCGTCCCGCGCGCACCCATGTCCATGACCGACACCGTCCCGGGGACCGATTCACAGCAACCTATTAACTTCCGGCAGCACGACGCACATCCGCCGCCCGCCCACCACATCCGCCCCGGCCGCACGGCACGCCCGCCAACGCCCGCCCCCGTCGCGGGCGTCCCCGCACGTCACCCGTAATTCATGGGGTGGCCGCGGCCTGTTCGGGCAGGATGACCCCATGAACGCCCCGTACGAGGCTCCTGTGGTGCTGGACCGGCGCGAGGGTCCCCACGGCGAGGTCGCGCTGCGCCGGCACGGCGCGTTGCTGCAGATCATCGCCAACGGCTGCTTTCTGATGGACACCTCCGACGGGCGCTCGGAGCGGCGGCTGGTGGACGCCGCGCTCGGCGCGCTGGACGGACGGCCCGCGCCGCGGCTGCTGATCGGCGGTCTCGGCGTCGGCTTCTCGCTCGCGCACGCCGCCGCGGAGCCGCGCTGGGGCCGGATCACCGTGGTCGAACGGGAGAGCGCGATCATCGCCTGGCACCGCGGCGGCCCGCTCGCCCACCTGACCGCGGCGGCGCTGGCCGACCCGCGCACCGGGATCGCCGAGGCCGATCTGGTCCCTTACGTCAATGAGACATCGGACACGTTCGACGCCCTGTGCCTCGACATCGACAACGGCCCCGGCTGGACGGTCACCGAGGGCAACGAGGTGCTCTACGCACCGGCCGGACTGGCAAGCTGCGCACGGGCGTTGAACCCCGGCGGAGTACTCGCGGTGTGGTCCGCCGGACCGTCTCCGGATTTTGAAGGAACCTTGCGGAATGTCGGGTTCCAACAGGTGCGCACCGAAGAGATCCCGGTTGCCCGGGGCGTACCGGACGTCGTGCACCTCGCCGTCCGGCCTGGATAGCAAAGCCGCAGCGTCTCCCCGTACGCTGCATCCCTGACGCCGATCATTCAAGCGTCAATCGCAACCACGCGCAGTCAAGGAATCACCGGAATCACCCCACGGATTCCGGACAGCACACTCAGGGGCGGGCGATGGAGCAGACACACACCGCGCAGGGCGGCACGACGGCCGGTCCGGGCGCACAGCGCCGGGTGCTGGTGGTCGAGGACGACCAGACCATCATGGACGCCATCGCCACCCGTCTGCGGGCCGAGGGATTCCTCGTGCAGACCGCGGGCGACGGGCCCTCGGCCGTCGACACCGCCGAGGCGTGGCAGCCCGATCTGCTGATCCTCGACATCATGCTGCCGGGCTTCGACGGCCTGGAGGTGTGCCGCCGGGTGCAGGCCCAGCGGCCGGTGCCGGTGCTGATGCTCACCGCCCGGGACGACGAGACCGACATGCTGGTCGGCCTCGGCGTCGGCGCCGACGACTACATGACCAAGCCGTTCTCGATCCGGGAGCTGGCCGCCCGCGTGCACGTGCTGCTGCGCCGCATGGAGCGGGCGGCGCAGGCCGCGGCGACACCGCGCAGCGGCATCCTGCGCCTGGGCGAACTGGAGATCGACCACGCCCAGCGCCGGGTGCGGGTGCGCAGCGAGGACGTCCACCTGACGCCCACCGAGTTCGACCTCCTGGTGTGCCTGGCGAACACCCCGCGCGCGGTGCTCTCCCGCGAGCAACTGCTGGCGGAGGTGTGGGACTGGGCGGACGCCTCGGGCACCCGGACCGTCGACAGCCACATCAAGGCGCTGCGCCGGAAGATCGGCGCCGAGCGGATCCGTACGGTGCACGGCGTGGGCTACGCGCTGGAGACGCCGGCCGCATGAGCGACGGGCGGGCCGCACGCGGGGGCCGGGAGCCCTGGGGCGGGGTGCGCCCGTTCTCGGTCAAGACGAAGCTGGGCGCGCTGGTCGTCATCTCGGTGCTGATCACCACGGGCCTGTCGATGATCGCGGTGCACACCAAGACCGAGCTGCGCTTCATCATGGTCTTCTCGATGATCGCCACCTTGCTGATCACGCAGTTCGTGGCGCACTCGCTGACCGCGCCGCTGGACGAGATGAACGCGGTGGCCCGGTCCATCTCGCACGGCGACTACACGCGCCGGGTGCTGGAGAACCGCCGGGACGAGCTGGGCGACCTGGCCCAGACGATCAACCGCATGGCGGACGAGCTGGCCGCCCAGGACCGCCAGCGCAAGGAACTGGTGGCGAATGTCTCACATGAGCTGCGCACGCCCATCGCGGGCCTGCGCGCGGTGCTGGAGAACATCGTCGACGGGGTCACCGAGGCCGACGCCGAGACCATGCGCACCGCCCTGAAGCAGACCGAGCGGCTGGGGCGGCTGGTGGAGACGCTGCTCGACCTGTCCCGGCTGGACAACGGCGTGGTCCCGCTGAAGATGCGCCGCTTCGAGGTGTGGCCGTACCTGTCGGGCGTGCTCAAGGAGGCCAACATGGTCGCCTCCGCGCGCGCGGGCATGGCCTCCGGCTCCGGCAGCCACACCCGCACCGACGTCCATCTCAGCCTCGACGTGTCCCCGCCGGAGCTGACCGCGCACGCCGACCCCGAGCGCATCCACCAGGTGGTCGCCAACCTGATCGACAACGCGGTCAAGCACAGCCCGCCGCACGGCCGGGTCACGGTGAAGGCGCGCCGCGGGCCGCAGCCGGAGTCGCTGGAGCTGGAAGTCCTCGACGAGGGCCCGGGCATCCCGCGCTCGGAGTGGCACCGGGTCTTCGAGCGCTTCAACCGGGGCGCGGTGAGCCGGCCGCACGGCCCCGGCAGCGACGGCGGCACCGGGCTCGGCCTGGCGATCGCCCGCTGGGCGGTGGATCTGCACGGCGGCCGGATCGGGGTGGCCGAATCCGATCGGGGCTGCCGGATCCTCATCACCCTTCCCGGGCTTCCCTCTGTGCCAAGTTGACGTAAAGTTCGACCCGGAACCACAAGATCCACGAGCGTCCGCGCAGCTCGGCGCGTGTGATCAGGCAGGGGCCCGCGACCCTACGGGGACAGGCCCGGGTGGCCCCTTCCCACGCATGGGCGAACCACGCTTGTTTCCCGCCATTTCAAGCCCCGAAACCCGGGTTTCGATGTGACTTACGCGACGATGAACGGGCTCGACCTGACCTTCACGCTCTTGGGGGCGTAGCCTTTATTCCCGCTGTCCATCACCTTGTGAAGCGGAAGAGGGCGGTTGCCGCCGTGTCGCCACAGTCCCCCAGTAACTCGAGCATCTCCACCGAGACCGACCAAGCCGGGAAGAACCCCGCGGCCGCGTTCGGTGCCAACGAGTGGCTCGTCGACGAGATCTATCAGCAGTACCTCCAGGACCCGAACTCCGTAGACCGCGCCTGGTGGGACTTCTTCGCGGACTACAAGCCGGGGGCCGCCGCCGCGCCGGCTCCGGCGGGTACTGCGGCCACGGGGGCCGCAGGGACCACTCCCGCGGCTCCCCCGGCCCCCCAGGCGGCGCCCGCCGCCCCGGCCCGGCCCGCCCAGGCCCAGGCCGCGCCCGCCGCCGCCAAGCCCGCGCCCGCCGCCCCGGCTCCGGCCGCCGCGCCCGCGCCCGCGCCCGCCGCGGCCAAGCCCGCCGCTCAGGCCAAGCCCGCCGCGCAGGCCCCGGCCCCCGCGAAGCCGGCCCCGGCCGCCGCCAAGGCCGCGCCGGGGGCCGCCGCGAAGGCCGCGCCCGCCACCGAGGCGCCGCAGGGTCCCGAGCTGGTGACGCTGCGCGGCCCGTCCGCCGCGGTCGCCAAGAACATGAACGCCTCCCTGGAGCTGCCCACGGCCACGTCCGTGCGCGCCGTCCCGGTGAAGCTGCTGTTCGACAACCGCATCGTCATCAACAACCACCTCAAGCGGGCCCGCGGCGGGAAGATCTCCTTCACGCACCTCATCGGGTACGCGATGGTGCAGGCCGTCAAGGCCATGCCGGCGATGAACTTCTCCTTCGCGGAGAAGGACGGCAAGCCGACCCTGGTCAAGCCGGAGCACGTCAACCTCGGTCTCGCCATCGACCTGGTCAAGCCCAACGGCGACCGCCAGCTCGTCGTCGCGGCGATCAAGAAGGCCGAGACGCTGAACTTCTTCGAGTTCTGGCAGGCCTACGAGGACATCGTCCGCCGCGCCCGCGACGGCAAGCTGACGATGGACGACTTCACCGGCGTCACCGTCTCCCTCACCAACCCCGGCGGCCTCGGCACGGTGCACTCGGTGCCGCGCCTGATGCCCGGCCAGTCGGTGATCATGGGCGTCGGCTCCATGGACTACCCGGCGGAGTTCCAGGGCACCTCCCAGGACACCCTGAACAAGCTCGGCATCTCCAAGGTCATGACGCTCACGTCGACCTACGACCACCGGGTGATCCAGGGCGCCGCCTCCGGCGAGTTCCTGCGCGTCGTCGCCAACCTGCTGCTCGGCGAGAACGGCTTCTACGACGACATCTTCGAGGCGCTGCGCATCCCCTACGAGCCGGTCCGCTGGCTCAAGGACATCGACGCCAGCCACGACGACGACGTCACCAAGGCCGCCCGCGTCTTCGAGCTGATCCACTCCTACCGGGTCCGCGGCCACGTCATGGCCGACACCGACCCGCTGGAGTACCAGCAGCGCAAGCACCCCGACCTGGACATCACCGAGCACGGCCTCACCCTGTGGGACCTGGAGCGCGAGTTCGCCGTCGGCGGCTTCGCCGGCAAGTCGATGATGAAGCTGCGCGACATCCTCGGCGTGCTGCGCGACTCGTACTGCCGCACGGTCGGCATCGAGTTCATGCACATCCAGGACCCCAAGCAGCGCAAGTGGATCCAGGACCGCGTGGAGCGCCCGCACTCCAAGCCGGAGCGCGAGGAGCAGCTGCGCATCCTGCGCCGGCTGAACGCGGCGGAGGCCTTCGAGACCTTCCTGCAGACGAAGTACGTCGGCCAGAAGCGCTTCTCGCTGGAGGGCGGCGAGTCCGTCATCCCGCTGCTCGACGCGGTGCTGGACTCGGCCGCCGAGTCCCGCCTGGACGAGGTCGTCATCGGCATGGCCCACCGCGGCCGGCTGAACGTGCTGGCCAACATCGTCGGCAAGTCGTACGCGCAGATCTTCCGCGAGTTCGAGGGCAACCTCGACCCGAAGTCGATGCACGGTTCCGGCGACGTGAAGTACCACCTGGGCGCCGGCGGCACCTTCACCGGCCTGGACGGCGAGCAGATCAACGTCTCGCTGGCCGCCAACCCGTCCCACCTGGAGACGGTCGACCCGGTCATCGAGGGCATCGCCCGCGCCAAGCAGGACGTCATCAACAAGGGCGGCACGGACTTCACCGTGCTGCCGGTGGCGATCCACGGCGACGCGGCCTTCGCGGGCCAGGGCGTGGTGGCCGAGACCCTGAACATGTCGCAGCTGCGCGGCTACCGCACCGGCGGCACGGTCCACATCGTCATCAACAACCAGGTCGGCTTCACCGCGGCCCCCGAGTCCTCGCGTTCCTCCATGTACGCGACGGACGTGGCCCGCATGATCGAGGCCCCGATCTTCCACGTGAACGGCGACGACCCGGAGGCCGTGGTCCGCGTCGCGCGGCTCGCCTTCGAGTTCCGCCAGGCGTTCAACAAGGACGTGGTGATCGACCTCATCTGCTACCGCCGCCGCGGTCACAACGAGTCGGACAACCCGGCCTTCACCCAGCCCCTGATGTACGACCTGATCGACAAGAAGCGCTCGGTGCGCAAGCTCTACACCGAGTCCCTGATCGGTCGCGGCGACATCACCCTGGAAGAGGCCGAGCAGGCGCTCCAGGACTACCAGGGCCAGCTGGAGAAGGTCTTCACCGAGGTCCGCGAGGCGACCGCGCAGCCGGCCGCGCCGCAGTCCCCGGACCCGCAGGCGGGCTTCCCGGTCGAGGTCAGCACCGCGATCTCCGCCGAGGTCGTCAAGCGCATCGCCGAGTCCCAGGTCAACATCCCCGATCACATCACCGTCCACCCGCGCCTGCTGCCGCAGATGCAGCGCCGGGCGGCGATGGTCGAGGACGGCACGATCGACTGGGGCATGGGCGAGACCCTCGCCATCGGCTCGCTGCTCCTGGAGGGCGTCCCGGTCCGGCTGTCCGGCCAGGACTCCCGCCGCGGCACCTTCGGCCAGCGGCACGCGGTCCTCATCGACCGGGAGACCGGCGAGGACTACACGCCGCTGCTGTACCTCTCCGACGAGCAGGCCCGCTACAACGTCTACGACTCGCTGCTCTCCGAGTACGCGGTCATGGGCTTCGAGTACGGCTACTCGCTGACCCGCCCGGACGCGCTGGTGATGTGGGAGGCCCAGTTCGGCGACTTCGCCAACGGCGCCCAGTCGGTCATCGACGAGTACATCTCGGCCGCCGAGCAGAAGTGGGGCCAGACCTCCGGCGTCACGCTGCTGCTGCCGCACGGCTACGAGGGCCAGGGCCCGGACCACTCCTCGGCCCGCATCGAGCGCTACCTGCAGCTGTGCGCGCAGAACAACATGACGGTCGCGATGCCGACCCTGCCGTCGAACTACTTCCACCTCCTGCGGTGGCAGGTGCACAACCCGCATCACAAGCCGCTGGTGGTCTTCACCCCGAAGTCGATGCTGCGCCTGAAGGCCGCCGCCTCGAAGACGGAGGAGTTCACGACGGGCCAGTTCCGGCCGGTCATCGGCGACGACTCGGTCGACGCCAACGCCGTCAAGAAGGTCGTCTTCTGCTCCGGCAAGGTCTACTACGACCTCGACGCCGAGCGGAAGAAGCGCGGCGTGACGGACACCGCGATCCTGCGCATCGAGCGGCTGTACCCGCTGCCGGGTGCCGAGCTGCAGGCGGAGATCAAGAAGTACCCGAACGCCGAGAAGTACCTGTGGACGCAGGAGGAGCCGGCGAACCAGGGTGCCTGGCCGTTCATCGCGCTCAACCTGATCGACCACCTGGACCTGGCGGTCGGCGCGGACGTGCCGCACAGCGAGCGCCTGCGCCGCATCTCCCGGCCGCACTCCTCCTCCCCGGCCGTGGGTTCCGCCAAGCGGCACCAGGCGGAGCAGGAGCAGCTGGTGCGCGAGGTGTTCGACGCGTAGCCGCCACGCGGGGCGCCGACGCTCCCGCGGGCCGCACCTGGCCGGGCCGCACCCCCTTCGCGGGGGTGCGGCCCGGCCGTTTGGGCAGGCGCACTTATCCTTGGCCTCATGTACTTCACTGACCGTGGCATCGAGGAACTGGAGAAGCGGCGGGGCGAGGAGGAGGTCACCTTCGAGTGGCTCGCCGAGCAGCTGCGGACCTTCGTCGACCTGAACCCTGACTTCGAGGTCCCGGTGGAGCGGCTGGCCACCTGGCTGGCGCGGCTGGACGACGACGAGGACGACGAGTAGGCACCGGCGAGCGGCCGGTACGCCGGGACGGGCGCCCCTTCGGGGGCGCTTTCGTGTTTCCGGGCGCCTGCGCGCTGCCGCGTCCGCCCGAGTGTGTCTTGACTTTCCGTGTCCGCGATATATCGTGTGTGATGGAGGACGCGATATGGCGTGTCGCGTCGCCGTCCGGTTCCCTCTCCGGTCCTGCGGTCCCTTCGGTCGCGCGTGGTCCGGTCCGTCCCAGGAGGTCTGCACCATGTCCGAGTGGTCCGTGGGCGAGCCCAGGAAGCTCACCTTCGACGAGCCCGTGACCGAGCTGAACGTCCGCATCGTCCACGGAACGGTCAACGTCGTGGGCACCGACGACGGTTCCGCCCGCCTGGAGGTCTCCCGGATCGAGGGGCCGCCCCTGGTGGTCACCCAGCGGGACGGCGTCCTGACCGTGGCCTACGACGACCTGCCCTGGAAGGGCTTCCTCAAGTGGCTCGACCGCAAGGGCTGGCGGCGCAGCGCGGTCGTCTCCCTGGCCGTCCCCGCGGGCACGCACGTCGAGGTGGGCGTGGTCGGGGCCGCCGCGATGGTCTCCGGCATCGACGGGCGCACCCAGGTCAAGGGCGTCTCCGGCGACACCACGCTGGTGGGCGTCACCGGCCCGGTGCGCGCGGACACCGTCTCGGGGAACCTGGAGGCGCAGGCCCTCTCGGGCGACCTGCGGTTCAACTCGGTCTCCGGTGACCTGACCCTGGTCGAGGGCGCCGGCTCCTCGGTCCGGGCCGACTCGGTGAGCGGCTCGATGATCATCGACCTGGACCCGGCGGGCACCCCCACCGACATCAGCCTGACGAACGTCTCGGGCGAGATCGCCATCCGGCTCCCCCACCCGGCCGACGCGGAGGTGGAGGCGAACACCGCGAGCGGCGCGGTGTCCAACGCCTTCGAGGACCTCCGGGTCGGCGGCCAGTGGGGCGCCAAGCGGATCACCGGCCGGCTGGGCACCGGCCGGGGCCGGCTCAAGGCGACGACGGTCTCCGGTTCGATCGCCCTGCTGCGGCGCCCGGCGGCGGAGGACGGCCCCTGGGGCTCCGGTCCGGACGGCGGCGCCCCCGCCGACGCCCCGGCCGACGGCACGACCGACAAGAAGGTGCTCTGACATGGCTCCCGTCTTCGCTCACGGACGACTCCGCCTCTACCTGCTCAAGCTGCTCGACGAGGCCCCGCGCCACGGCTATGAGGTGATCCGCCTCCTGGAGGAGCGCTTCCAGGGGCTGTACGCCCCCTCGGCGGGGACCGTCTACCCGCGGCTGGCCAAGCTGGAGGCCGAGGGCCTGGTCACCCACACCACCGAGGGCGGCCGCAAGGTGTACGCCATCACGGACGCGGGCCGGGCCGAGCTGGCCGACCGCAGCGGTGAACTGGCCGATCTGGAGCTGGAGATCCGCGAGTCCGTCGCCGAACTCGCCGCCGAGATCCGGGCGGACGTGCGCGGCGCGGCCGGCGATCTGCGGCGCGAGATGCGCGCGGCGGCCTCCCACGCCCGGCAGGGCTCCGCCGGGGCCCATGGCTCCGGGGCGCACCCCGACGGCGGTCCGCACGCCTCCGGGGACAGCGAGGCGTGGACCGCCGCCAAGGAGGAGATGCGGCGCGTCAAGCAGGAGTGGAAGGAGCAGGCCCGGCGCGCCAAGGACGAGAGCCGGCGGGCCCGTGAGGAGGCCCAGCGGGCCCGGCGCCAGGCCAAGGAGGCGCAGGAGCGGGCGCGGGCGCAGGCGCAGGAGGAGGTCCAGCGCATCGCCCGGCACATCCAGGACCAGGTGCAGGACCACTTCGCGCGCGGCGACTGGCCGACGGGGGTGCGTGAGGGCCTGACCGAACTGGCCAAGGAGTTCGGCGACTTCGGCAAGGACTTCGGCAAGGGCCTGGGCCGGGAGTTCGGCTTCGGCACCGGGGCGCCGGGCGGCGCGCCGGGGACCGGTCCGGAGTACTCCGAGACCCCGGAGGACTTCCCCGCCGGCTATGAACCGGCCTGGGCGCACGAGGAGTCGACCGGCGATCCCTCCCGCGACCTGGACCGGCTGCTGGACCGCTTCCGGGACGAGGTCCGCGACGCGGCCCGCGACCACGGGGTCACTTCCGACCAGTTGCGCGACACCCGCCGCCAGCTGTCGACGGCCGCGGCCCGCATCGGGGCGGTGCTGCGCAAGCCGAAGGTCTGAGGGACGGCTCGCCGCCGGGGCGGCTCGCACGCGTGTGCGGGCGCTCCAGGGGTGCGGGCGGCCCTCAGCCGGTCGCCCGCGCCTCCCCCTCGCCGTACAGCACGCGGGTCAGCGCCTCGTAGGTCACGCCGTGGTCGGCGAGGATCTCGCCGGCGATGCCCGGCCGGGCGGCCAGGGCGAGCAGGATGTGCTCGTCCCCGATGTGCTGGTGGCGGCGGGCCACCGCCATGCGCAGCGCCTTTTCGAGCGTGTGCTTGGCGTCCGGGGCGAAGGCGCGGCGGCCCGACCACCAGGCCCGGTCCTTCCGGTCGCCGGACAGCGCCCCGACGCCGTGCGTCTCCTCCACCCGGGAGACGATCCGCGAAACGTCGATGCCGAGTCCGGCCAGGGCGTCGGTGTCGGCCCGGGACAGACCGGCGTGCCGCCGCGATTCGTCCAGTGCCCGGCGTACGGAGTCCTTGCGGGCGTCCAGGCCCAGGGCCGCCAGGGCGAAGGAGGCGCGGCTCGCCTCGCGGTCGAGGAGGGCGAGCAGCAGCTGCCCGGCGTCCACGGACCGCGACCCCTGGCGCTCGGCGTGCTCGACCGCCGCTCGCACCACGGCGCGGGCGTCCTTGGTGAACCGTTCGAACATCACTGCCTCCCGTACTTCTTGTGCACGGCCTGCCTGCTGACACCGAGTTCGGCGGCGATCTCCTGCCAGGACCAGCCCTGGTCGCGAGCGCTGCGCACCTGCACCGCCTCCAGCTGCTCCAGCAGCCGGCGCAGTGCGGCGACGGCCCGCAGCCCGACGCGCGGGTCGCGGTCGCCCGCCCGCTCGGCGAGATCCGTTGCTTCGGTCATGGCGTCAACGTACATTGACACTCCCCGGGCGTCAACCGTGGTTGACAGGCGGGGAGTGTCCGGGAGGCGGAGCGGATCAGGCGGCGGTGAGCACGATCTTGCCGAACTGGCCGCCCGTCTCCAGCCGCGCGAAGCCCTCCCGGGCCCGGTCCAGCGGGAGCACCTCGTCGATGACGGGGCGGACACCGGTGGTGGCGCAGAAGGAGAGCAGGTCCTCCAGCTCGTCCTTGGTGCCCATGGTGGAGCCGACCACCTTCAGCTCCAGGAAGAAGATCCGGGTCAGCTCGGCGTGCGAGGGCCGGTCGCCGCTGGTGGCGCCGGAGATGACGATCGTGCCGCCGGGGCGCAGCGACTTCACCGAGTGGGACCAGGTGGCCGCGCCGACGGTCTCGATCACGGCGTCCACCCGCTGCGGCAGCCGCGCCCCCGGCTCCACCGCCTCCACCGCGCCGAGTTCCAGCGCCCGCTTGCGCTTGGCCTCGTCCCGGCTGGTGGCGAAGACCTTGAGGCCGGCCGCCCGGCCGAGCACGATCGCGGCCGTGGCGACCCCGCCGCCGGCGCCCTGCACCAGGACGGAGTCACCGGGCCGCACCCCGGCGTTGGTGAAGAGCATCCGGTAGGCGGTGAGCCAGGCCGTGGGCAGGCAGGCGGCCTCCTCGAAGGAGAGCCCGGCGGGCTTGGGCAGCACGTTCCAGGTGGGCACGGCGACCCGCTCGGCGAAGGTGCCCTGGTAGCGCTCGGTCAGGATGGAGCGGGGCTCGCGGGGTCCGACCCCGTGCCCGCTCTGGCCGATGACCGAGTGCAGGACGACCTCGTTGCCGTCCTCGTCGACACCGGCGGCGTCACAGCCGAGGATCATGGGCAGCCTGTCCTCGGACAGGCCCACACCCTTCAGCGACCACAGGTCGTGATGGTTCAGGGAGGCGGCCCTGACGTCGATCGTGCTCCAGCCGGGGCGGGCCCCGGGGGCCGGGCGCTCACCGGACTCCAGCCCGTTCAGCGGCTGGTCGCGGTCGATTCGGGCGGCGTAGACAGCGAACATGACCTTGACGATAGGGGCGGGCCCGCCCCGGCGGAACCACGCGGCCCTGTGACACACGCCCTCTTGCCAACCGGGCCGCCCGGCGGACGCCGGACAGCGCAACGGCCCCGCCCGGGTGGGCGGGGCCGTTCGCATCGGCCGGGTGGGGTCCGCGTCAGCGACGGGCCACGCCCTCGGCGCGCGCGGCCGCGGCGACCGCCGCCGTCACCGCGGGGGCGACCCGCTCGTCGAACGGCGAGGGGATCACGTAGTCCGCGGCGAGGTCGTCGCCGACGACCCCGGCCAGCGCCTCGGCCGCCGCGATCTTCATGCCCTCGGTGATCCGCGACGCCCGCACCTGCAGCGCGCCCGCGAAGATGCCGGGGAACGCCAGGACGTTGTTGATCTGGTTGGGGAAGTCCGACCGCCCGGTCGCCACGACGGCCGCGTACTTGTGCGCGACGTCGGGGTGCACCTCCGGGTTCGGGTTGGCCATGGCGAAGACGAACGCGCCCTCGGCCATCGACGCCACCGCCTCCTCGGCGACCGTGCCGCCGGAGACGCCGATGAAGACGTCGGCACCGGCCAGCGCGTCCTCCAGGGAGCCGGTGAGGCCGGCCTTGTTGGTGAACTCGGCCAACTCCCGCTTGACCTGCGTCAGGTCCGCGCGCCCGGCGGAGACGATGCCCTTGCGGTCGGCCACCGCCACATCGCCGATGCCGGCCTCGACCAGCATCTTGGCGATGGCGACACCGGCCGCGCCGGCGCCCGAGATCACGGCCCGCAGCTCGCCGATCCCCCGGCCGCTCAGCCGGGCCGCGTTGCGCAGCGCGGCGAGGGTGACGACGGCCGTGCCGTGCTGGTCGTCGTGGAAGACCGGGATGTCAAGGCGCTCCTGGAGCTTGCGCTCGATCTCGAAGCACCGGGGCGCAGAGATGTCCTCCAGGTTCACGCCGCCGAAGGACGGCGCGAGGCGCACCACGGTCTCGATGATCTCGTCGGCGTCGGTGCAGTCGAGTGCGATCGGCACCGCGTCCACGCCGCCGAACTGCTTGAACAGGATCGCCTTGCCCTCCATCACCGGGAGGGAGGCTTCAGGACCGATGTCCCCGAGGCCGAGGACGGCCGTGCCGTCGGTCACGACGGCGACCACGGACGATTTCCACGTGTAGTCGTGGACCAGTTCCGGCTGCTCGGCGATGGCGGTGCACACCCGCGCGACGCCGGGCGTGTACGCCAGGGACAGGTCGTCCTTGTCACGGACGGGCACAGTGGCCTGCACGGCCATCTTCCCGCCACGGTGCAGCGCGAAGGCCGGATCGAAGGAATCGAGCGGCTCTGCCCCGCCGTCCTGATCCGTACCGCTGTCGCTGCGAGGATTGACGATCTCCGCTGCCACTTGGTTTTACCCCTTAATTGTTCATGGATTTGAGGGTTGCCACTCCTGGTGAGGGGTGGGCGGGACCGCACCCGGCCGGTGAGTGTTGCGTTCGGGCCGTGCGCGACGGGCGCGCCGCACACGCGCCCTGAGCCCCGGATGAGGGGTGTAAAGAACCTTCTTACCGGACGGACGGCGCCGACGACGAGTCCATAACGCGAAGGTCACATGACGAGGCACCGACACTTGGCCCAATATGGGGACAAGCCCGCGCCGAAGACTCCAGAAGGCGGCGAATTCCCGCCAAAGCCGCGCGTCGAGGAGGCGGGGCCCCGGACCGACCGGAGATCTTCCGGCCGGAAGGAGGCATTCCCGCAGATGGTCCGCCCTTCGGGGTCGGCCGAGCGCGGTGCGGGAATCGCCCGTTATCCGATTTTGACATCGTGACTGCCCTGAATGGCGTATCCCGAATGGCAAGATGCGTCAATCACACGAGGTCGCGACACCCGAAGGTGTGTGTTCTCGTCGACCCATCGGCAACTCCACCCACCCGCCGGAGGAACCCACCATGACCGCACGCTCCACCCGTCGTACGACCGCCGCGCACTCCCGTCTGGCCGCGGTCGGTGCGATCGCGGTCGCCGGCGCCCTGCTGCTCACCGGCTGCGGTGACCAGACCAAGGACAAGGACAAGTCCGCCGGCAGCTCGTCCGCCGGTTCCGCCCCGCTCGCCGGCAAGCTCCCGGCCTCGATCCGCGACAAGGGCGTCATCAAGGTCGGCTCCGACATCGCCTACGCGCCGGTGGAGTTCAAGGACAAGTCCGGCAAGGTGGCGGGCATCGACCCCGACATAGCCGCCGCTCTGGGCAAGCAGCTGGGGGTGTCCTTCCAGTTCGAGAACGGCACCTTCGACGCGCTGCTCACCGGCATCCGCTCCAGCCGGTACGACATCGCGATGTCGGCGATGACCGACAACAAGAGCCGCCAGCAGGGCGTCGACCCCACCACCGGCAAGAAGGTCGGCGAGGGCGTCGACTTCGTCGACTACCTCAACGCCGGCGTGTCGATCTACACCCGCAAGGGAGACACCCAGGGCATCACCTCCTGGTCCGACCTGTGCGGCAAGAAGATCGCCCTGGAGCGCGGCACCGTCTCCGAGGACCTCGCCAAGGCCGAGGCGAAGAAGTGTCCGGCCGGCAAGACGCTCTCCATCCAGCGGTTCGACGACGACCAGCAGGCCCAGACCCGGCTGCGCTCGGGCGGTGCGGACGCGGCCTCCTCCGACTTCCCGGTCGCCGCGTACGCCGTGAAGACCTCCGGTGGCGGCAAGGACTTCCAGGTCGTCGGCGACCAGGTCGAGGCGGCCCCGTACGGCATCGCCGTCGGCAAGAGCAACACGCAGCTGCGGGACGCGCTGCAGGCCGCGATGAACGCCATCATCAAGAACGGCGAGTACCAGAAGATCCTCCAGAAGTGGGGCGCCCAGGACGGCGCCGCCAAGGAGTCCGTCATCAACGGCGGCAAGTGACCGCGCCCGCGCGGCCACCGAGAGGCAACATCCGTGACTGCTGACATCGACAAGACGGCGGGTCCCGAGGACACGCCCTCCGCCGGACCCCAGGCGATCAAGGCCATCCCGGTCCGGCACTACGGGCGCTACGTCACCGCCCTCATCGCGATCGCCGTCCTGTTCGCGATCGTCTACGCGTTCGGCCAGGGCAAGATCAACTGGCACGCGGTCCCCGACTACTTCTTCGACGACCGGATCATGACCGGCGTCGGCAAGACCCTCCTGCTGACCGTCCTGTCGATGCTGATCGGCATCGTCGGCGGTATCGGCCTGGCGGTGATGCGCCTGTCGAAGAACCCGGTGACCTCGGCGATCGCCTGGTTCTACATCTGGTTCTTCCGCGGCACCCCGGTCCTGGTCCAGCTGTTCCTCTGGTTCAACCTGGGCCTGGTCTTCGAGTACGTGAACCTGATGCCGTTCTACAAGGACTACTGGTCGAACTTCATGACGCCGCTGCTGACGGCGCTGCTCGGCCTGGGCCTGAACGAGGCCGCGTACATGGCGGAGATCTGCCGGGCCGGCCTGCTCGCCGTCGACGAGGGCCAGACCGAGGCCGCCCACGCGCTGGGCATGAGCCACGGCAGGACCCTGCGGCGGATCGTCATCCCGCAGGCCATGCGGGTGATCGTGCCGCCGACCGGCAACGAGGTCATCAACATGCTGAAGACGACCTCCCTGGTGGCGGCCGTCCAGTACCCGGAGCTGTTCCGCTACGCCCAGGACATCGGTCAGGTCTCCGGCGCCCCGGTGGAGATGTACTTCCTCGCCGCCGCCTGGTACCTGATCATGACCTCGGTGCTGAGCGTGGGCCAGTACTACATCGAGCGGTACTACGCCCGCGGCTCCAGCCGCAGCCTGCCGGCCACCCCGTGGCAGAAGGTCCGAGCACACCTGACGTCCTTCTCCAGCAGGAAGGTCACGGCATGACCGACAAGGCCACCCAGCAGGACTCCCCCGGGCGCGAGAGCGGCGCGGCGATGGTGAAGGCCGAGGGCGTGCACAAGTCCTTCGGCCAGGTCGAGGTGCTCAAGGGCATCGACCTGGAGGTCCGGGCGGGCGAGGTGTTCTGCCTGATCGGCCCCTCCGGCTCCGGCAAGTCGACGTTCCTGCGCTGCATCAACCACCTGGAGAAGATCAACGCGGGCCGGCTCTGGGTGGACGGCGAGCTGGTCGGCTACCGCGAGCACGGCGACAAGCTCTATGAGCTGCGCGACCGCGAGGTCGCCATGAAGCGCCGGGACATCGGCATGGTCTTCCAGCGCTTCAACCTGTTCCCGCACATGACCGCCCTGGAGAACGTCATCGAGGCGCCGGTCCAGGTCAAGGGCCTGAACAAGGGGCAGGCCCGGGAGCGGGCCATGCAGCTCCTGGAGCGGGTGGGCCTGGCCGACCGGGCGGGGCACTACCCCTCGCAGCTCTCCGGCGGCCAGCAGCAGCGCGTGGCGATCGCCCGCGCGCTGGCCATGGACCCCAAGCTCATGCTGTTCGACGAGCCGACCTCCGCACTCGACCCGGAGCTGGTCGGTGACGTCCTCGACGTCATGCGCGACCTCGCCGAGTCCGGCATGACCATGGTCGTCGTCACCCATGAGATGGGCTTCGCCCGCGAGGTCGGCGACAGCCTGGTCTTCATGGACGAGGGCGTGGTCGTCGAATCCGGCCACCCGCGCGAGGTGCTGACCGACCCACGGCACGAGCGCACCCGGTCGTTCCTGTCGAAGGTGCTCTAGCCCGTACGTGTGCCAGCCCGTACGTGAACGGAAGGGGCGGTACGGAGTCCCCGTACCGCCCCTTCCGCGTCCGGTGACGTCACCGTCCGGTCATGTCACCGTCCGGTCACTTCACCGCGAGCAGCAGGGTGTCCGCGGGTGAGCACCACACCGGGCGGGCCTCCCCGAAGCCCTTCTCGCGCAGCACCCGCGCGTGCCAGGCGGCGGAGGGCGTGTCGCCCTCGGCGTGCTCGCCGTAGATCTCGAAGCGCTCGGCCGTCGGACCGGCCAGGACCGGGTCCTTCGCGGCCAGCTGCCACCACTGGGACCAGTCCAGGACGCCGTCCCGCTTGGCCTGATCCATGCGGGCGTGCCGCTGGGCGCCCTCCGCCGCGTTGATCCGGGGCGTCGTCTCGTCGATCATGTGGTCCGCGTTCATGAAGACACCGCCGTCGCGGACGAGTCCCGCGACCGAGCCGTAGAGGTCCGCGAGGGGTTCGCTGTGCAGCCAGTGCAGGGCCGTGGCGGTCAGCACGGCGTCGTAGGAGTCGTACGGCAGCCGCTCCCGCCAGGTGGGGTCCTTCAGGTCGGCGGTGACGAAGGAGACCCGCTCGTCGCCCTCGAAGGTGCCCCGGGCGATGGCGAGCAGCGCCGGGTCGAGGTCGACGCCGGTGCTGGTGGCCCCGGGGAAGCGGGCCAGCAGCCGCGCGGTGATGGTGCCGGTGCCGCAGGCGAGGTCCAGCACGCGCGGCGCGGTGCCGGTGAACGCCTCCACCATGTCCAGCATGATGCGGAAGCGGTCCTCGCGGTCCGGCATGTACCACTCCTGCTGGCGGTCCCAGCTCTCCTGCCAGGCCGCCCAGTCGGCACCCGCCGCCGTGATGCCCGTGCCCGTGCCCGTCTCGGTCATCGCTGCCCTCCCTGACCCCTAGGTCGCGTAATACCCTGGAACCACGACCGGCTGTTACCGACCGCACCCAAGACCATAGAGCCCCCTCGTAAGGACTACAAGTGGAACTGGCCTATTACTCGGACTACGCCGTACGCCTCGTCAACACCGAGGAACCGGCCCGGGGCAAGGACACCCTGACGTCGGTGGAGGCGGTGCGGGACCTGTTCGGCGCCAACGGGTCGGCGGCCCGCCGCGCCACCGACGCCGACGTGACGCGGTTCCGCTCGGTGCGGGCCCGGCTGCGCGCGGTCTTCGAGGCGGCCGACCAGGGCGACGAGACCCTGGCGGTGGCCCTGCTGAACTCGCTGCTCCTGGAGTTCCCGGTGAGCCCGCAGATCTCCGGGCACGACCACCGCGACGAGGACGGCCGCCCGCTGTGGCACATGCACCTGGCGGACCACCCGTCCAACGCGACCGCCGGCTATGCCGCCATCGCGGCGATGGGCCTGGCCTTCCACCTCACGGAGTACGGCGTGGACCGGCTGGGCCTGTGCGAGGCGGCACCCTGCCGCAACGCCTACCTGGACACCTCGACCAACCGCTCGCGCCGCTACTGCTCCGACCGCTGCGCCACCCGCGCCAACGTGGCCGCCTACCGCGCGCGCAAGCGCCTGGAGGCCGACCGGTCGGTGAAGACGGGTCTGGCCGCCGACAGCGCCCAGCGCGCCAGCGCCAGCGGCGAGCGCTGACCCTCCTTGCGGGGCCGGTAGCGCAACCACACCTTCCCGAGCACCAGCTCCTCGGGCACGGTGCCGTAGTCGGTGCTGTCCCCGCCCGCGTACGCGTTGTCGCCCAGCACCCACCAGCCGCCCTCGCGCCGCTCCGCCGCGCGCTTGACGACCAGCAGGTCCTGCTGGAAGGGGTGGCGCAGCACGACCACGTCACCCGGCCGGACCCGGGCGCCGTACTGCACCAGCAGCCGGTCCCCGTGGTGCAGCGTGGGCACCATCGAGGGCCCGGTCACCTCGGCCAGCCCGAAGGGCACCACGGCGGCCCTGCGCTCGGTCTCCTGCGACAGCTCCGGCATCCCCGGCACCTCCCCGGTCCGTTCCTCCACCAGTCTCAGTCTGACCCTGGACTTTTGTCCTAAGCCCAAGGGGGCACTCGCGAAAACACGCCTTGCAGGGAGTAATGTCCCACCTGAGAAGACGATCACGAGGAAGGAATGCTCCATGCTTTCCCGCCTGTTTGCCCCCAAGGTCAAGGTCAGCGCGCACTGCGACCTGCCCTGCGGTGTGTACGACCCGGCCCAGGCCCGCATCGAGGCGGAGTCGGTGAAGGCCGTCCAGGAAAAGATGGCCGGCAACGACGACCCGCACTTCCAGGCGCGTGCCACCGTCATCAAGGAGCAGCGCGCCGAGCTGGCCAAGCACCACGTGTCGGTCCTGTGGAGCGACTACTTCAAGCCCCCGCACTTCGAGAAGTACCCGGAGCTGCACCAGCTGGTCAACGACACGCTGAAGGCCCTCTCCGCCGCCAAGGCGTCCACGGACCCGGCCACGGGTCAGAAGGCCCTGGACTACATCGCCCAGATCGACAAGATCTTCTGGGAGACGAAGAAGGCCTGACCTTCTTCCGCACCCTCGACCGCACCCGGTCCGCGGGCCGCCGAGCACGGCGTCCCCGCGGGCCGGGTGCGGTCTTTCGCGCACCGGACGCCCGCGGCGGACGTTCCGTGCCATGCTGGCGCGGTGACGTCCCTGGAGGATCTGGCCCGGCTGCGGCGGGCGCGCGATCGTATGGACCGGGAGTACGCCGAGGCCCTGGACATGGCCGCGCTCGCCCGGACCGCCCTGATGTCGCCCGGGCACTTCCAGCGCAGATTCCGCGCGGCCTTCGGGGAGACCCCGTACGGCTATCTGATGACCCGGCGGATCGAACGGGCGAAGGCGCTGCTCAGGCGGGGTGACCTGAGCGTGACGGAGGTGTGCCTGGCGGTCGGCTGCACCTCGCTGGGCTCGTTCAGTTCGCGCTTCACCGAGCTGGTGGGCGAGACACCCAGCGCCTACCGGGCCCGGTCGCACGAGGAGAGCGCGGTCATCCCGGCCTGCGTCACCCGCTCCTTCACCCGTCCCCACCGCACGGGACCGCCGCCCGCGCCCTAGCCTGGTGGCATGGACCTCAAGCTCCACCAGTGCTTCATCGCCGTCGACGACCACGACAAGGCGCTGACCTTCTACCGGGACGTGCTGGGCCTGGAGGTCCGCAATGACGTCGGGTTCGAGGGGATGCGCTGGGTGACCGTGGCCTCCCCGCTCCAGCCGGACGTGGAGATCGTCCTGGAGCCGCCCGCGGCGAGCCCCGACTTCTCCGCCGCCGACAAGGAGGCCGTGGCCCGGCTGCTGGCCAAGGGCGTGCTGCGCGGGGTCATCTTCACCACCGCCGACTGCGACGCCCTCTTCGCCCGGGTCAGGGAGCATGGCGCCGACGTCGTCCAGGAGCCGATGGACCAGCCCTACGGGGTACGGGACTGCGCCTTCCGCGACCCGGCCGGCAACCTGCTGCGCTTCCTGGAGCGGCCGGCGCGGTAGCGGCGCCTGCCCGAGGAGTTGTCGTGAAGTGCGGGTCCCGCACCCTGTGGGGCGGCACGGGACCCGCCCGGCCGGGTCCACCGGCGGCCGTACGGGGTCAGGAACCGCACAGCCCGGTGGCCCGGGGTCTGTGATGACCGCCGGTGGCCGCCGCCCCTGGTGACGGCCTCAGCTGGTGCGCCGGGTCACGAACTCGGCCAGGGCCAGCAGCCCGTCCGCGGCGGCCGGGTCCGGGACGGCGCGGGACAGTTCGTGCACCGCCCGGGCCATCCGGTCGGCCGCCTGGGACTGCGCCCAGTCCCGGGCGCCGGCCCGCTCCACCGCCAGCGCGGCGCGCTCCTCCTCCCCTTCCTGGTGGGGCCGGGCGTACAGCTCGGCGAGTTCCGCCGCGGCGGGGGTGCCGGAGGTGAGCGCGGCCACCACCGGCAGCGACTTCTTGCGGGCGGCGAGGTCGGCACCGGCCGGCTTGCCGGTACGCCCGGGGTCGCCCCATATGCCGATCACGTCGTCGATGAGCTGGAACGCCAGCCCCGCCTGCCGGCCGAACGCGTCCAGCGCCTCCACTTCCTCCCCGGCCGCCCCCGCGTACAGCGCACCCACCGCGCAGGCGCAGCCGATCAGCGCACCCGTCTTGGCCTCGGCCATGGCGAGCACCTCGTCGAGGGCGACCTCTTCGGGTGCGCGCCGCTCCAGCGCCGTGTCCGCCTGCTGCCCCTCGCACAGTTCGACGACGCAGGCCGCCAGCCGGGCGGTGGCCGCCGCGGCCGCGGGATGCGGGTCCGCGGCGAGCAGCCCCAGGGCGAGCGCCTGCAGGGCGTCCCCGACGAGGATGGCGCCGGCGTCGCCGAACACCGTCCAGGCGGTGGGCCGGTGCCGACGTGTGGCGTCCCGGTCCATCACGTCGTCGTGCAGCAGCGTGAAGTTGTGGACCAGCTCCACCACCGCGGCGGCCCGCGCCGCACCCGCCGCGGCCCGCGGGCCGCCGAGCGCGGCGGCCGCGGTGAGCACCAGCGCCGGACGGATCGCCTTGCCGGCGTGCCCCGCCGCCGGGGTGCCGTCCGCTTGCTCCCAGCCGAAGTGGTAGCTCGCGATGCGGCGCATGGCGGCGGGCAACGAGGCGATGGCCGAGCGCAGTTCGGGATCGACCGCGGCCCGCGCGCGGTCGAGGATCAGCGCCGCGTCCTGCCCGTCGGGCACGCCCGCCGTCCCGCTGTCGCCCTCACCGCCCCCCGGTGGCCGGGACAGCGGTCCGGCCGGGGCCGCGCTGCCCGGCCGCTGCGTCGCCGCCGCGCGCTGCGGCTGCGCACCCGGCGTGCGTGGTGTCGTCTCCGTCATGGACTCGGCCATCCGCTCCCCCTCGGAGAATCCGCGAACAGTGGCTCCCGCGCCGCCGGAACCGGGCGTGCACCGCCGGGGTGTACTACCCGGGCCGACGGGGCGGAACACCGTGCGCGGGCGCGGGAGGTCAGCGCCAACGACCGACCTCGACGTTCTCCAGGACCCCCAGCGCGTCCGGGACCAGTACCGCCGCCGAGTAGTACGCCGTCACCAGGTACTTGATGATCGCCTGCTCGTTGATGCCCATGAACCGCACGGACAGACTGGGTTCGATCTCGTCCGGGATGCCCTTGGCGCGCAGCCCGATGACGCCCTGGTCCTCCTCCCCGGTGCGCAGCGCGATGATCGAGCTGGTCCGCGCCTCGGTGACCGGGATCTTGTTGCACGGGAAGAGCGGCACCCCGCGCCAGGTGGGGATGCGGTTGCCGCCCATGTCGATGGTCTCGGGCACCAGTCCCCGCTTGTTCAGCTCGCGTCCGAAGGCGGCGATCGCCCGCGGGTGGGCGAGGAGCAGCTTGGTGCCGCGGCGCCGGCTGAGCAGCTCGTCCATGTCGTCGGGGCTCGGCACGCCGTCGTGCGGCTGGATCCGCTGGTCGTACTCGCAGTTGTGGAGCAGGCCGAAGTCGCGGTTGTTGACCAGCTCGTGCTCCTGGCGCTCCTTCAACGCCTCGACGGTGAGCCGGAGCTGCTGCTCCGTCTGGTTCATCGGCTGGTTGTAGAGGTCGGCCACGCGCGAGTGGATGCGCAGGACGGTCTGGGCGATGCTCAGCTCGTACTCGCGGGGCCGGGCCTCGTAGTCGACGAAGGTGTGCGGGATGTCCGGCTCACCGCTGTGTCCGGCGGCGAGCTGGACCTCCTTCTCCCCGTACTTGTTGGTGCGCTGCCCGGGGATCGAGCGCAGTTGCCGCAGGTGGGCACGGAGCGAGTCGGCTCGCTCGGCGACCTGCTCGAAGTCGTGCCGGGACAGGACCAGCACGGTGCACGTGGTGTCGGCGCGGGCCGTGTACTCCCAGATGGCGTCCGGGTCCAGGAGTGCCTGGTCCCCGAAGTGGGCGCCGTCGGCGAGGAATCCGAGGACCTGGTCGTCGCCGTAGGGGCCGGTGCCGACCTTCTCGACCCTGCCGTGCGCGAGCAGGTACACCTCCTCGGCCTGGTTGCCGAAGGAGGCGATCACCTGCCCGGCGCCGATCTCCCGCTGGCGGCAGCGCTGGGCGAGTTCGGAGAGCACTTCGTCGTCCTCGTACCCCCGCAGGACGGGCAGTTCACCGAGTTCGGCGGGGATCACCTCGACGCGGTCGCCGGTCTTCACGAAGGTGATCCGGCCGTCTCCGACGGCGTAGGTGAGCCGCCGGTTCACCCGGTACGTGCCGCCCTGCACCTCGGTCCAGGGCAGCATGCGCAGCAGCCAGCGCGAGCTGATCTCCTGCATCTGGGGTACGGACTTGGTGGTGGTGGCCAGGTTCCGCGCGGCCGCGGTGCCGAGGCTCTGCTGCGGCCGGTCCTGCTCCGTGCGGACCTCATCGCCTACCGACATAGAGAATTCGCCCTCCCGCTCATGCCCGGCTCGGTCGGCGCCGGGCATCGATTTGCAGGCACCAGCGTTCCATCACGCACCGTGCCCGTGCTATTACCCGAAAGAGCGGGAATGGATCATTGTCCGACCGGGCAAAAGGGGGGCCGTCGTCCGGCGGGTAAGGCGCGATTTCGGCCAGGGACGGGCCGCGTTCCGGTCCGGCGCGGAGACCGGCGTCCCGTCCCGGGTCCTGGCCGGGACGGGACCCGGTACGGCCGGGCGGTGCCGGGGACAATGGCCTCGTGACCAGCTCCGCCGTTCCCGATCCCGCCGCGCTCTCCCCCCGGCTGCCCTCCCCCGTGCAGGAACTGGCGGACGACCGGTTCGCCCGCCGCGGGCTGCGTCTGCTGCTCAAACGCGACGATCTGATCCACCCGGAGCTGATCGGCAACAAGTGGCGCAAACTCGCCCCCAACCTCCGCGCCGCCGGGGGACGGACTCTCGTCACCTTCGGCGGCGCCTACTCCAACCATCTGCGGGCCACCGCCGCCGCGGGCCGGCTGCTCGGCCTGCCCACGATCGGCGTGGTCCGCGGCCAGGAGCTGGCCGGCCGGCCCCTCAACCCCTCCCTGGCCCGGTGCGCGGCCGACGGGATGCGGCTGCACTTCGTCGAGCGGTCCGTGTACCGGCGCAAGGCCGAACCGGAGACGCTCGCCGCCGTGCTGCGCGCGGCCGGGGCCGAGGACGCGTACGTCGTGCCCGAGGGCGGCAGCAACGCCCTCGCGGTGCGCGGCTGCACGGCGCTGGGCCGGGAGCTGGGCGACCGGGCCGATGTCGTCGCCGTCGCCTGCGGCACCGGCGGCACCCTCGCCGGGCTCGCCGCCGGACTGCCCGCCGGCCGGCGCGCCCTCGGCATCCCGGTCCTCAAGGGCGGCTTCCTGACGGCCGCCGTGCAGACGCTCCAGGAAGAAGCCTTCGGCGCCCGCCGCGGCAGCTGGTCCCTCGACGAGCGCTTCCACTTCGGCGGCTACGCCCGTACCGCCCCCGAACTGGACGCCTTCGCCGAGGACTTCACGGCCCGCCACGGGATCGCCGTGGAACGCCACTACGTCGCCAAGCTGCTGTACGGGCTGGCCGCCCTGGCCGAGGAGGGGGCGTTCCCGCGCGGGACGACGATCGCCGCGGTCGTGACGGGCCGCCCCTTCCCGGCGGGGCCCTGACACCGTCCGGCGCGAGACCTCTCACGTACCGGCCGCGACGGGTGCGCACGCGCGCGTGTGCGGCCCCTCTCGCTCAGGCCGCCTCCCGGTAGGCGGCCGCTTCCTCCAGGTCGAGCCTGCGCAGCAGGGTGCGCAGCATCTCGTCGTCGATGTAGCGGCCGTCCCGCAGGCGCACGAAGACGGTGCGCTCGGCGCTGATCATGTCCCGGGAGAGCCGGCGGTAGGTGTCGTCGACCGACTCGCCGGTGACGGGGTTGGTCTGGCCGAGGCGCTCCCAGACGGCGTTGCGGCGGCGCTCCAGGACCGCGCGGAGGCGGTCGGCCAGCGGCGGGGGCAGGGTGTTGCCCTCGTCGGCCAGCAGTTCCTCCAGACGCTCCTCGGCGGCCCGGGACGCCTGCGCCTGGGCGTTGGCCTCGGCGAGCGTGGCGGCCCGCGCGTCATGGCCGGGGAACCTCAGCAGGCGGATCAGCGGCGGCAGGGTCAGCCCCTGCACCACCAGGGTGCCGATGACCGTCGTGAAGGTCAGGAAGAGCAGCAGGTTGCGCTGCGGGAAGGGGGCGCCGCCGTGCACCGTGAGCGGGATCGAGAAGGCGATGGCCAGCGACACCACGCCCCGCATTCCGGCCCACGCGGTGACCATCGCGCCTCTCCAGGTGGGGTTCTCCTCCCGTTCGCGAACCCGCCGCGACAGCAGCCGGGGCAGGAACGCCGCCGGGTAGACCCAGACGAACCGGGCCGCGACGACCACCAGGAAGAGGGCGAGCGCGTACCAGGCGGCGCGGGCGCCGGCGTACTCGTCGAGCCCCTTGAGGACGACGGGCAGTTGCAGGCCGATGAGGGCGAACACCGCCGACTCCAGGATGAAGGCGACCATCTTCCACACCGCCTCCTCCTGGAGCCGGGTGGCGAAATCGACCTCCCACGCGCGGTGCCCGAGATAGAGGGCGACGGTGACGACGGCGAGCACCCCGGAGGCGTGCACCTGCTCGGCGACGCCGTAGGCGACGAACGGGATCAGCAGGGAGAGGGTGTTCTGGAGCAGCGCTTCCTTCAGGTGGGCGCGCAGCCAGTGCAGCGGCGCCATGAGCACCAGCCCGATCCCCACCCCGCCGACCGCCGCGATCAGGAACTCCTCCACCCCGCCGGACCAGGTGGCGCCCTCGCCGACGGCGGCGGCGAGGGCCACCTTGTAGGCGGTGATCGCGGTGGCGTCGTTGAGCAGGGACTCGCCCTGCAGGATGGTGGTGATCCGCGAGGGCAGTCCGACGCGGCGGGCCACCGCCGTGGCCGCGACCGCGTCCGGCGGGGCCACCACGGCGCCCAGGACCAGCGCCGCCGTCAGCGGCAGCCCCGGCACGATCACATAGGCGGCCCAGCCGACCACGAAGGTCGCGAAGAGCACGTAGCCGACCGAGAGCAGTGCCACCGGCCGCAGCTGCGCGCGCAGGTCCAGGTAGGAGCTGTCGATCGCCGAGGTGTACAGCAGCGGGGGCAGCAGCAGCGGCAGGACCACCTTCGGGTCGAGCGTGTAGTCCGGCACCCCGGGGACGTAGGAGACCGCCAGTCCGGCGGCGACCAGCAGCAGCGGGGCCGGCACCGGGGTGCGCCGGGCGGCACCGGCCACCACGGCACTGCCCGCCACCAGCAGCAACAGCGGCATCACGTCCATCGTCCTCGCCCACCCATCGTCTCGTCCCACCCGCTTTTTCCGCGCCGTCACCCGCGCGCCCGTCGTAACCTGGCAATCATGAAACAGTGCACGCACGCCGACGCGCTGCCGCACCCGGAGCCCGAGCCCCGTAGCGAGACGTGCCCGGAGTGCCTGGCGGACGGCACCCACCCGGTGCAGCTGAGGCTGTGCCTGGCCTGCGGCCATGTGGGATGCTGCGATTCGTCACCGAACCAGCACGCCACCAAGCACCACAAGGACACCGGACATCCGGTGATGCGGTCCTTCGAGCCCGGCGAGGACTGGCGCTGGTGCTTCGTGGACCACGTGCTGGTGTGACCGGATTCCCGGACGGTTCGGCCCTCTGACGTCTGGGTACGTCAACCCGGCGCGTGCTGTTCCCATTTGGGCCCGCCCAACCCCTAGCCACGGAGCGTATTCGTGGGTTTACTATGAGTGACAGAAAGGGGTCGGGGTCCCGGAACACGAACGCCGGGAGCGCGGTAGCGTCACGGCTGAACCACGAATCGCGTGACCCGGGGGGCGACCCTCGGCCCCGAGAATTCTTGTACCACCTTGGAGGTGAGGGTGTCCCAGATCGCAGGCGAGCCCGCGGCGAACCAGGACTTCGTGGAAGTCCGGCTGCCGGCTGCGGGTGCCTACCTGTCGGTGCTGCGGACGGCCACGGCCGGCCTCGCTGCCCGTTTGGACTTCACCCTCGACGAGATCGAGGACCTGCGCATCGCGGTGGACGAGGCCTGCGCGATCCTGCTCCAGCAGGCCGTGCCCGGCTCGGTGCTCAGCTGTGTCTTCCGGCTGATCGACGACTCGCTCGAAGTCACCGTCTCGGCCCCGACCACGGACGGGCACGCCCCCTCGCGGGACACCTTCGCCTGGACCGTCCTGTCCGCCCTGGCGGGCAAGGTCTCCTCCGCCGTGGACGAGGACAAGACCGTTTCGATCAGCCTCTACAAACAGCGCGGCGCGGGACCCGGGCCGGCGTGAGGAACGGGGACGGGCCGGTGCGGGACGAAGAGCGCGGCACACGAGAGCTGCCGGCCGAGGGCGGGACTCCGCCCCGCGCGGACGCGGCCGCGACCCCGGGCGGGACCGCCCCGGGCTCGCCGGCGGCGGCCGCACGGCCTGCGGACGGCATCGACGGCATCCCCGAGCAGGCCAGACCGCACCCGGACGACGACGCCCTGCGGCCCGGCCCCCGGGGCGAGGGTCCGGCCGGCCCGGCCGGACCGGCCGGGCCGGAGGAGACCGTGCGGGGCACGCCACCGGCTCCGGGCGGGGCCCCGGCCCCCCATGGGGGTCCCCCCGCCCGCCCCGGACCGGGGACGGGAGAGGGGGCGAGGGCTCGGGGAAGGGCGACGGGCGGGACGATGAGCGAGCACGAGCGGTACGCCGGGGACGGCACGCAGAGCGCCCCGCGTGTGCGCGGCACACAGCACGACCCGCATGACCGCAGTGGCGCCCGTGCGAAGTTCGTCGAGCTGCGCGCGCTGCCGGACGGCAGCCCGGAGTACGCGGAGCTGCGCAACCAGCTGGTCCGGATGCACCTGCCGCTGGTCGAGCACCTCGCGCGCCGGTTCCGCAACCGCGGCGAGCCGCTGGACGACCTCACGCAGGTGGCCACCATCGGGCTGATCAAGTCGGTCGACCGGTTCGACCCGGACCGCGGCGTGGAGTTCTCCACGTACGCGACCCCGACGGTCGTCGGCGAGATCAAGCGGCACTTCCGGGACAAGGGCTGGGCGGTGCGGGTGCCGCGCCGGCTGCAGGAGCTGCGGCTCTCGCTGACCACGGCGACCGCCGAGCTGTCCCAGCTGCACGGCCGCTCCCCCACGGTGCACGAGCTGGCGGAGAAGCTCGCCATCTCCGAGGAGGAGGTCCTGGAGGGCCTGGAGTCGGCCAACGCGTACTCCACGCTGTCCCTGGACGTCCCCGACACCGACGACGAGTCCCCCGCGGTCGCCGACACGCTCGGCGCGGAGGACGAGGCGCTGGAGGGCGTGGAGTACCGCGAGTCGCTCAAGCCGCTCCTTGAGGACCTCCCGCCGCGCGAGAAGCGCATCCTGCTGCTGCGCTTCTTCGGCAACATGACCCAGTCGCAGATCGCGCAGGAGGTCGGCATCTCCCAGATGCACGTCTCCCGCCTGCTGGCCCGCACCCTGGCCCAGCTGCGGGAGAAGCTGCTGGTCGAGGAGTAACCGCGGCGGTCGTCGGACCGCCGCCCCCTCCCCGGTGCGGCCACCGCGGCGTACCACCGGCGCGGCGGATGGCCGTCGCGACGTACCGCCTACCGCGACACGCGGACGCCCCGGCACACCGCCGCCCCGACGCACGGTCTGCCCCGACGTACGGCTTATCGCTGCTCGGTCTCCCGGGCGCGGCCCGGGCCCTTGATGCCGAGTGCCAGGGTCGTCGCCGGGTGCACGAGCAGGACCAGGGACACCACCGCGACCAGGGCGAGCGCGATGCCCGCCGGGACGGCCACGCTGCCGGATTGGAGCAGGCTGTAGGCGACCGGCAGCGCCATGATCTGGGTGATGACGGCCGGCCCCCGGCTCCAGCCGCGCCGCAGCAGCAGCCCGCGCGCGGCGAGCAGCGGCAGCAGCGCCAGCACGAGGACGGTGACACCGCCGGTGACGGCCTGCTGCCGGTCACCCGCGTCGCCGGTGAGGCCGAGGACGAGCATCCAGGCGCCGCCGGCCAGCAGCGCGAGCCCCTCCAGCCCGCACAGCGCCGCCGCGGAGGTCAGCCGTGGCGGGCGCGGTCCGGCGGCGTCCGTGGTCTCGGGAGTGGGGGTCTGCTCGCTGCTCACCCCATGAAGGGTAGCCCGCACGACCGGCCGCACCACGGCCCGGCGGCCCGGCGCGGCACGGCCGGGCGCCCCGCACACGTGTCCAGGCTCACCCCCGTGCCTCTTACCCGATCCCTACCTCGGCCTGGGCCGAGTACTGCCCAGTAGGTACCCTGCAACCCATGCGTGCACTTCTCGTGGTCAATCCGGCGGCAACCACCACAAGCGCACGTACGCGCGATGTCCTGATCCACGCGCTCGCCAGCGAGATGAAACTGGACGCGGTCACCACCGAGTACCGCGGCCACGCCCGCGACCTGGGCCGGCAGGCGGCGGACAGCGAGGACATCGATCTGGTGGTGGCCCTCGGCGGCGACGGCACCGTCAACGAGGTCGTGAACGGCCTGCTGCACCGGGGCCCCGATCCCGAGCGGCTGCCCCGGCTCGCGGTGGTGCCCGGCGGCTCCACCAACGTCTTCGCGCGCGCCCTGGGCCTGCCCAACGACGCCGTGGAGGCCACCGGCGCGATCCTGGACGCGCTGCGGGAGGGAAGCGAGCGCACGGTCGGCCTGGGCCTGGCCTCCGGGACACCGGGCACCGACGACGCGGCGGTCCCCGAACGCTGGTTCACCTTCAACGCCGGGCTCGGCTTCGACGCGGGCGTGGTGGGACGCGTGGAGCAGCAGCGCGAGCGCGGGAAGAAGTCCACGCACGCCCTGTACGTACGCCAGGTGATGCGCCAGTTCCTCGGCGAGCCCAACCGCCGGCACGGCGCCATCACCCTGGAGCGGCCCGGCGAGGACCCGGCCGCCGATCTGGTCGTGGCCATAGTGTCGAACACCTCGCCGTGGACGTATCTGGGCAATCGCCCGATGTACACGTCCCCTGACGCGTCGTTCGACACGGGGCTCGATGTGCTCGCCCTCAGCCGGCTGTCCACGGCCGCGGTTGCCCGGTATGGCACCCAGTTGCTCACTTCGTCCCCGGAGCGCGGACCGCGGGGCCGGCACGCCCTCTCCCTGCACGACCTGAGCCACTTCGCCTTGCATTCGAAGGTGCCGCTCCCCCTCCAGATGGACGGTGACCATCTGGGGCTGCGAACGAGCGTGACGTTCACAGGCGTACGCCGTGCACTGCGTGTGATTGTGTGAGTGGAAGAGGCCAAAGTCCTTTCACTCGAACGTTTAGACCAGGGTCCACCCCATGGAAGTACGGCTGTGACCTAGTCGACACCGAGGAATCCAAAAAAACTTTCCGGAAGGGGTTGTATCCGCCGCTGAGGTTTGCGAGTCTCTACATGGCGATCGGGGCGGCCCACCACACAGGGCCCCAGAGATCACCGGAACCCCTCTTCAATCCACAGGACCACGCCAGGGAAACCTGACGGTCGGCCCTTCACTTGTTGAGGGATTCGTGAAAGCGTTCACATTCACAAGCAACTTGCACGTAATACCAAGGAGAGGTAGCAGCCATGGACTGGCGTCACAACGCCGTTTGCCGCGAGGAAGACCCCGAGCTCTTCTTCCCCATCGGCAACACCGGTCCTGCGCTGCTGCAGATCGAGGAAGCCAAGGCCGTCTGCCGTCGCTGCCCGGTTATCGAGCAGTGCCTGCAGTGGGCGCTTGAGTCCGGCCAGGACTCCGGCGTCTGGGGTGGTCTCAGCGAGGACGAGCGCCGTGCGATGAAGCGCCGCGCCGCCCGCAACCGGGCTCGTCAGGCCTCCGCCTGACCACAGCCACCCCGCTGACAGCCTGAGCTTGGCGGCGCGTGCAGCGAGCACGCATCTCCCGCCCCCGAGCCGCAGCGCGCAGTACCCCCGATGCTCCCCCAGGCTCTTCGAGCAAGGGGTACCCCATCCCGATGGGCAGCACGAGCGACTGGCCCCGGACCTTTCGAGGTCCGGGGCTCTTTGCTGTCCGCCCGCGCCGGCCGCTACTTGTGCACCTGCACCGGGATGTCGAGGATCACGCGCGTGCCGCCCCCCGGAGCGGGCACCATGTCGAAGGCGCCGCCCAACTCCCCCTCGACCAGGGTGCGTACGATCTGCAGGCCGAGGTTGCCGGAGCGGCTCGCGTCGAAGCCCTCGGGCAGGCCCACGCCGTCGTCCTGGACGGTCACGAGCAACCGCCCCTCGCGCGTGGTGCCGCCGCGCACCGCCGAGACCTCGACCGTGCCGGTGTCGCCCTCGCGGAAGCCGTGCTCCAGGGCGTTCTGCAGGATCTCGGTCAGGACCATCGACAGCGGGGTGGCCACCTCGGCGTCCAGGATGCCGAACCGGCCACTGCGCCGACCGGTCACCTTGCCCGGCGAGATCTCGGCGACCATCGCCAGCACCCGGTCGGCGATCTCGTCGAACTCCACCCGCTCGTCCAGGTTCTGAGACAGCGTCTCATGCACGATCGCGATCGACCCGACCCGGCGCACCGCCTCCTCCAGGGCCTCCCGGCCGCGCTCGGAGTCGATGCGCCGGGCCTGGAGCCGCAGCAGGGCCGCCACCGTCTGGAGGTTGTTCTTGACCCGGTGGTGGATCTCCCGGATCGTCGCGTCCTTGGTGATCAACTCACGTTCGCGGCGGCGCAGTTCGGTCACGTCCCGGAGCAGGACCAGCGAACCGATGCGGGTGCCCTTGGGCTTGAGCGGGATGGCCCGGAACTGGATCACCCCGTCATGGGCCTCGATCTCGAACTCGCGGGGCGCCCAGCCGCTGGCCAGCTTCACCAGCGCCTCGTCCACCGGGGCCCGGGACGGGGCGAGTTCGGCCGTCGCCTCACCGAGGTGGTGGCCGACCAGATCGGCGGCGAGGCCGAGGCGGTGGTAGGCGGAGAGCGCGTTCGGGGAGGCGTACTGGACCAAGCCGTCCGCGTCCAGCCGGATCAGCCCGTCGCCGACGCGCGGCGAGGCGTCCATGTCGACCTGCTGGTCCGGGAACGGGAAGGAACCGGCCGCGATCATCTGCGCCAGGTCGGAGGCGCTCTGCAGATACGTCAGCTCCAGCCGGCTCGGGGTGCGCACGGTGAGCAGGTTGGTGTTGCGCGCGATGACACCGAGGACGCGTCCCTCGCGCCGGACCGGGATCGACTCGACGCGGACCGGGACCTCCTCGCGCCACTCCGGGTCGCCCTCGCGGACGATCCGGCCCTCGTCCAGCGCCGCGTCGAGCATCGGCCGGCGGCCGCGCGGGACGAGGTGGCCGACCATGTCGTCCTGGTAGGAGGTCGGGCCGGTGTTGGGCCGCATCTGGGCGACGGACACGTACCGGGTGCCGTCCAGCGTCGGAACCCACAGGACCAGATCGGCGAAGGAGAGGTCGGAGAGCAGTTGCCACTCCGAGACCAGCAGGTGGAGCCATTCGAGATCGGAGTCGTCGAGGGCGGTGTGCTGGCGTACGAGTTCGTTCATGGAGGGCACGTCTGCGAGCGTACCCGGGCGTTTGTACGGTTCTGAAATACCGGGCGGCGTACGGCTGCGGAGGGCCTGGAACACCCGTCGGCGTACGGGGCTGCGGGGCCCCGGAGACACCCGCGGGCCGCGGCGCCTGAGAGGGACCCTCAACCCTCCCGGCACCGCAGCCCGGAGCAATATCGGCCGTGGGGTGTGCGGTCCCGGTCGGCCGAAGGATGAGGAGCCGGGGCAGTCAGGGCAGAGAGCACCGGTTCCTCGGTCCGTCCTCCTGTGCGGGGAGGGCGGAGGCTTGTGCGTTCACCCAGGGGGCACGGACGGTGTCGCGTACGTTCCGTCGTTCCGTGGTGCGAGTCGTTCCCTCGATTGTGGACTAGACCATTTGTGCCTGTCCATGAGCGGGACGAGGTTGTTGTGCATTGTTCACGGAGAACGGCCGCACCAGCCGAGCCGGAGGGCCCGCCGGTCGAGGGCCCCGGCGTTCGCCACGCTGCAGCCTAGCCCGCCCGGCTCAGCCACGGGGCCAGTTGGCCATGGCAATTTCCGCGAGCGCCTCCAGCTCCGCGCGGCTCGCACCGTCCCGGGCCTGCTGGGACATGCCCTGGATCATGGCGCCGACGTACCGGGCGAGCGCGCGGGTGTCGGTGCCGGCGGGCAGCTCGCCGGCGGCGACGGCCGCGTCCATGCGGCGCTCGAACGCGGCGATGGAGGCGTTGCGCCGCTCCCGCAGCGACTCCCCCACCTCCGGCGTGGTGCAGTTCGTCGCCGCGTGGACGACCAGGCAGCCGGGCGGGCGGCCCGGAGCCGTGTACTCGTACGCCGCCTCGCGCAGGGTCCGGGCGACGGCGGCCCGGGCGGTGGGCTCCTCGGCCAGCGCACGGGCACCGAAGGCCCCGTACCGCTCGCCGTAGTCGCGCACGACCTCGGCGAAGAGCGCCTGCTTGTCGCCGAAGGCCGCGTACAGACTCGGCGCGCCGATACCCATGGCACGGGTGAGGTCGGAGACGGACGTCGCCTCGTACCCGTGTTCCCAGAAGGCCAGGACGGCCTTCTCCAGCGCGGTCGCCCGGTCGAAGGAACGGGGGCGGCCGCGGCGCCCGGACGCCGGCGCACCGCTCGCGTCTCTCGTGACACCGGCGCCGACCTGCGTCTTCGCCTGCTTCTTCGTTTCCTGCTCGACCTCCATGGGTTGATTTTATAGCGAGCACTAGAGAAATGACAGCCGCGTGCTGTACGGTCTTTCTGTAGCGCTCGCTATGGAATGGCGGAGGGGATCGTTATGAGCACGGACAGGACCGGGACGACGGGCACCGGGGCGACGAGTGTGGGGGCGGCGAGCGGCGGCGCGGGTCCGCTCGCGGGCAGGACCGCGCTGGTCACCGGGGCGAGCAGGGGGATCGGTCGGGGCATCGCCGAGCGGCTGGGCCGGGACGGGGCGCGGGTCGCCGTGCACTACGCCAGCAACGAGGCGGCGGCGAAGGAGACGGTCGCCGCGATCGAGGCGGCGGGCGGCTCGGCGTTCACGGTCGGCGCGGAGCTGGGCCGCGGCGGCGGCGTCGAGGAGCTGTGGACGCGGTTCGACGAGCACGCGGACGGCCTGGACATCCTGGTGAACAACGCCGGCATCGGCATGTCCTCGCCCCTCGACCAGATCGGCGAGGAGGAGTTCGAGCGGGTCTTCGCGGTGAACGTGAAGGCGCCGTTCTTCCTCGTCCGGCACGGCCTGGACCGGCTGCGCGACGGCGGCCGGGTCATCAACATCTCCTCCGGCCTCGCCCGCACCGCCGTCATGCCTCACGCGATGGCGTACGCCATGACCAAGGGCGCGCTGGACGTCTTCACCCGGGATCTGTCGAAGGTGCTGGGCCCCCGCGGCATCACGGTCAACTCGGTCGCGCCGGGCATCATCGACACGGACTCCAACGCCGAGATGCTGCACGGGACGCCCGGCGGCTGGGAGAACGCGGCGGCGATATCGGCGCTCGGCCGGGTCGGGGAGCCGGCCGATGTGGCGGACGTGGTGGCGTTCCTGGCCTCGGACGCGGGACGGTGGGTGACGGGGAGCTGGATGGACGCGACGGGAGGTTCACTGACCTGACGGGGCACGTCGAGAGAGACCGATTCTGCTAGATTGGTCTAAACCACATGACCCCTCCTTACCGGGTCCGGTCCTCTTCTCGGCTCTCCTCAGATCGGCAGGCCCAGCGTGGAAGTTGTCATCGTTCCGGATGCCGCGGCCGGCGGCGAACTCATCGCCGAGGCCATGGCCCAGCTGCTGCGGCGCAAGCCCGACGCGCTGCTCGGCGTGGCCACGGGTTCGACTCCGCTGCCTGTCTACGAGGCGCTGGCGGCCAAGGTGCGTTCCGGTGCCGTGGACACCGCGCGGGCACGGATCGCCCAGCTCGACGAGTACGTGGGGCTGCCCGCCGACCACCCGGAGTCCTACCGCTCCGTGCTGCGGCGCGAGGTGCTGGAGCCGCTCGGGATCGGCATGGAGGCGTTCCTCGGGCCCGACGGCACCGCCGAGGACGTGCAGGCGGCCTGCGCGGCGTACGACAGGACGCTGACCGGGTCCGGCGGCGTGGACCTGCAACTGCTCGGCATCGGGACGGACGGGCACATCGGGTTCAACGAGCCGTGTTCCTCGCTGGCCTCGCGGACGCGGATCAAGACGTTGACCGAGCAGACCCGCGTGGACAACGCGCGCTTCTTCGACGGTGACGTCGATCAGGTGCCGCATCACGTCATCACCCAGGGCATCGGGACGATCCTGGAGGCACGGCACCTGGTGCTGCTGGCCACGGGCGAGGGCAAGGCGGACGCGGTCGCCGCGACCGTCGAGGGACCGGTCGCCGCGGTCTGCCCGGCCTCGGCCCTGCAGCTCCACCCGCACGCCACGGTGGTCGTCGACGAGGCCGCCGCCGCCAAGCTCAAGCTCGCCGACTACTTCCGCCACACCTACACCCACAAGCCGGAGTGGCAGGGCATCTAGCCCGGGAAACACGCGCACGCACACCAAAGGTGCCGGCCACCCCGGGGAGGGGGTGACCGGCACCTTTGGCGTTCCGGTGGGTCGCATGCGCCGTCCGGTGGGCGGCACCGGGTTGTCCGGTGGGTGGCCCTGGGGCGTCGGGGGGATGCCGCCGGTTCGTCCGGTGGCTACCGCCGTGCCGCCGTGCCGCCCGGTGGCCCCCGGCCTCCCCGGTGCCGCCCAGTTCCCGCCCGCGCGGCGGGGCCCACCGCTCCGGGGCCGGGCTCGCGGTGCGGTGGGCCGGGATCGGTGCTCCGCGATCGGCGGCGGCCCGAGACCGGTGGATCGGTAGCGGCGGACCAGTAGCGGTGAGCCGGTGGCAGTGGCCCCGGGCCAGTGAGCCCGCATCAGTCGGCCCGGGTCCACTGACCACGGGGTCGGTGGACCCGGATCAGTGGACCCTGGATTGGTGGGCCCGGATCAGTGGGCCCGGATCAGTGGGTCGGGCCCGGCGAAGCCGGTTCGACGGGGCACGCGCCCGCGATGGATTCCGCCGCCGCGCGGCCGCAGACGCGGGCCGCGCCGTGGGTGGCGAGGTGGAGGGCGCCTCGTGGGGGCGCCTGGGGGACGCCCATCTCGACGACGATGGTGTCGGGGCGGGCCGCGAGGAGGGTGTCGAGGGCGGACGCCATCCAGGGGTGGCGGTGCTCGTCGCGGACGACGGCCACCACGCGCCGGTCGCCGGCCGCGCGCAGGACCGCGGGTCCGGCGTCCTCGCCGGTGAAGCTGCCGGTCTGGGTGCCGGGCAGCAGGCGCAGCAGTTCGGCGGCCACGCCCCAGGGGGTCTCGTCGCCGACGGCGATGTTGGCCACCGGGGTGAGGGCGGCGACGTAGGGCGGTTCGGTGAGGGGGGTGAAGGTGTCCGCGACGGTGGCCCGCAGCGCGCGGCGGGCCGCCCGCAGCCCGACCTCGGGATCGGCGCCGTCCGCGGCCGGGGCGGCGGTCGTGGTCCAGCGGGTGAGGGCGCGGACGCGTGCGGCGGCGTCGGCCAGCCGTTCCTCGGGGAGTTCGCCGGAGCGGACGGCGGCGACCAGGGCGTCGCGCAGCCCGCGCACGGTCTCGTCGTCGGCGAGTCCGCCGCCCACGCAGATCGCGTCGGCACCGGCGGCGATGGCGAGGACGCTGCCGCGTTCGATGCCGTAGGTGTCGGCGATGGCCCGCATCTCCATGCCGTCGGTGACGATCAGGCCCTGGTAGCCCAGTTCGCCGCGCAGCAGTTCGGTCAGCACCCGGCGGGACAACGTTGCCGGGAGGTCCGCGTCCAGGGCCGGGACGAGGATGTGGGCGCTCATCACGGCCTTGCTGCCCGCCGCGATCGCCGCGCGGAAGGGAGCCAGTTCGCGGCCCTCCAGGACGTCGGTGTCCACGTCGATGCGGGGCAGCGCGTGGTGCGAGTCGACCGCGGTGTCGCCGTGTCCGGGGAAGTGCTTGGTGCAGGCGGCGACACCCGCGGACTGCAGGCCGGTGACGTAGGCGGCGGTGTGCCGGGCGACCAGATCGGTGGCGGCGCCGAAGGAGCGGACGCCGATGACGGGGTTGTCCGGGTTGGAGTTGACGTCGGCGGAGGGGGCCCAGTTGAAGTTCACCCCGCAGGCGGCGAGGCGCCGGCCCAGCTCGCGGGCGACGTCCTCGGTCAGTGCCGTGTCGTCCACCGCGCCCAGCGCGTGGTTGCCGGGGAAGCTGGAGCCGGTGCGCACCTCCAGGCGGGTGACGTCGCCGCCCTCCTCGTCGATGGCGACCAGGACGTCCTCGCGTTCCGCGCGCAGCTGGGCGGTCAGGGCGGCCAGTTGCTCGGGCGAGGCGATGTTGCGGCCGAACAGGCCGACGGAGGCCAGTCCCTCGCCCAGGCGCCGCAGCAGCCAGTCGGGGGCGGTGGTGCCGGTGAATCCGGGCTGGAGGACGGTCAGCGCGTCCCGCGTGAGCGTGTCGGTACCGCTGGCGAATGTCGTCATCGGGTGGCGTTATCCCTTCACGGCGCCCGCGGTCAGGCCCGCGGCCATCTTGCGCTGGACGAGGAGGAACAGAACGACGATCGGCACGGCCATCATGGTGGCGCCGGCCATCATCGGGGCGTACTCGGTGCCGTGCTTGGTGGTGAAGTTGCCGAGCCAGACGGTGGCGGTCTCGTGCTCCTGGCTCATCAGCATCAGGGCGTAGATGTACTCGTTCCACGCCTGGATGAAGCCGTAGACGGAGGTCGCGACCATGCCGGGGGCGAGCAGCGGGAAGACCACCCGGATGAACGCGCCGGTGCGGGAGCAGCCGTCGACCATGGCCGCCTCCTCCAGCTCCTTGGGGATGTTGGCGATGAAGCCGCGCAGCGTCCACACCGTGAAGGGGAGCACGAAGGTCAGGTAGGTGATGATCAGGCCGGTGAGCTTGTCGTACTGGCCGAGGTCGTTCAGCAGCAGGAAGATCGGGATGATCATGGCGACCAGCGGCACCATCTGCACCGCCAGGATGCCCACGATCACTATCTTGCGGCCCCGGAAGGCGAAGCGGGAGATGGCGAGCGCGGCCAGGGTGCCGACGATCATGCCGACCACCACGACGGTCAGCGACACGATCAGGCTGCGCCCGACCGGGCCCCAGAAGTCCGCGATGTCCAGCGCCCGCCGGAAGTTGTCCAGGGTGGCGCCGGTCGGCAGCAGGCTCGGGTCCGGGTCGATGGCGTCCTTGGCGGGCTTGAACGCCGTGTTGAGCATCCAGTAGAGGGGGAAGCCCAGCACGACGAAGACCAGCAGGCCGATCAGGTTCCAGCCGAGCTTCGAGGTCCGGCGGCGGCCCGCCGCGGGGGCGGTGGTGATCGAGCCGCTCATTCGACTTCTCCGATCTTCAGCATCTGACGCATGTAGACGGCGACCACGCCGAGCAGCAGCACCACGGTGATCAGGGCGATCGCCGAGCCCTGCGCGTAGTCGTTGACCTGGAAGGCGCGCTCGTAGGAGTAGGTGGTGAGGAGCTGGAACTCCTCTTCGGGGTGGCCGCCGCGCATGACGAGCACCTGCGGGAAGACGCCCATGTCCCAGATCACCGACAGGGTCGTGAGCATCACGATGACCGGCTTGAGGATCGGCAGGGTGACATGGCGGAAGACGCCCCAGGAGCCGGCGCCGTCCAGGCGCGCGGCCTCCTCCAGTTCCTTGGGCACCTGGGTCAGGCCGGCGCTGAGCGTGATGACGACGAAGGGCACGGCGCCCCACACCACCAGGAGCATGATCACCGCGAGGCCCTGGGTGCCGCTGGCGAACCAGTTGTGGCCGATCATCTCGACCCCGGGCAACTTGCTGAGCAGCGCGTTGAGGATGCCGTAGTCGGAGTCGAAGAGCCACTTGAAGACGGTGGTGGCCACGATGACGGGCATGCCCCAGCTGGCCACCAGGACGATGTTGATGAGGGTCTTCACCCAGCCGGAGACCCGTTGCTGGAGCAGGGCCAGCGCCATGCCGATCACCATGGTGAACACGACGCAGCCGACGGCGAAGATCACCGTGCGCAGCACGACGGCCCAGAAGTCACTGTCGCCGAGCACCTCGGCGAAGTTGTCGAAGCCGACCCAGTCGGCCGGCTGGAAGCCCCACAGCTGCGGCTGGCCGAACTTCTGGAAGGACAGGGTGACCAGCCGCACCAGCGGGTAGGCCATCACCACGGCCAGGATCAGCAGACAGGGCGCCAGCAGCAGCCAGGGGGTGGCCGCGCCGCCCGAGGTGCGTGGTCTGCGTGACGCTCGCGGAGCGGCCGGTGGCGGCGCCTGCCGCGGTGGCGGCACCTTGGCAGGGGTGGTCGTGTCTGCGGCACTCATCGCGCGCTCCTCAGCGGTCCCTCAGCTCGTACTCAGGTCGTACGAAGGCACAACCTCGTACTCAGGTCGTACGAAGGCAAAGCAAGGCATGGCCGTGCACGGCCGCACGGGGCCGGGGCCCCGCCGAACGGCCGTGCGAGAAGCAGGGCCCCGCCCGTCGGCAGGGCCCTGCGCTCAGGTCACTTGGTGTTGATGACCTTGTCGATCGCGGCGTCCGCCTCCTTGGCGGCGTCCTCGACCGACTTCTTGCCGGTGCCGATGTTCTGCAGCATGGTCTGCAGCACCTGGGCCTTCTCGACCTGGCCCCAGCCCGGCGCCATCGGGACGAACCAGCTGGACTCGGCCGCGATGGCCGGGACGGCGGTCTTCGGGTCGCTCTTCAGCGTGGCGAGGTCGGTCTTGTTGTTGGGCAGGTTGCCCTTGGCGATCAGACCCTTCTGGCCGGTGGAGCCGGTGAAGGCGTTGATCCACTCGGCGGCCAGGCCCTGCGCCTTGGACTTGACCGGGACGGCCAGGTCCGAACCGCCCAGGAAGACCGGCATGTTCTTGCCGGACGGGCCGGGCATCACGAAGCTCTCGATCTTGTCGGCCAGCTTGCCGACCTTGTCGTTCTTCGGGTCGGCGGCGGTCGCGCCCTCCCAGGCGGCGGCGAAGATCATGCCGGACTTGCCCTGGCCGTAGACGATCGGCCGGTCGGCCTCGTCCTTGGTCTTGTCGCCGTGCATGTACTTGTCGAGGACCGTCTTGTACTCGTTGAGGCCCTTGAGGGACTCCGGCGAGGACAGGGCGGCCTTCCACTGGCCGCCGTCCTCCTTGGCGATGGCGCCGCCGGCGTCGTAGACGTAGGACATGGCCGCGTACCAGTCACGGCTGGGCTGGTACCAGGCGCTGAACTTGTCGCCCTCCTTGGCCTGCACCTTGTCCAGGTCGGCGGTCAGCTCCTGGTAGGACTTCGGCGTCGCCTTCACACCGGCCGCGGTGAAGACGTCCTTGCGCCAGTTGGCGACCCGGCCGCCCGCGTAGTAGGGGACGCCGTAGGTCTTGCCCTCGTACGTCACCGACGCCTTGAGACCGTCGAGCCAGGCCGAGGAGTTGTCGAACTTCGACGCGTCCAGCGGGGCGAAGGCGCCCTTGACCATGTAGCCGAGCATCTCGGTGTTGCCCATCTCGACCACGTCGGGGGCCTTGTCGGTGGCGAGGACCGCGTCGAGCTTGGTGTTCTTGTCCGGCCAGCCGTAGTACTCGTGCTTGACCTTGAGACCCGGGTGCTTCTGGATCACCGCGTCGTCGGCCGCCTTGACCAGGTTCGGCCAGTTGTTCTGCGCGTCGACGGTGAGCCAGACGGTCAGCTCCTTGGCGTCGTCCGAGCCCCCGCCCTTGTTGTCACTACCGCACGCCGCGACGGAGACCATCATGCCCGCGATGCCGATCGCGGCTGCCAGCTTGCGCTTCACGCCACCCTCCTCAAGGGATGCCACAAACCCCCCTGCCTCCCCGCGGTTGAGTGACAGTGGAAGCGTCAGCGCATACCGCCCATGGGGCCGGGACCTGGACCAATGGTGTAGACCAGTACCGGGAGCTTGGCCCAGACCAATAGGGCTGTCAAGGGTGCGCAGAGCCGCTCAGGTGCTCCGTTATGGGACCGCGATATGCAGGGACCTTTCATTGCTCATGCGGTCAAACGGACGCCCGCACTCCACTGGACCACTCGCGGCCGACTCCCGCACACCGGACGCCTGTTCGTGTGGACCACAGGTTCCACGGCGGGGCTATGGACTAGACCAACGGGGGTCACGGCGGTATACAGAGGAGATCACGGAGCGTGCGGGGTGCCGTCCCGGCACATGAAGCCGTGCCACGATGTGAGCCGTGGCCGAGGGGATTCGGCCACTTCGGCACTGGAGCCGGGAAGGCGGAGCATGAGCACCGACGTCAGCAGTGCGGAGAACGAGGGTGGGGCGACCGTCCGTACCGCGCGCGTGCCCAAGTACTACCGTCTGAAGAAGCATCTGCTCGACATGACCCGGACCCAGGCACCCGGCACCCCGGTGCCGCCCGAGCGCACGCTCGCGGCCGAGTTCGACACCTCGCGCACCACCGTGCGCCAGGCGCTGCAGGAACTGGTGGTCGAGGGCCGGCTGGAACGCATCCAGGGCAAGGGCACCTTCGTCGCCAAGCCCAAGGTCTCCCAGGCGCTGCAACTCACCTCCTACACCGAGGACATGCGTGCCCAGGGCCTGGAGCCGACCTCGCAGCTGCTGGACATCGGTTACATCACCGCCGACGACCGGCTCGCCGACCTGCTCGACATCACGGCCGGCGGCCGCGTGCTGCGCATCGAGCGGCTGCGCATGGCCAACGGCGAGCCGATGGCCATCGAGACCACCCATCTGTCGGCCAAGCGCTTCCCGGCGCTGCGCCGCAGCCTGGTGAAGTACACCTCCCTCTACACCGCCCTGGCCGAGGTCTACGACGTCCATCTCGCCGAGGCCGAGGAGACCATCGAGACCTCGCTGGCCACCCCGCGCGAGGCGGGCCTGCTCGGCACCGACGTGGGCCTGCCGATGCTGCTGCTCTCCCGGCACTCGCTGGACCGCACGGGCCGGCCGGTGGAGTGGGTGCGCTCGGTGTACCGCGGCGACCGCTACAAGTTCGTCGCGCGCCTGAAGCGGCCGATGGACTGAAGGCGCCGCGCCTGCCAACCGACATACGGACGAGGGGTTCCGTCCGCCGCACGCCGTGACCTAGATTGCCTGCGCATTACACAGGTGATCAGCGAACGATCACGGTGCTCAGCGAGGGGACGGAGCCGGACATGTCGGATGAGGCGCCAGGAGGCGGCAGCGGGCTGGTGACACCCGTACGGGTGATCATCGCCCTCTGTCTCGTCGCACCGTTCGTGGCGATGCTGTGGGTCGGTTCCTACGCGAAGACCGATCCCGTGTTCATCGGCATCCCGTTCTTCTACTGGTACCAGATGCTGTGGGTGATCGTCTCCACGGCGCTGACCATGATCGCGTACCGGCTCTGGCAGCACGACCAGCGCGGCCGCGGCGGCGCCCGCACGTCCCCGAAGGGCGGTGCGGCCAAGTGAAGGACGGCGTCAACGGCGTCGCACTCGGCGTCTTCATCTTCTTCTTCCTGGCCGTCACGGTCTTGGGTTTCCTCGCCGCCCGCTGGCGCCGGGCCGAGAACGAGCACTCGCTGGACGAATGGGGCCTGGGCGGGCGGTCGTTCGGCACCTGGATCACCTGGTTCCTGCTCGGCGGCGACCTGTACACGGCGTACACCTTCGTCGCCGTGCCCGCCGCGATCTACGCGACCGGGGCGGCCGGCTTCTTCGCGGTGCCGTACACCATCCTCGTCTACCCGATGATCTTCACCTTCCTGCCGCGCCTGTGGTCGGTCTCGCACAAGCACGGGTACGTGACGACCTCGGACTTCGTGCGCGGCCGGTTCGGCTCCAAGGGGCTGTCGCTGGCGGTGGCGCTCACCGGCATCCTCGCGACCATGCCGTACATCGCGCTCCAGCTCGTCGGCATCCAGGCGGTGCTGGACGTGATGGGCGTCGGCGGCGGCGAGAACACCAACTGGTTCGTGAAGGACCTGCCGCTGCTGATCGCCTTCGGCGTGCTCGCGGCGTACACCTACTCGTCGGGGCTGCGCGCCCCGGCACTGATCGCGTTCGTGAAGGACGCGCTCATCTATCTCGTCATCGCGGTCGCGATCATCTACATCCCGATCAAGCTGGGCGGGTTCGACGACATCTTCGCGGCGGCGGGCGCCAAGTACAGCAAGGCGGGGGCGGGCGGCCTGGTGCCGGCCGCGGGCGGCCAGTGGACGTACGCCACCCTGGCGCTGGGCTCCGCGCTCGCGCTGTTCATGTATCCGCACTCGATCACCGCGACGCTCTCCTCGCGCAGCCGGGAGGTGATCCGCCGCAACACCACGATCCTGCCGCTGTACTCGCTGATGCTGGGCCTGCTGGCGCTGCTGGGCTTCATGGCGATCGCGGCGGGCGTGAAGGTGAAGAACGGGCAGCTGGCCATCCCGCAGCTGTTCGAGGACATGTTCCCGGACTGGTTCACGGGCATCGCCTTCGCGGCCATCGGCATCGGCGCGCTGGTGCCGGCGGCCATCATGTCGATCGCGGCGGCGAATCTGTTCACCCGCAACATCTACAAGGACTTCATCCGGCCCCAGGCCACGGCCGAGGAGGAGACCCGGGTCTCCAAGCTGGTGTCGCTGCTGGTGAAGGTGGGCGCGCTGGTCTTCGTGCTGACCATGGACAAGACGGTCGCCATCAATTTCCAGCTGCTGGGCGGCATCTGGATCCTGCAGACCTTCCCGGCACTGGTCGGCGGCCTGTTCACCCGCTGGTTCCACCGCTGGGCGCTGCTGGCCGGCTGGGCGGTCGGCATGGTCTACGGCACGGTCGCGGCCTACGGGGTCGCCTCGCCGACGCAGAAGCACTTCGGCGGCTCGGCCAAGGAGATCCCGGGCATCGGCGAGGTCGGCTACATCGGCATGACGGCGTTCGTGCTCAACGTGCTCGTCGCCGTGGTCCTGACCGTCGTCCTCAAGGCGCTCAAGGCCCCCGACGGCGTCGACGAGACCCGGCCGGAGGACTACACGGCGGACGCGGGCGACCCGGGCGTGTCGGCGGAGCTGCCGCCGGCCACGGCGGGCAGCTCGCACTAGGGCTGCCCGGCCACAGGCCGGGCCGTACGCGCGGGGGCGGGCCGGGCCGTATGCGCGGGAGCGGGCCGGGCCGTACGCCCGGGAGCGGGCCGCCGGGAGCACCCGGCGGCCCGTCGCCGTGCCCGGGACAGGCCCCGCCGGTGTCCGGCCGCTCACTCACGTGTGGGCACGCGTACACGCTCTGCAGTCGCCGCGACACTAGATATGGGGGTGGCTTTCTCACCCGGCACAAGATGTATGCTCATGCTCGCTGTCGCCGCAGGGGAATCCGGTGCGAATCCGGAACTGTCCCGCAACGGTGTACTCGTACACGTATACCCATTTCGTCGTGTACGGGCGTCAGTCCGAGGACCTGCCGACAGTGCGCCCGGCCGTCCGGTCCGGGTGCCTGACGTCCGGGCCTCGTGGAATGGGCCGGTGGGTGCGGCGCCGCGTGCGCTCGCGTGCCGCCGTCCGCCCTCGGCGAGGTCCCGTGCCGAGCGAGGGAGAGCCACACGTGACCATCGCGCCAGCCGCTCCGGTCTCAGTCGAAGCCCGCCTGGAGACCGACGGTCCGGGAGCCGCGCTGCTGCGGACCCTGACCGAGCTGACCGCCGACCTCCCCGACGCCGACCCCGGGCGGGTCGCCGCCGCGGCGCTGCGCGGCCGTTCGGCGCACGCCGACGAGGCGGAGCTGCGCGAGCTGGCCACCGAGGCCGCCGCCGGGCTCATCTCCGAGGACCCCGCCTACTCCCGGCTGGCGGCCAGGCTGCTGACCCTCACCATCCGCGCCGAGGCCGCCTCGCAGGGCGTCACCGCCTTCACCGAGTCCGTCGCCGTGGGCCACCGCGAGGGGCTGATCGCCGACCGGACCGACGCCTTCGTCCGGCTGCACGCCGCCCGCCTCGACGCGCTGGTGGACCCGGCCGCCGACGACCGCTTCGGCTACTTCGGCCTGCGCACCCTGCACAGCCGCTACCTGCTGCGGCACCCGATCACCCGCAAGGTGATCGAGACGCCCCAGGACTTCATGCTGCGGGTGGCCTGCGGTCTGGCCGAGGACGACAGCGCCCGGGCCGTCGACGAGGTCGCCGCGCTCTACGGGCTGATGAGCCGCCTGGACTACCTCCCCTCCTCCCCCACGCTCTTCAACTCCGGCACCCGCCACCCCCAGATGTCCTCCTGCTACCTGCTCGACTCCCCCAAGGACGAGCTGGACAGCATCTACGACCGCTACCACCAGGTGGCCCGGCTCTCCAAGCACGCCGGCGGCATCGGCATCGCCTACTCCCGCGTCCGCTCCCGCGGTTCGCTGATCCGCGGCACCAACGGGCACTCCAACGGCATCGTGCCGTTCCTGAAGACCCTGGACGCCTCGGTCGCCGCCGTGAACCAGGGCGGCCGGCGCAAGGGCGCGGCCGCCGTGTACCTGGAGACCTGGCACTCGGACATCGAGGAGTTCCTGGAGCTGCGGGACAACACCGGCGAGGACGCGCGCCGCACCCACAACCTCAACCTGGCGCACTGGATCCCGGACGAGTTCATGCGCCGGGTGAACACCGACGGCCCGTGGTCGCTGTTCTCCCCGGCGGACGTACCGGAGCTGGTGGACCTGTGGGGCGCTGAGTTCGACGCCGCCTACCGCCGGGCCGAGGCGGCCGGGCTGGCGAAGAAGACCCTGCCCGCCCGCGAGCTGTACGGCCGGATGATGCGCACCCTCGCGCAGACCGGCAACGGCTGGATGACCTTCAAGGACGCCGCCAACCGCACCGCCAACCAGACGGCCGAGCCGGGCCACGTCATCCACTCCTCCAACCTCTGCACGGAGATCCTGGAGGTCACCGACGACGGCGAGACCGCGGTCTGCAACCTGGGCTCGGTCAACCTCGGCGCGTTCGTGACCGGCGGGGACATCGACTGGGAGCGGCTGGACGAGACGGTCCGCACGGCCGTCACCTTCCTGGACCGCGTGGTCGACATCAACTTCTACCCGACCGAGCAGGCGGGCCGCTCCAACGCCCGCTGGCGCCCGGTGGGCCTGGGCGCGATGGGCCTGCAGGACGTCTTCTTCCAGCTGCGCCTGCCCTTCGACTCCCCCGAGGCGAAGGCCCTGTCCACGCGGATCGCCGAGCGCGTCATGCTCGCCGCCTACGAGGCCTCCACCGACCTCGCCGAGCGCCACGGGCCGCTGCCGGCCTGGGAGAAGACCCGCGCCGCCCGGGGCGTCCTGCACCCCGACCACTACGACGTCTCCCTCACCTGGCCCGAGCGGTGGGCCGCGCTGCGCGAGCGGATCGCCGCCGTCGGCATGCGCAACTCGCTGCTCCTGGCGATCGCGCCGACCGCCACCATCGCCTCCATCGCGGGCGTCTACGAGTGCATCGAGCCGCAGGTCTCCAACCTGTTCAAGCGCGAGACGCTGTCGGGTGAGTTCCTCCAGGTCAACTCCTACCTGGTGCGCGAGCTGAAGGCGCTCGGCGTGTGGGACGCCCGCACCCGGGAGGCGCTGCGCGAGGCCAACGGCTCGGTGCAGGGCTTCGCGTGGATCCCCGAGGAGGTGCGGGCGCTGTACCGCACGGCGTGGGAGATCCCGCAGCGCGGCCTGATCGACATGGCCGCCGCCCGCACCCCGTTCCTGGACCAGGCCCAGTCGCTGAACCTGTTCCTGGAGACACCGACCATCGGCAAGCTCTCCTCGATGTACTCCTACGCCTGGAAGCAGGGCCTGAAGACCACGTACTACCTGCGCTCGCGCCCGGCGACCCGGATCGCCCGCGCCGCCGGACGGGCCACCGTCCCCGCCCAGCAGCCGGCCCCCGAAGAGGCCGTCGCCTGCTCCCTGGAAAACCCCGAGTCCTGCGAGGCCTGCCAGTAATGACGACCAAGAACCTGCTCGACCCCGGCTTCGAGCTGACGCTGCGTCCCATGCGCTACCCGGACTTCTACGAGCGCTACCGGGACGCGATCAAGAACACCTGGCACGTCGAGGAGGTCGACCTCCACTCGGACGTCGCCGACCTCGCCAAGCTCAGCCCCGAGGAGCAGCACCTGATCGGCCGCCTGGTGGCCTTCTTCGCCACCGGTGACTCGATCGTCGCGAACAATCTGGTGCTGACGCTCTACAAGCACATCAACTCCCCCGAGGCGCGGCTGTACCTGTCCCGCCAGCTGTTCGAGGAGGCCGTGCACGTCCAGTTCTATCTGACGCTGCTCGACACCTACCTGCCCGACCCGGAGGACCGCGCGGCGGCCTTCGCGGCCGTGGAGAACATCCCCTCCATCCGGGAGAAGGCCGAGTTCTGCTTCACCTGGATGGACTCGGTCGAGCAGCTCGACCGGCTGGAGTCGCAGGCCGACCGCCGCCGCTTCCTGCTCAACCTGATCTGCTTCGCCGCGTGCATCGAGGGCCTGTTCTTCTACGGGGCCTTCGCCTACGTCTACTGGTTCCGCAGCCGCGGCCTGCTGCACGGCCTGGCCACCGGCACCAACTGGGTGTTCCGCGACGAGACGATGCACATGTCGTTCGCCTTCGACGTGGTGGACACCGTCCGCAAGGAGGAGCCGGACCTCTTCGACGACCAGCTGGAGCAGCAGGTCAAGGACATGCTGCGGGGGGCCGTCGAGGCCGAGCTGCAGTTCGCGCGCGACCTGTGCGGTGACGGCCTCCCGGGGATGAACACCGACTCGATGCGCCAGTACCTGGAGTGCGTGGCCGATCAGCGGCTGACCCGGCTCGGTTTCGCTCCGGTGTACGGCTCGGAGAACCCCTTCTCCTTCATGGAGCTGCAGGGGGTTCAGGAGTTGACCAACTTCTTCGAGCGGCGTCCGTCGGCGTACCAGGTGGCGGTGGAGGGCACCGTCGACCTGGACGAGGACTTCTGAGCCTCCTTGCGTTCCAGGGCCTCACGGGTCTCCTGGTCCGCGCGCTCCCGCCGCGCCCGGCCGATCTGGCGGTCGATGCGCCGGTCGCGCACGACGCCGAGCGCCGAGGGGAGCGCCATCAGGACCAGGAGCCCGAAGGTCGCCAGCATGCCGATCAGTCCTTGAATCTGGTCTGCGTTCATGCACACCACTGTCGCGCCGGACACTCCTGACCGGGAGTGGCAGGACTGCCGTAGGGCCTCGAATTCCTGCCACTTGTGCGGCACACTGGCGGCATGCTGCAGAACGTGGCGGCCGTCCTGCTGGACGGCGTGCACCCTTTCGAGCTGGGCGTGGTCTGCGAGGTCTTCGGGATCGACCGCAGCGACGACGGACTGCCGCGGTACGACTTCGCGGTGGTCTCGGCGGAGGGCCCGGCGCTGAGCACCCATGTCGGCGGGCTGACGGTCAGCACGCCCTACGGGCTCGACCGGCTCGACGAGGCGGACCTGATCGCCGTCCCGGCCGGTGACGGCTTCGCCGGCCGGTCCTACCCGCCCGCCCTCCTGGCCGCGCTGCGGCGGGCCGTGGACCGGGGCGCGCGGGTGCTGAGCGTGTGCTCGGGGGTGTTCGTGCTGGGCGCCGCCGGGCTGCTGGACGGGCGGCGCTGCGCGGTCCACTGGCACCACGCGGCCGAGCTGCGGCGGCAGTACCCGCGCGCGACGGTCGAGCCGGACGTGCTCTACGTCGACGAGGACCCGGTGATCACCTCGGCGGGCACGGCCGCCGGCATCGACGCCTGTCTGCACATCGTGCGCAAGGAGCAGGGGCCGGAGGTCGCCAACAAGATCGCCCGGCGGATGGTGGTGCCGCCGCACCGGGACGGCGGGCAGGCCCAGTACATCGAGCGGCCGCTGCCCAGGTCCCGGTGCGACACCGTGGGCGAGGTGCTGGTGTGGATGGAGCAGCACCTCGACGAGGAGGTCACCGTCGAGCAGCTCGCCGCCCGCGCCCACATGTCGCCGCGCACCTTCGCCCGCCGCTTCCAGCAGGAGACGGGCACGACCCCCTACCGGTGGGTCCTGCGCCAGCGGGTGCTGCTGGCGCAGCGCCTGCTGGAGGGGACCGACGAGACGATGGACGCGATCGCGGACCGGGCCGGGTTCGGGACGGCGGCGGCGCTGCGGCACCAGTTCGTACGGGCGCTGGGCACCACCCCGCACGCCTACCGGCGCGCGTTCAGGGGCCCGCAGGCCGCCTGAACGCGCGGGGCACGGCCCGGGCGCCGGGCCGGCGCCGGGTCAGCGGGGCAGCGCCCGCAGCAGCAGCCGGCGCGGGCGCAGCGTGATCCCGATCCGGGGCCGGGGGTCGGAGCCGGGCGCCTGCTCGAAGCGGTAGGCGTCCGCGATCGCGGCGGTGAGCAGGGTGAGTTCGGCCATCGAGAAGTGGTCGCTGGGGCACTTGCGGTTGCCCACGCTGAACGGGCTCATCGCGTGCTTGGGGACCTCCTTGGCCCGCTCCGGCAGCCAGCGCCCGGGGTCGAACTCCTCGTGCCGGTCGTAGGAGCGGTGGTCGCGCTGGATGGCGTAGGGGCTGTAGATGACGTCCGCGCCGGCCGGGATGCGGTAGCCGCCCAGCTCGGTCTCCGCCACCGTGCGCCGGGTCAGAATCCACACGGCGGGATAGAGGCGCATTGTCTCGACGACCACATGGGCGGTGAACGTCAGTTTTCGGACGTCCTCGAATGCGACCGGCCGGTCCCCCACCGCGGTTTTCACCTCGTCGCGGATCCGGTCGCCGAGATCCGGGTGCTCGGTGAGAACGAGAAGGATCGACATGATCATGGACCCGACGGTTTCACTGCCCGGGGTGAGGATCGCGATCACCTGATCGTGGATCTCCTGCTCCCCAATGGGCTCGCCATTCTCGTCCTTCGCGTCCAGCAAAGCCGTCAGCAAATCGTCCGGTTTTTGACCGCTTTCCCTTCGGTCGGCGACGATCTCGTCGACCAGGAGATGCAAATCGGCCAATGCGCGGTTGAATTCACGGTTGGCCGGTACGGGTATGCGGTAAAGCGGTCCGAGGGGGACGACCATGCGCTGGTACATACCGCTGAACAGGGTGGCGAGCGCCGCGCAGATGCGGTCGGCGCGGGCGTCCATGTAGCTGCCGCGCATCAGGCACCGGGCGGCGACGCGGACGGCCACCCGGAAGGACTCCGCCGTGACGTCGAGGACCTGCCCCGAGCGCCAGCGCCCGACGAGCGCGTGCGCCTCCTCGGTCATGATGGGCCCGTACTCGGGGAGCACGTCGAGCCGGAAGGCGGGCTGGATGGTGCGCCGCTGGCGGCGGTGGAGCGGGCCGTTGGCGGTGGCCACGCCTTCCTTGCCGAGCAGGCTCTCCAGGGACTCCCACAGCGGGCCGGCGATGATGTAGTCGGGGCTGAGCGCCAGGGCCCCGGTGAGGTCGGGCGCGGTGACGGCGTACACCGTCTTGGGGCCGAGGCGCAGCCGCACCACGTCGCCGTGGTCGCGCAGCCCGCTCAGGAAGGCCAGCGGATCGCGGGCCAGTTTCAGGCCGTGTCCCAGGAGCGGGACGGCGCCGCCGGCCACCGGCGGTTCACCCGGCGCGCCGGCTGCCGGCCGCGCCTCGGGCTTGACGGACTCGACGGTCATTTCTCACCTGCCGCTTCGTTGTTGACGTACGGGGGCGTGGACCGGTCGTCCCAGCTGTCGACCATATAGCGGCCGGACTCGTGGTGGAACCAGTAGACGGAACTGAACCAGTTGCGCATATTGCCGACGCAGGCCCGCACGGCGGCCGAGAGTTCTTTTCCGCACACCGTCCCGTCCGCGAGACCGTCCGCGAACCGTAATGCCTCGTGCTCCATGGCCAGGAATTCGGTGATGCATTCCTCGACGCGTCGGCGGATTTCCTTTATCGCCGCCTCAAGGGTCAGTCCTTCGTGTGTGACGAGACTTATCCCGAGATTGTGCACCTCGTCGCCCGCGATTTCCTTGGGCAGTGAGCACAGGTCGTTGTACCAGGCGGCGAATTCCTGGCTGAGCAGGGCCGGGCGCCGGTACGCCGGGTTCCCGCGGACGGCGTCCGGGAGTTCGCGGCCCGCGCTCGGCTCGAGGAGGTCGGTCCAGATCCAGTGCGCGAAGGTGAGCCGGCGCAGGGAGAGGTACTCCGCGACCGTCGGCACGATGTGCTCGCTGCGGTTGTGGAACTCCCGGTCGTACGCCTCGATCACCGCGTGGAAGTGCCGGGCGAAGCGGGCGTTCCAGGTGGCCGGCAGGAACGAGAACAGCCTGAGCACGCTGTCGGCGAACCCGGCGACCAGCGGGTCCGGGTGGTGCAGATGGTCGCGCGGTGAGTCGAGCGCCAGGTGCAGCGCGCCGCGCAGCCGGCGCCAGGCGACGGTCCGGCCGTGGACGATGTCCCGGTCGTGCCGGTCGTCCCAGACGAAGAACCACGCGCTGTAGTCCGCGATCGCCTGGAGGACCTCGTCGGGGGCGCCGAGGTAGTACCCCGCCATGAGGTCGGTGTAGCGCAGCCGGTCGGCGTGCTCCTCCACCGTGTCCGCGGACATGAGCCGCTTTTCCAGCAGCCAGGTGCGGGTGTTCTCCTGGAGCGCGGGCCAATAGGCGTGCAGTTGCCTGGGGAACGCGGTCTCGATCACCGGGAGAGCGAGTGACGGTGGCACTGCGACCGCTGTCGATGTCGGTGTGGTGCTGTATGGGAAAGCTGGCACGAACAACCCCTCTCAGCCGCCGTGGCGTCCGCCGCTTCCGCTGTGCCGACGCACGCCGTCACACATCCCCGTACTCCCATTCAGCACCACAACTGACCGATTTGGGAACGGATTTGGTGTACTCGCCACCCGGGATGCCGAGAATATCCCCTTGTGTGACTGATTATGGTTCAACAGAGACGCACAAAGGATCGATTATGTGCGGGACCGCGGGGGGCCGAGGGGGACACACGTACGGCGCCCGACCGGTCGTGCGGTCGGGCGCCGTGTGCGCGCGGGCTCTGGCGAGGGGCTCAGCCGTTGGCCACCACGGGGTAGCGCGGTTCGTTCTCGGCCATCTGCCGCAGCGCGTCCTTGCGCTCGCGCTTGGAGAGCCGGTCGATGTACAGGGAGCCGTACAGGTGGTCGGTCTCGTGCTGCAAACAGCGTGCGAAGTAGCCGGTGCCGCGCACCTTGACCGGGTTGCCCCGCTCGTCGTGGCCCCTCACCTCGGCGTAGTCGGGGCGGGCCAGCGGCGCGTACGCGCTCGGCACGGACAGACAGCCCTCGTTGCTGTCGTCCAGGCGGCGCCGGTCCGCCGGGAGTTCGACGACCCGGGGGTTGCAGACCACGCCGACGTGCCGGACGCCCTCGTCGTCCATGCAGTCGTAGACGAAGACCTTCAGGTCGACGCCGATCTGGTTGGCGGCCAGGCCCACGCCCTCGGCCGTGCGCTGGCTGGCGAACATGTCCGCGACCAGCTGCCGCAGTTCGTCGCCGAACTCGGTGACGTCCTTGCACTCCTTGTGCAGCACCGGGTTGCCGACGACCGTGATCGGCCGCGAGGTGCCGCGCTCACGCCAGGCCGTCTCGCGCTCCTCGCAGTCCCCCGTGTCCACGACATAGCCCTCGTCGTCGACGGGGAGCACGCCCGTGTGCTGCTGATCGGTGTCCTGCTGCGCCATGACCGACGTATGCCTTCCTGACAAGAACGGGAGGATGGATGCCTGATACAGGGTACGGGGGCCGCGGACGCCCGGCGGCCTCAGCAGACCTCTTCCAGGTCACGCCAGTCCCGGGAGTCCGGGCTGTCCGCGACCCATCCGTCCAGCAGCCCGCGCACCAGCGAGGCCGGCGCGGCCACCCCGCACTCCCGCTCCGGCACCCACAGCTGCCCGTCGGTGCGGTGGCCCAGCGGCCCGGGGTGCCCCGGCTCACTGTGGTCGTGCGGGTCCAGGTGGACGCCGTCGCCCTCGTCGGACGGCATCCGCGACTCCGAGCAGGTCCGGCACAGCAGCCGCACGGAGGACGACCAGTCCTCGGCGGCGAAGCCCGCGTCGGCGGCCAGCTGCTCCAGGGCGTCCCGGTCGGCCTCGGTGGCGGCCTCCAGGAGGACCACCCAGGTGGGCACGGGCGAGGGCGCCCACAGTTCGATCTCGTCGAAGACCGGGAAGCTGTGCCCGTCCGCGGTGGTCCGCTCGCCGTGCGGCACGCCGTCGTGCAGCACGACCTCGCCCCAGCGCCGCCCGGAGGACGGCAGCGGGATGGACAGCACCTCGATCCGGGCCGGGTCCAGACGCCGGCCCCAGACCACCTCGGCCTCGCCCTCCGGCGACAGCCGCACGGCCGCGCTGCCCAGCTCCATGCCGGCCGGCTCGCCCGCGGCGGCCACCCCGCCGGGCACCTTGAGGCCGTACGCCTGCCAGGCCCGCCGGGCCAGCGGCCAGTCCTGCAGGGCGGTGGCCGCGATGCCGACGTTCCACCAGTCGGGCGCCCCGGTCTCCTTCTCCAGCAGGGCCACCGCCCGCAGGCCCGCCGCTCTGGCCTGCTCCCAGTCGTGCCGGAACTTGTGCAGCAGGGCCAGGTTGAACCAGGACTCCGCCAGCCAGGGTTCCAGATCGGCCGCGCGTGTCAGCAGCGCGCCCGCGTCCTCGTACCGGCCGTCGCCGATCAGGGTGAACGCACGGTCGGTGGCCTGCCGCCAGGAGGCGGAGGGCCGGTGCCGTCCCTTGCCGAAGATCCTCACGATTCCCGCCTGCCAGTTCCGATGTGTGGGCTGGCTCTGCCCCCGGACACCCTTTCCTTGGCATCCAACCACGTACGGCTTCGAGGCCGCTCATTACCCATGGGTTACCCCGGGACGGGCGGCGTCAGACAGTCCCGTGACAGCACTCTGGCCAGTGCTTCGACCACATCGGGCGCGTAGTGGCCCGCGCCGGCCAGGCGCAGTTCCTCCAGTGCCCGCAGCCCGCCGCCGGGGCCGGCGTCGCGGGCCTTCTCCTCGTAGGCGTTCACGGCCCGTACGATCCGCGCGGGCAGCGGCTGCTCCGGGCAGGGGTCGGCCTGCCGTTCGACCACGACGGCGACCTCCCGGTCCACCCCGGTCTGCCGGACCACCGCGCCGCCCAGCAGCGCGATCCGCCGCTGCTCGGCCGCCGGCAGGCCGGACGTCGCCCCCGCGGGCACCGGGTCCACCAGGCTGAGCTGCCCGATGTCGTGCATGAGGGCCGCGTGCTCCAGCACGGTCAGCTCCGGTTCCCGCAGGCCCAGGTCCCGGCCCACGGCCCGGCTGAGCGCGGCCACCCGGCGGGCGTGCCCGGCCGGTGTGTACCCGGCGACCTCGGTGGCCCGGGCCAGCGAGGCGATGGTCTGCCGGTAGGTGGCCCGCACCGCCGCGTACCGCCGCAGGGACAGCTGGGCGAGCAGCAGCGGCACCGCGAGGACGGGCAGCGCCCACAGCCCGACGGCGGCCACCGCGAGGGCCATCACCGCGCCGGTCGCGCACACCGCCGGGCCGATGCCGAGCAGGCCCCGCAGTTCCTCGCGCAGCAGCGGGCCGAACGGCCACCGGGTGCGGCTGTGCGCCGGGGCGGCGGCGAGCACGGCCCCGCACAGCGCGGTGAGCACCAGCAGGGCGAGCAGCAGCAGGGCGTGGGCGGGACCGTCCCAGGCCCGGAACACGCCCCGGTTGTACAACGGCTGAAAACAGACGGCGGCGAAGAGCACGGTGAGGACCCGGCGGGCCAGGTGGTCGCGGGTGGGGCCGCGCCCGCGCGCGATGTGCGGCACGCTGCCGAGCAGGCAGGCGGCGAGCACCACGGCGACCACCTGGCAGACGCCGTGGTGGCTGGGCAGGCCCGCGACCTCGCCGAGCAGGGCGTACGACAGCGCGCCGGCGGCCCCGAGCGGAGCGGCCTCGCCGGTGCCTGGACCGGGGCCGAGCCCGAGGCCGAGGCCGAGGCCGGTTCCGGGAGCCGCCGCCCCGGCACCGGTCCCAGACCCGTACCCGGCCCCGAATCCGGACCCGTACTCGGTCCCGAATCCGGACCTGTACCCGGCCCGGGCCCCGGTGCCGGTCGCGGTGTCGGTCACGGACCAGCGCGTCAGTTCCCCGAACAGGATCAGCGCCCCGAAGGCGAGGGCGGTCCCGGGGTCCCGCAGTCCGGTGCGCGCGGTGACCGCCAGGGAGACCAGGCCGGCCAGGGCCGCGCAGCCGCGGATGAGCGCCGTCGGGTCCGGCCGCCTCATCTGCGCGCCTCCCGGCGGCCGGGCGGGGACGCCGGGGCGCCCGGGCCGGGCGCGGGCCGCGGCCCGGGCGGCGGCGTGCCGTCGTCGGCGGTGACCGCGGGGTGCCAGCCGTGCCGGTCCAGGGCGAGGGCCAGGGCCGTGACCACCCGCGGGTCGAACTGCGTCCCGGCGCAGCGCTCCAGCTCCGCCAGCGCGGCGCCCACGGGCCGGGAGCGCCGGTAGGAGCGGGTGGAGGTCATCGCGTCGAACGCGTCGGCGACGGCCACCACGCGGGCGCACTCGGGGATCTGACCGCCGGCCAGGCCGTAGGGGTAGCCGGACCCGTCGAGCCGTTCGTGGTGGTGCAGGATCGCGGAGCGGGCCTCGCCGAGGAAGGAGATCCCGCGCACCATCTCGTGGCCGTACTCGGGGTGCAGCTCGATCACGGCGCGTTCCTCGGGCGTGAGCGGGCCGTCCTTGCGCAGCAGCCGGGTGGGGACGCCGAGTTTGCCGACGTCGTGCAGGATGCCGGCGAAGCGCAGCACCTCGACGCGTTCCTCGTCCATGCCCAGTTCGCGCGCGATGAGCACACTGGCCTGCCCGACCCGTTCGCTGTGGCCGCGGGTGTACCCGTCCTTGATGTCGACGGCCTGCACCAGGGCCCGGATGGTGGCCCGGTGGGCGGCCCGCTCGCGGTGGTACTGCGCGTACGCCCACCAGGACACGCACATCGGCAGCAGCACGAGCAGCGCGGCGACCGGGCCGTACGGGCTGCGCCAGAGCACGGCCATCATCAGCCCGGCGAGGCCGTGCACGGCGATGGGCGCCAGCGAGCGGGTGCAGCGCTCCCGGCGGGCCCGGCGGGCGGGGGCCCGCCGGGAGCGCGGCACGCGCGGGGCTTCGGCGGCGAGCGCGCGGAAGCCGGCATCCAGCGCCGCCAGCACCAGGCAGAACGCCGCCACGGCGGCCCCGGCGGGCACCAGGGCGTAGGGGAAGTCGGAGCCGACGACGGCGTCCCGGCCGCCCAGTGCCCAGTGCGTGCGGGCCGCCGCCCACACGGCGAGGGCGAGCCGGGCCGCCCGCCAGGTCCGGCGCGCCGCCTCGGGCGGCTGCCCGGCCCGGGTGAGCAGGGCGCCGGGCAGCGGGACCAGGGCGGCGGCGGGGGCCGGCAGCAGGAACGCCGCGGCGAGCAGCACGGGGTAGAAGGGGCCGGCGGACCAGCGCCGGGCCGGCTGCTCGCAGCAGGCGTAGACCGCGGCGAGCAGGACGACCGCCCACCAGGGCGTGCGGGCGAGGGTCAGGGGCAGCGGCAGCAGGCAGAGCAGGGCGCCGAGGACGGCACAGGCCAGGTACGCCCGGATCCGCGGCGGCACCGCCTCCATGGACGCCCCTCCCCGCTCATGCCGGTCCACGGCCGGAGCCTAGGGTCTGTCTGACCATCCCGCCCGCCGCGCGACGCCATGCACGCTCCCCCAAGCTCTTCGAGCAGGGGCCCCCAGAGCACGCACCTGACGCCGCGCGGCCGCCCTCCGGCGACGACGGGAATGGTCAGACAGACCCTAGGACGCGCGGGGGAGTCCGCGGCCCGATAAGCCGCGGATTAGCACGTACGGGTGAAACTGGTTCGCCGGGGGCGCGGTCGCCCGAGCCGGTCAGGAGACGGCCGGGAGGCGGTCAGGACTCCTGGGAGGTCACCGGGAGGCGGTCAGGACTCCTGGGAGGTCACCGGCTCCGCGGTCACGTCGCGGTCGGAGACGGGCTGGCCGGAGCGGATCAGCTCGATCCGGCCCATGACCTTGGCCCGCAGGTCCGCGGGCACGTCGTCATGCCCGCAGCACCGCTTGACCAGCTTCTTCACGGCCTGCTCCAGGCCGTACTTCTCCAGGCAGGGCGAGCATTCCTCGAAGTGGTGCTCGAACTTGGTGCGATCGACGTCCGGCATCTCACTGTCGAGGAACTCGTACAGGTGGTCGAGCACCTCACCGCAGTCCGTCTCGTGCGGCTCTCCGCAGCTCATGAGCCCGAACCTTTCGCTTCGTTCGACTCTCCGGCGCCGGCCGGGACCAGCCCGCGGTCACGGGCGTAGTCCTCCAGCATGCCGCGCAGCTGACGGCGGCCCCGGTGCAGCCGGGACATCACCGTACCGATGGGTGTCCCCATGATGTCCGCGATCTCCTTGTACGCAAAGCCCTCCACGTCCGCGAGATACACGGCGATGCGGAACTCCTCGGGGATCGCCTGGAGCGCTTCCTTCACGTCCGAGTCGGGCAGGTGGTCGAGCGCCTGCGACTCCGCGGAGCGCAGACCGGTCGACATGTGCGACTCGGCGCGGGCGAGCTGCCAGTCCTCGATCTCCTCCGCGGCGCTGCGCTGGGGCTCGCGCTGCTTCTTGCGGTAGGAGTTGATGAAGGTGTTGGTGAGGATGCGGTACAGCCACGCCTTGAGGTTGGTGCCCTCGCGGAACTGGTGGAAGGACGCGTACGCCTTGGCGTAGGTCTCCTGCACCAGGTCCTCGGCGTCGGCCGGGTTGCGCGTCATGCGCAGGGCGGCCGAGTACATCTGGTCGAGGAATTCGAGCGCGTCCCGCTCGAAGCGCGCGCTGCGTTCGGCGGTCGACTCCGCGCCCGTGCCCCGGCCCTCGGGCAGCTCCGCCTGGCCGTTGTCGGTCCCTGCGTCGGTACCGGGAACCGGACCCACCTCCTCAAGCGACGTCGCGGGACCGAGAGCGGTCCCACTCGTTTCGGAGGATAGACGACGATCCGGTCCGCCCGCCGCCCGAATAGGGGCGGTCCTGGCCGCGTGCAGCACCGACCAGTCCAGGTCGGCGCGAGCGCGGCTCGGGCAGATGGTCGAACCCATGCGGCGGACTCCCTCTCTCACGACGGCGGTGCCGGTGACCGGCACTTCTGTCCGGCTCAACAGCACCGGCAGGCCCGGCATTCCCGGCCGTCAGGCGAGTGACCCGGACGACACGAGCCACCGGGCGACGCCCTCGGTGAGGGTGTCCAGGGCCTGTTCCTGGGTGGTCGCGGCCCGCTTGGGCACGGCGAAGCCGTGGTCGCCGTACGGGACGGCGACCAGCTCGTAGGGGCCCTCGGGGAACTCCTCCGGCCTGCCGAACGGATCGTTGCCGCCCTGGACGACCAGGGTGGGCACGCCGGTGCCGAGCAGCTCGGCGGCGCGCGACTTCTCCGGCTTGCCGGGCGGGTGCAGCGGGAAGCTCAGGGCGAGAACGGCGTGCGCGCCCAGCTCGGCGGCGGTGCGGCAGGCCACCCGCGCGCCCGCGCTGCGCCCGGCGGCCACGACCGGCAGGCCGGGCGCGGTCAGCGCGGGCCAGATCCCGCGCCAGCCGGTGTCCAGCGTCCTCGGCGCGGGCGCCACCTTCTTGCCGGCCATCCGCCAGGGCTGCTCCACCAGGGCGACGCTCACGCCCTGCCCGGGCAGGGTGCGGGCCAGGGCCCGCAGGTCCCGGGCCTCGATGCCGCCCCCGGCGCCGTGGCCGGCCGCGAGCACCAGGCGGGCGTCCGCGGCCCGGTACCAGGTGACGCGGGCCTCACCCGCCGCCGTCCCGACTGTCTCGGCCGCCCCGACTGTCTCGGCCGTCTCGGCCGCCCCGGCTGTCCCGGCCGCCCCGGCTGTCCCGGCTGTCCCGGCTGTCTCGTTCACGTCAGAAGAGTGTGCCCTCTTCCGGTGCCGCCAGCTCCTTCAGCAGCTCCGGCCCGTTGTTGCGCACGTTGCTGACCGCGGTGGAGACCGGGTACGCCCGCATCAGCCCCTCGGGCGGCGGCGCCAGCAGGGCGCGCAGGTCCTCCGGGTCGGTGCGGGCCGGGTCCAGCCAGGCGTCCCAGCGGTCGGGGGTGAGCATCAGCGGCATCCGGGGGTGGATGTCGGCCAGCGCGCGCGGGCCCTCGTCGGGGGCCACCGCCAGCGGGGCGCGCTCGGCCTCCGTGGTGATCACCGAGCAGGTCACCCACCAGGCCAGCGGGTGGTCGTCGGGCAGCGTGCGGTCCCGCCAGAACTCGTACAGCCCCGCCATGGCGAAGACGGAGCCGTCCGCCGGGGTCACGAAGTACGGCTGCTTGCGCGGACGCTTGCGCCGGCCCTCGACCTCCAGCTCCCGCTCCTCGGTGCCGGTGACCCACTCGTAGTAGCCGTCGGCGGGCACGATGCAGCGCCGGGCGGCGAAGGCGCGGCGGAAGGAGGGCTTCTCGTGCACGGTCTCCGCGCGCGCGTTGATCATCCGGGCGGCACCCTCGGGGGACTTCGCCCAGGAAGGCACGAGTCCCCACCTGAGTTTGCGCAGCTGGCGAACCGGACGCTTGTCCTCCGCGTCTTTCAGGGGACGGTCCAGGACGACGAGGACCTCCTTGGTGGGGGCCACGTTGTAGTCGGGTTCCAGGCTCTCCTCCGGCTCCCTCCCCCAAGCTCTCGGCTCCACTGGAGCAGGGGGGACCCCCACCTCGATGCCGAAGACCTCGGCGAGATCCTCGGCCCCGCGACTCGCTGCATACCGTCCGCACATACGTGCCACACTGCCAGACTCCGAACGACCACAGGGAGCCACCGGTACCATGCACAGCCTCGCCTCCCTCGCCCTGCCCGGCCTCTGGGACCGGCTGACAGGCACCCAGCCCTTCCCCGACCTGTGGGTGGTCCTCGCCACCGCGGCCGCCGCGCTCGCCGTCGTCGTCCCGCACACCCTGTGGCGGCTGGCGCGCAACGCGATCACCATCGCCCACGAGGGCGGCCACGGCCTGGTCGCGCTGGTCACCGGCCGCACCCTGACCGGCATCCGGCTGCACTCCGACACCAGCGGCCTGACCGTGAGTCGCGGCAAGCCGTACGGCCTCGGCATGATCCTCACCGCGGCCGCCGGCTACACCGCTCCCCCGCTGCTCGGCCTCGGCGGCGCCGCCCTGCTGGCCACCGGGCGGATCACGCTGCTGCTGTGGGTGGCCACGGCACTGCTCGTGGCGATGCTGGTGATGATCCGCAACGCCTACGGGGCGCTGACCGTGGTGCTCACCGGCGGCACGTTCCTGCTGGTGTCGTGGCTGGCCGGGCCGCAGGTGCAGGCGGCCTTCGCGTACGCGGTGGTGTGGTTCCTGCTGCTCGGCGGGGTGCGTCCGGCCTTCGAGCTGCAGGCCAAGCGGTCGGGCGGCGGCGCCGGGGACTCGGACGCGGACCAGCTGTCGCGGCTGACGCACGTACCGGCCGGGCTGTGGCTGTTCCTGTTCCACGCGGTGTCGCTGTGCTCGCTGATGGGCGGGGGCCGCTGGCTGCTCGGGCTGTGACGGGCGGGGGCCGCTGGCTGCTCGGACTGTGACCGGCGCGGGCCGCCGACTGCTCGGACTGTGACCGGCGCGGGCCGCCGGCTGCTCGGGCTGTGATTTCCGCGCCGCGCCTCGGGGACGGCCCGCCCGACCGCCTCCTTATAGAGTGGGCCCATGGCCCCGAACCCCGCCCACACCGCCCTCTGGCCCGCCCCGCACGCAAGCGGAGCCGTCGACGCGACGGTCCACGTGCCCGGGTCCAAATCGGTCACGAACCGCGCGCTGGTGCTCGCCGCCCTCGCCTCCGAGCCGGGCTGGCTGCGCCGCCCGCTGCGCTCGCGCGACACGCTGCTGATGGCCGGGGCGCTGCGGGCGATGGGCGTGGGCATCGAGGAGACGGTGTCCTCCAGCTCCTCCGGCGCGGGCGGCTCCGGTGAGGCGTGGCGGGTGATCCCCGCGGGGCTGCACGGCCCGGCCACCGTCGACGTGGGCAACGCGGGCACGGTGATGCGCTTCCTGCCGCCGGTCGCCGCGCTGGCCGACGGGCCGATCCGCTTCGACGGCGACCCCCGCTCCTACGAGCGTCCGCTGCACGGCGTGATCGACGCGCTGCGCGCGCTCGGTGCCCGGATCGACGACGACGGGCGCGGCGCGCTGCCGCTGACCGTGCACGGCGGCGGCGCGCTGGACGGCGGCCCGGTGGAGATCGACGCCTCCTCGTCCTCCCAGTTCGTCAGCGCCCTGCTGCTGTCCGCCCCGCGCTTCAACCAGGGCGTCGAGGTCCGGCACGTGGGGGCCACGCTGCCGTCGCTGCCGCACATCCGGATGACGGTCGACATGCTGCGCGCGGTCGGTGCCCAGGTGGACACCCCGGAGTCGGGCGGCGAGCCGAACGTCTGGCGCGTCACGCCGGGCGCCCTGCTCGGCCGTGACCTGACGGTGGAGCCGGACCTGTCCAACGCGCAGCCGTTCCTGGCGGCGGCGCTGGTCACCGGCGGCAAGGTCGTCATCCCGGACTGGCCCGAGCGGACGACCCAGCCGGGCGACCGGCTGCGGGAGATCTTCACCGAGATGGGTGGTTCCTGCGAACTGACCGACTACGGACTGGTGTTCACCGGATCGGGTGTGGTGCACGGTATCGACGTGGACCTGGGTGAGGTCGGCGAGCTGACCCCGGGCGTGGCCGCGGTGGCCGCGCTCGCGGACTCCCCCTCGACCCTGCGGGGCGTGGCCCATCTGCGGCTGCACGAGACGGACCGGCTGGCCGCGCTCACCAAGGAGATCAACGAGCTGGGCGGTGACGTCACCGAGACCGCCGACGGCCTGCACATCCGCCCGCGCCGGCTGCACGGCGGGATCTTCCACACCTACGAGGACCACCGCATGGCGACCGCCGGTGCGATCATCGGCCTGGCGGTCGAGGGCGTGCAGATCGAGAACGTGGCGACGACGGCGAAGACCCTCCCGGACTTCCCCGACCTGTGGACCGGGATGCTCGGGGCGTAGGGCGCGGGGAAGACGTCATGCGCCGCTACGGCAAGCACACCGACGAGGACGACATCCGCTCCCGGCCCAACCGCCGGGGCAACCGGCCCCGTACGCACATCCGGCCCAAGCACGAGGACGCCGCCGAGGGCATGGTGCTCACCGTCGACCGGGGCCGGCTGACCTGCCTGGTCGACGGCCGTCCGATCATGGCGATGAAGGCCCGCGAGCTGGGCCGCAAGGCCGCCGTGGTGGGCGATCAGGTCGCCCTGGTCGGGGACCTGTCCGGCAAGAAGGACACCCTCGCCCGCATCGTCCGCATCGAGGAGCGCTCCTCGGTGCTGCGCCGCACCGCGGACGACGACGACCCCTACGAGCGCGTGGTCGTGGCCAACGCCGACCAGCTCGCCATCGTCACCGCGCTGGCCGACCCCGAGCCGCGCCCCCGGCTGATCGACCGCTGCCTGGTGGCGGCGTACGACGGCGGCCTGGACCCGCTGCTGGTGCTGACCAAGTCGGACCTGGCCCCGGCGGACGAACTCCTGGAGCTGTACGGGGCGCTGGACATCCCCTACGTCGTCACCAGCCGCGACGAGCTGGAGACCGGCGACGCGGCGGACCGGGTGCGCACGTTTCTCGACGGCCGGGTCACGGCGTTCGTGGGCCACTCCGGGGTGGGCAAGACGACGCTGGTCAACGCGCTGGTGCCCAAGGAGCGGCGGCGTGTCACCGGGCAGGTGAACGCGGTGACCGGACGCGGCCGGCACACCACCACCTCGGCGCTCGCGCTGCCGCTGGCGGGCGGCGACGGCTGGGTCGTGGACACGCCGGGCGTACGGTCCTTCGGGCTCGCCCACATCGACCCGTCCCGGGTGATCCACGCCTTCCCGGACCTGGAGCCCGGCACGGAGGGCTGCCCGCGCGCGTGCGGCCACGACGAGCCGGACTGCGCGCTGGACGCGTGGGTGGCCGCGGGGCACGCGGACCCGGCCCGGCTGTACTCGCTGCGCCGGCTGCTGTCCACCCGGGAGCGGACCGAGGGCGACTGACCGCCGAGGGCGACCGACCTCCCGCGCCCTGCGCCGTCCCGCGTTGTTTGCCGCCCCCGTGATCAGGTAAGGGCATAATCGCACCGAGCCGGAGCGGCCACGGGACGCGGAGACACGGGAGGACAGCGCATGGCGTGGCTGCTGGTCATCGTCGCGGGAGTGCTGGAGACCGGCTTCGCCGTGTGCCTGAAGCTGTCCCACGGTTTCACCCGGCTCTGGCCGACCATCGCCTTCAGCTGCTTCGCCCTCGGCAGCTTCGGCCTGCTCACCCTGTCCCTGCGCAAGCTGGACGTGGGCCCGGCGTACGCGGTGTGGACCGGCATCGGCGCGGCGGGCACCGCGGTCTACGGCATGGTCTTCCTCGGCGATCTGGTGTCGACGCTGAAGATCGTCTCGATCAGCTTCGTCATCATCGGGGTGATCGGGCTCCAGTTGTCCGGCTCCAGTCACTGACCCCGCGTCACCGCGCTCAGGGGCGGCGCCGGTTCGACCGGGCCGGTGCCGCGCAGCGCCCCGCGCACCAGGGCGGCGACCTCCGTCCCGTCCGGCGGGACCAGCACGCAGGACAGCGCGAGGCGGAACACCAGCTCGCAGGTGGCGGCCAGCGCGGCGAGGTCCGCGCCGCGGGCGCCCGGACCGGCCAGGGCGGCCGCCGCGCGGTCGCGGGCGAACGCCAGGAAGCCCGCGGGCCAGGCGGGCGGGGCGTCCGCCGTCCGCCGCGCCTCTCCGGCGGGCGGCCACGGCGCCGCCGAGAGCGCCGGTGGCGGCAGCCGCTCGCTCCAGCAGCCGGTGAGCAGGGCGCGCGCCAGGGCGCTGCGCCGGGCGGCCGCCGCCGTCCACTCGGCGGCGGCGACCAGCCGCTCCACCGGGTCGTCGGGGCCCGCCAGGGCGCGGTCGATCCCGGCGAGGGTGCCGTGCGCCTCCTGGAGGACCAGGGCCCGCGCGAGTCCGTCCTTGCTGCCGAACTCGTTGTACAGCGTCTGCCGGGAGACCCCGGCCGCGGCCGCCACGTCCACCATCCGCACCGAGGACCACGGCCGGCGGGCCAGCGCCCTGGACGCGGCGTCCAGCAGGGATTCCCGCGCTACAGGCATCGTCGCCTCCCCGGAGCGAGCGGTCGTGGGCCCAGAGTTGGGGCGTGCGGGTGGACTGTCAAGGGTGTGCGGGGGCATCAGCGGGCCCAGGTCCTGTCTGACCATTCCCGTCTGCCTCGCGACGCCATGCACGCCCTCTCGCCGCACCGGGCGCAGAGCCGAGTACACCCAGTACGAGGCTCTCCGCCCGGCACTCCCCCAAGCTCTTCGAGCAGGGGGACCCCCAGAGCACGCGCCTGACCCCGCGCGGCCGCCCTCCGGGCGACGACGGGAATTGTCAGACAGGCCCTATGTGGCCCCGCGTCACCTCGGCCGGATACGGTTCCGTACATGCCGGACTACCTCGATGATCTGCGCCTGGCCCACGTCCTCGCGGACGCCGCGGACGCCGCCACCATGGGCCGCTTCAAGGCCCTCGACCTCAAGGTCGAGACGAAACCGGACATGACCCCGGTCAGTGAGGCGGACAAGGCGGCGGAGGAGCTGATCCGCGGCCAGTTGCAGCGCGCCCGCCCCCGGGACTCCGTTCTCGGCGAGGAGTACGGCGTCGAGGGCAGCGGCCCGCGCCGCTGGGTGATCGACCCGATCGACGGCACCAAGAACTACGTGCGCGGCGTCCCCGTCTGGGCCACGCTGATCTCCCTGATGGAGGCGGGCGAGGACGGCTACCAGCCGGTCGTCGGCCTGGTCTCCGCCCCCGCGCTGGGCCGCCGCTGGTGGGCCGCGAAGGGGCACGGCGCCTTCACCGGGCGGAGCCTGTCGCAGGCGTCCCGGCTCCGCGTCTCGCGGGTGACCGAGCTGGCGGACGCCTCCTTCGCGTACTCCTCGCTCGGCGGCTGGGAGGAGCAGGGGCGCCTGGGCGGCTTCCTGGACCTGACCCGCCAGGTGTGGCGCACGCGCGGGTACGGCGACTTCTGGCCGTACATGATGGTCGCCGAGGGCTCGGTCGACCTGTGCGCCGAGCCCGAGCTGTCGCTGTGGGACATGGCCGCGAACGCGATCGTCGTCACCGAGGCCGGCGGCACCTTCACCGGCCTGGACGGCCGCCCGGGACCGCACAGCGGCAACGCCGCCGCGTCGAACGGGGTGCTGCACGAGGAGATGCTGGGGTATCTCAACCGGCGCGACTGAGGCAGGAGGGACGCCTGCGCACGCCCCCGACAGGCCGCGTGCGCCCTCTTGTTGACCCCTGCTTTGCCTGCGACCCTGGGAGTCCCCCCACTTGTGAGCATGTGAATCCCTGGTGCGGGGATTTCACGAGGAGGTGTCTCCATCCCATGCTCGTCTGCGACGCCATGAGCACGGTGGTCCTCACCATCGGCCCCGACCACACTCTCCGCCAGGCCGCCGCCCTGATGTCCGCCCGCCGGGTCGGCGCGGCCGTCGTCCACGACCCGGACGCCGACGGCATCGGCATCCTCACCGAACGCGACATCCTCAACTCGGTCGGCCTGGGCCAGAGCCCGGACACCGAGCACGCCCACGCGCACACCACCACCGACGTGGTGTTCGCCGCCCCGTCCTGGACCCTGGAGGAGGCGGCCGGCGCCATGGCGCACGGCGGCTTCCGCCACCTCATCGTCCTGGACCGCGGGGAGCCGGCCGGCATCGTCTCGGTGCGCGACATCATCCGCTGCTGGGCGCCGGCCCGGCAGCCCGCGGCGCGCATGGCGGGGTGAGCGCACGACGGCGGGCCGGGCCCCCGCAGGAGCCCGGCCCGCCGGCCGCGACAAGCGGTCCAGTGCCGGAGGATCAGCCGCGCAGTGCCTGCACCGCCGCCTCCAGCCGCTTGCCGAAGTCACCGTCCGCCCGGCGGAAGTTGTCGATCGCGCGCTCGACGATGTCCTCGCGCGAGACCTGCGCGAGGGCGCCCGCCAGGTTGCCGATCAGGCGGTCCTTCTCCGGGTCCGTCATCAGCCGGTAGAGGTCGCCGGCCTGCACGAAGTCGTTGTCCTCGGCGTGCAGCGGCGCCTCGTGGCCGCCGGTGGTGCCGGAGATCTGGACCGGCTGCCACAGCGGCCGGCCGGTCTGGGCCGGGCCGCCGAAGCTGTTCGGCTCGTAGTTCTTCGCGCCCTTGTGGCGGCCGTCGTACAAGTGGCCGTCACGGGAGTTGGTGCGCGCCTCGGTGGCGTGCGGGCGGTTCACCGGCAGGTGGTCGGCGTTGATGCCGACCCGGTAGCGGTGGGCGTCGCCGTAGGCGAAGAGGCGGCCCTGGAGCATCTTGTCCGGTGACGGGCCGATGCCGGGCACGAAGTGCGCCGGGGAGAAGACCGACTGCTCGACCTCGGCGAAGACGTTCTCCGGGTTGCGGTTCAGCTCCAGCGTGCCGATCTCGATGACCGGGTAGTCCGCGTGCGACCAGACCTTGGTCAGGTCGAACGGGTTGAAGCGGTAGGTCGCGGCCTCGGCGGCGGGCATGATCTGCACGCCGACCGTCCAGGACGGGTGGTCGCCGCGCTCGATGGCCTCGCGCAGGTCGCGCTGGTGCGAGTCGGGGTCCTTGCCCGCCAGGACGTCCGCCTCCTCGGCGGTCAGGCACTTGATGCCCTGGTCGGTCTTGAAGTGGTACTTGACCCAGAAGACCTCGCCGGCCGCGTTGTTCCACTGGTAGGTGTGCGAGCCGAAGCCGTCCATGTGGCGGTACGACGCCGGGATGCCGCGGTCACCGAAGAGCCAGGTCACCTGGTGCGTGGACTCCGGGGACAGGCCCCAGAAGTCCCACACGTTCTCGGGCTCCTGCGACCCGGTGTACGGGTCGCGCTTCTGGGTGTGGATGAAGTCGGGGAACTTGATGGCGTCCTTGATGAAGAACACCGGGGTGTTGTTGCCGACGAGGTCGTAGTTGCCGTCCTCGGTGTAGAACTTCAGCGCGAAGCCGCGCGGGTCGCGGACGGCGTCCGCGGCGCCCAGGTTGCCGGCCACGGTGGAGAAGCGGAGGAAGGTCTCCGTCTCCTTGCCGACCTCGGAGAGGAAGGCGGCCCTCGTGTACTTCGTGACGTCGGCGGTGACCGTGAAGGTGCCGTAGGCGCCCGCGCCGCGGGCGTGCACCACGCGCTCCGGGATGCGCTCGCGGTTGAAGTGGGCGAGCTTCTCCAGCAGGAGCTGGTCCTGGACGAGCATCGGGCCGCCGACGCCCGCCGTCTCGCTGTTCTGGTTGTCGGCGACCGGAGCACCGGCCTCCGTGGTGAGCGGCCCCTGGGTCACGTCGCCTCCTGCGGCAATCACGTCTTGTCCTGTCTCTTGGCCAAAGCCGTTACTGATCCTACAATAGACCCTGTCTAAGTCAAGTTGCGATCCAAAGTCACACTTGTTCGGGATCTGGTTCTCCTTGCTGCTAGGCTGGTGGACATGAGCGACCTTCTGGAACGGCTGCGCGGACGCGGATGGCGGATGACCGCGCAGCGGCGCGTCGTGGCCGAGGTCCTGGACGGCGAGCATGTCCACCTGACCGCCGACGAGGTGCACGCGCGGGCGGTGGCCAAGCTGCCCGAGATCTCCCGCGCCACCGTCTACAACACGCTGGGTGAGCTGGTCACGCTGGGCGAGGTGCTGGAGGTCAGCACGGACAAGCGCGCCAAGCGGTACGACCCCAACGCCCACCAGCCGCACCACCATCTGGTGTGCGCCGGCTGCGGCGCGATCCGCGACGTGCACCCGGGCGGCAATCCGCTGGCCGACCTCCCCGACTCGGAGCGCTTCGGCTTCACCGTCTCGGACGTCGAGGTGACGTACCGCGGACTCTGCCCGAACTGCGCGTCCGCCTGACGCCCGTACGCGAAAGGCCCTGGCACCGTCCTCGGTGCCGGGGCCTTCGCCGTGTCCGCCGGGATACACACCGCTGTGGTACATACCGCCGTGATACGCACCGCCGCGTTACGCACCGAGGGCCGGAACCCTTTCGGATTCCGGCCCTCGGCCTTCAGTAGCGGGGACAGGATTTGAACCTGCGACCTCTGGGTTATGAGCCCAGCGAGCTACCGAGCTGCTCCACCCCGCGTCGATGAACTGAACACTACGTGACCGACGCGAGAAGAAGCAAATCGCTTTCCGCGCCCGCGCCGGGCCCCGGCGCGGGAGGGCGCCGGGGCCGGGCCGGCCGTCAGGCGGACAGCTCCTCGCGCAGCGCGTCGCGCAGCCGCACGGCCCGCTGGGCGACCTCGCGCGGCCCCAGTGCCACGGCCCGGTCGGCCCACCGCTGCCCCTCCGCCAGCTCGCCCCGGCGCGCGCAGACGAGGGCGAGGCGCAGCGCCGCCCGCCCGTGTCCGGCGTCGGCCGCCCGGGTCCACCACACGACCGCCTCCGGCTCGCTGCCCTCGCGGGCGAGCAGCAGCCCCAGGTTGAACGCGCCGTTGCGGGACCCGGCCTCCGCCGCCGTGCGGTACCAGCGGGCCGCCTCGACCACGTCCCCGCGGGCGGCGGCCAGCATGCCCACCCGCACCTGCGCCCGGCGGTGCCCCTGGCAGGCCGCCCGCTCGTACCACTCCTCGCACTCGGTCTTCTCGTGCAGCACCGACTCCCCCAGCTCGTGCGCCGGCACCGGCGGCCGGCGCGCGTCGAGCAGGGTCGCCAGCCGGTACGCGCCCTCCGCGCTCCCGCCGCCGGCCGCGCACCGCAGATGGCGCTCGGCCGCCCGCTCGTCCCCGGCGCGCAGCAGGGCGATGCCCACCTGGAGCGCCGCCTCCGTGTGCCCGGCCGCCGCCGCCTGCTCGTACCACCGCAGCGCCTCGGTCCCCAGGCCGCGGCCGGCGTAGAGGATGCCCAGGTTGAACGCGGCGTCGACGCTGCCGGCCTCGGCCGCCTTGGAGAACCACGGCTCGGCGCCGGCCGTGTCGCCGTTCTGGAGCAGCAGCACGGCCAGGGCGTTCGCCGCCTCCCGGTGGCCGGCGTAGGCGGCGCGCCGGTACCACTGCTCGGCCTGCGCGGTGCGCTGCTGCTCGGCGCAGAGCAGTCCGAGGTTGTAGGCGCCGTTGACGTCACCGGCGTCCATCGCCGCCCGGTACCAGCGCTCGGCGGTCTGCGTCTCGCCGCGTTCGGCGTGCAGGGCGCCCAGCGCGTTGGCCGCGTTGCCGTCGCCGTCCTGCGCGGCGCGCAGCCACCACACGGCCGCGCTCTCGGTGTCCCCGGCGTCGCGCAGCAGGAAGCCGAGCGCGCAGGCGGCCCGCGCCTCGCCGTCCTTGGCGGACGTCAGGTACCAGCGGCCGGCCTCCTTCAGCTCGCCGCGCCGCTCCAGGATCGCGCCGAGCTGCAGCGCGGCACGCCGGTGCCCGCGCGCGGCGGCCTGCCGGTACCACTGCTCGGCCTCCCCCGACGGGCCCGCGCCGTCCTCCCGCGGGGACGTGCGCGCGGGCTCCTGCGCGGCGCGCCGGTCCAGCGCTCGGGCGAGCCGGTACGCCGCCTCCCGGTGGCCCCGCTCGGCGGCGACCCGCAGCCAGCGCTCGGCGCCCGCGTCGGCGCGGTGCTCCAGCAGGTCGGCGAGGGCGTAGGCGCCCAGCACATGGCCCTGCTCGGCGGACTGGCGCAGCCAGTACTCGGCGGCGGGCTCGTCGCCGCGCTCGCGGTGGTGGCGTCCGAGCGCGTGCGCGGCCGGGGCGGAGCCGGCGACGGCGGCGATCCGCCACCAGCCGGCCGCCTCGTCGGCGTAGCCGCGCTGCTGGAGGAGGACGCCCAGGTTGTTGGCGGCGGCGCGGTCACCGGCCGCGGTGGCACCGCGCAGATGGGGTTCGGCGCCGTCGAGGTCGCCGCGGCGCAGCAGCATGGCGCCGAGGACGCTCATCGCCTCGATGTCGCCGGCCTCCGCGGCGAGCCGGCGGCGTGCCAGCTCGGCGGCCTCGTCGGCGGCCGCGCCGGTCTCGTCCCGCTCCCCGCCCGCGATCTCCACGGGGTCGGTCGCCTGCGTAAATCTCCCTGAATCGTACAGAGTTACCTTGTCCCCCATAACGTCCATCGTCGCACCATCCGCACCCCGGGTACACCTCGTATACCCCATGCCAGCGAGGTCACTTCAGCGTTTTGTCGACATGCCCACAGAGAGACAAGTCAAACACAGATGGCCCAATTCGCCACGGCGGCGCGGCGATCGGGCGCGGCGGTACATGCGTTCGCACATCGCTGAGGCCCGGACCCGCAGCGGGGTCCGGGCCTCGGCGTCGCGGCCGGTGGACGGTCAGCCCCCGTTCTTGCCGCTGCCCTGCTTCTGCGCCTGGGACCGGGACTGGGACTGGGACTGGGCGTTCTCGGCCTGCTGGAGCGCGTTCTTGAGGTCCTCCTGCGCCTTGCCGTACGCCGTCCAGTCGGCCGGCCGCTTGTTCAGCGCGGCCTGGCCCGCGTCCAGCGCCTTCTGGGCGTCCTGCAAGGCCTGCTGGAGCGTGGGGTTGCCCGTCGCCGGCGGCGGGTTCCCGGTGTCCTTCGGCGGTGGCGCCGCACCCGACTTCCCGAACACCTTGTCGAGCGCCTGGTCGAGCGTGTCCTCGAACGCGGTGGTGCCGCCGTAGGTCACCAGGACCTTGCGCATCAGCGGGTACTTGAGCTGGCCGCCGCGCACGTAGACCGGTTCGACGTAGAGCAGTCCGCCGTCGAGCGGGATGGTCAGCAGGTTGCCGTACTCGATCTCCGAGTCGCCGCCTCTGATGAGCTTGACGAACTCGGCGATGTTCTGCGACGAGTTGGAGTTGAACTGGCTCTGCACCTGTTTGGGGCCGCCGACCGTGGAGCTGGGCGGCAGTTTCAGGATTCTGATCTTGCCGTAGTCGGGGGTGCCCGCCTGGGAGTCGACCGCCATGAAGGCACTGAGGTTGTCCCGGGCGCTCGGCGTGTACGTCGTCGTCAGCGAGAACGCCTGGGCGGCCTGGTCGGGCATCTTCATGGTCAGGTAGTACGGCGGCACCGCGTTGCCCGACTTGGTGGTCGGGTCGTCCGGCACCTGCCACACCTCGCTGCCGCTGAGGAAGGTCTGCGCGTCCTGCACGTGGTAGCGGGTGAGCAGTTCGCGCTGCACCTTGAACAGGTCCTGCGGGTAGCGCAGATGGGACATCAGGTCGGAGGAGATGGCCGACTTCGGCTTCACCGTGCCCGGGAACGCCTTCATCCAGGTCTTCAGGACCGGGTCCTCGGTGTCCCACTGGTACAGCTTGACCTCACCCGTGTAGGCGTCGACGGTCGCCTTCACGGAGTTGCGGATGTAGTTGACCTGATTCTGCTGGGCCACCACCGCGCGCTGGTTGTTGTTGTAGGTCAGCGAGTCGGCGGTGGTGTCGCCGAGGGTCGTGCGCGAGGCGTACGGGTAGCCGTTCGAGGTGGTGTACGCGTCGACGATCCACTGGATGCGGTGGTCCACGATCGCCGGGTAGGCGTCGCCGTCGATGGTCAGCCAGGGCGCCACCGCCTCGACGCGCTCCTTGGGCGTGCGGTTGTACAGGATCCGCGAGTGGTCGCCGATCGCGCCGGAGTAGAGGATCTGCGGTTCGCCGAACGCCAGCGCGTACGCGGCCCGGTTGAGCGGACCGGACAGGCTCACGCCGCTGTCGCCCTGGTAGGTGGTGGTCGCCTCACCGGCGCCGTCGGGGTAGTCGATCTCCTTCTGGGGACCGCCGACGATCGAGTAGGTGGTGGTCTTCTCGCCGTAGTAGACCCGCGGCTGGTACGTCCCGAGGTCACCGGTGGACGGCGCGTTCTTCTCGGTGTAGACCGGCTCGCCGTTGCTGGTCTCGGTGCCCTTGGCGGCGACCAGGCCGTAGCCGTGGGTGTAGCGGAAGTGGGTGTTGATCCAGTTCTTCTCCTTGAGACCGTCCAGGTTCAGCTCGCGCAGGCCGACGACCGTGTCCTGGGCCCCGCCTCCCTTGGCGGGGTAGCGGTCCACGTCCAGGTTGGTGGGGAACGCGTAGAACCTTCGGATCTGCTGGTTCTGCTGGACCGTGGGCGAGACGACGTTCGGGTCGAGGATGCGGATGCTCGCCGTCTTGCCGACCTGATCGCGCAGGGTGGTCTTGTCCTTGGTCCTGCTGGTGCCGTCGTAGTCGGTCACCTGGGTGTCGTTGATGCCGTACGCCGCGCGCGTCGCCTTGATGTTCTTCGTGACGTACGGCGCCTCCTTGGCCTGCTCGTTGGGCTGGACCTGGAACTTCTGCACGATCGCCGGGTACAGGCCGCCGATGAGGACCGCGGAGAGCACCATCAGGCCGAAGCCGATGACCGGCAGCTGCCAGGTGCGCCGCCACAGGGTGGCGAAGAACAGCAGCGCGCAGATGACCGCGATGCAGAACAGGATCGTCTTGGCCGGCAGATAGGCGTTGGCGTCGACATAGCGCAGCCCGGTCCAGTTGCCGGTCGCCTTGAAGTCGCTGGACTTGACCGCGAGGCCGTACCGGTCGAGCCAGTACGCCACCGCCTTCAGTGCGACGAAGACGCCGAGCAGCACCGACAGGTGCCCGGTCGCCGCGGCCGTGGCCCGCGCGCCGGGGCTGGTGACGCGCAGCCCGCCGTACAGGTAGTGGGTCAGCGCCGCGGCGATCAGGGACAGGATCGTGGCGGCGAAGCCGAAGCCCAGCAGGAAGCGGTACCAGGGCAGGTCGAAGGCGTAGAAGGCGACGTCGAGGTGGAACTGCGGGTCCGTCTGGTGGAACGGCACGCCGTTGACCCACAGCAGCCAGGTACGCCACTGGCCGGCCGCCGAGGCGCCCGCGATCAGCCCCACCAGGGCGGTGATGCCGCACAGCAGCCACTTCTTGTACGGCGCGATGCCCATCCGGTAGCGGTCGAGGTTCTGCTGCTCCATCGACATGGCGCTCAGCGGGGGCCGCAGCCGGTGCGCGAGCCAGACGTTGACCGCGACGGCCACCGCCATCAGCAGGCCGAACACGAAGAACAGCCCGATCTTCGTCCACAGCGTGGTGGTGAACACCGACGAGTAGTGCACCGACCGGTACCACAGCCAGTCCGTCCAGAAACCCGCGAACATCGTGAAACCCATGCCGAGGACGGCGAGCACGCCCAGTGTCAGCAACAGGGTCCGGGCCCGCCGGGACGGGCGGCCGACTCTGATCCGCGGGCCCGTGGGGCCTCCGCCACGGTCCGGCATCTGGAAAGCCAAGGTGCGCACCTCGAAGTTCGCTGGTGGTTCGCTGTCGTCGCGTCAGGCCCCCGTGTCCGCGGACCGTACGGCGCGCCCCCGGGTCGGGGGCGCACACCTATGCAACTTACTCACCGCTTAGGCGGTTCCCGATTCCGGCCAGGAACGAGGCAGGATTGTGACCATGTCCAACACTCCCATGGCAGCGAGCCCGCTCACCCGGGCCGTACTCGAGATCGACGAGTACGCCTCCGGCCTCGGCTGGGACCAGCCCGCCCGCCTCTTCGCCCTCGTCGACACCGCTCGGCTGCGCACCCAGGAACCCGCCCTCGCGACCCAACTCGGCCTCGCCGACGAACCGGAGACCTCCGGTCTCACCCCCGTCGAGCAGGACGAGGTCCCGGCCGACCGGCCGCTCGACGAGTTCCTCGCCACCATCGCCTGGCCCGACGCGGTGGCCGGCTGCGCGCTGACCGTGGAACGCCTGATGCTGCCCCCGTCCGCCGAGGCCCAGGTCCCGCAGGGACTCGACGAGGCGAAGCTGGCCCAGTGGGTGGCCCGCCACCCCGAGCGGCAGGAGGTCCGCATGACGGTCGCCGTGCTGCGCGACGGCGCCCGGGAGTCGGCCCTGCGGCTGCGCGAGAAGGACGCCGCCACGGAGGTGCTCACCGGCGCCGGTCTGGTCCCCGGCCTGGCCGAGGCGCTGTCGGCCACCTTCGCGGACTGAGGACCGCGACCCCGGGGGGCGCCTCCTACGGGGGCGCCTCTCACGGGGCGCCGCGGCTCAGCCCTTGGCCGCCGCGCACTTCGGCAGGCCGGCGGTCTTCCCGGAGCGGATGTCCTTGAGGGCGCCGAGGGCGTCGCCGATGGTGTTCACCTTGACCAGGGTGAGCCCGGAGGGTGTGTCGTGGGCGGCCTCGGCGCAGTTGTCGGCGGGCGTCAGGAAGAACTGGGCGCCCTTGTCGCGCGCGCCCACGGTCTTCATGTCGATGCCGCCGATCGGGCCGACCTTGCCGTTGTCGTCGATCGTCCCGGTGCCGGCCACGAACCTGCCGCCGGTCAGGCTGCCCGGGGTGAGCTTGTCGTAGATGCCGAGGGCGAACATCAGGCCGGCGCTGGGGCCGCCGACGTCCGCGAGCTTGATGTCGACCGTGAACGGGAACGTGTGGTCGGTGCCGGCGGAGATTCCGACGACGGCGCGCTTGGCACCGGCGTCGTCGGACTGCGCCGTCCTGATGGTGACCTTCTTGGTGACGGTCGCCGCCTTGTGCGCCTTCGCGGCGTCGGCCTGGTCCTTGGCGGGCACGATGGTGAAGGTCACGTCCTGGCCGGGCTTGTGCCGGGTGACCAGCTTGGCGACGTCGGCGGGCTGCTTGACCGCGGTGCCGTCCACGGCCTTGATGACGTCACCGGCGTGCAGCCTGCCCTGGGCCGGGGTGCCCTTGACGACGGTGGAGACGATCACCCAGGACCGCACCGGGATGCCGAGTGCCTTCAGGGCCGCGACCTTGGCGCTCTCCTGGGACTGGCTGAACTCCTCGGCGTTCTCCTGGGTCGACTGCTGCTCCGTCTTGCCGTCCGGGTAGAGCGTGTCGTGCGGGACGATCTTGTTGTCGCGGGCCAGCCAGCCGTAGACGGCCTCGACGAGGTTCATCCGGTATTCGGCGCCGGTGACCCGGACCGTGGTCATGTTCAGATGGCCGTCGGTCGGGTACGTGGTGTGCCCGGCGATCTGCAGCACCGGCTCGCCGTCGTGCTCACCCAGGGTGTTGACCGTGGGCCCGGGGGACAGCTCCGAGTACGGCACGGGGAAGAAGACTCCCGCGCACAGGAGCGCGATCAGCATCAGGGTGGAGGCGAGCATCGTCGCGGTGCGGCGTGGCATGCCTCGACAGTACGGGACGTACCTGTCGGCGCACCGTCAGGGCGGCCGTCCGGAAAGCCGTCTCAGGTACCGGAAGTGGACCTCTCCATGGCCTCGCGGAAACGGGCGTAACCGTCCAGCTCGGGTCCGTCGCCGCGCACCTTGCGGGTGCGGTTCGCCCAGCTCCCCCACACTCCGGCGGCTATCCCGGCCACGAGCGGAATCAGCAACCAGGCGAGCGCTGCCATGCCGACCTCCCTACCCCAATCGAGCGATCGCAACCGACTGATCAGCAGATTAACCATCCGCACTGACAACGCTCGGGGCAGGGGGGCGGTTACGCAACCGGGGAGACGGCCGGAGGCACCGGCGGGGCGGCCTCCGGAAGGACCGGCGGGGCGGAGCGGGGAGAGACGGGGCGAGCGGCGGTGAGCCGGCGGCCTCAGCAGCCTTCAGCAGGCGCCCACCCACTCCTCGGTGCCGTCGGAGAACCGCTGGTGCTTCCAGATGGGCACCTCGTGCTTGAGGTCGTCGATCAGCTTCCGGCAGGCCGCGAAGGCCTCGGCCCGGTGCGGGCACGACACGCCGACGACGACGGCGAGGTCGCCGACCTTCAGGTCCCCCACCCGGTGCACGGCGGCGAGCGCCCGCACCGGGTACTCGGCGGCCACCTTCTCCGCGACGCGCCGCATCTCGGCCTCCGCGCCGGGATGGCAGGAGTACCCCAGCTCGTCCACGTCGGCGCCCCCGTCGTGGTTGCGCACGGTCCCCACGAACAGCGCGGTCCCCCCGGCGGCGTCGTCCCCGACGACCCGGAAGACCTCGTCCAGGGAGAGCGCGGTGTCCCGGACGCCGATCAGCTTGATGGGGTTGTCGGCGGCGTACTCGCCGGGGTGGTCGTCACTGGGTGCCATACATCCATCGTGCCGCACGCGCGCGCGGAGCCGGAATAGCGTGATCCCCCGTCAGCCGGGCGGGCGGTCTTGGAGTCTCCTACGAGTCGGGAGGCGTCCGGCGGCGGGCATCCGCGCCGGTCGGGCGCCGGCGCCCTCAGATGCGCCGGCGCGCCTTGCGGGCGCGGCGCACCACCGCGGCGGCGCCCAGCAGGGCCACCGTCGCGCCCGCGGCGCCCGCCGCCGTCGCGTCCTTGCGGCCCAGCCGCCGTCCGGCCACCGTGTGCCGCCCGGCGACCTCCTCCAGCAGCTCCGCGAGGACCTCCTCGTTGGTCCACTTGGGCCGCCATCCGGCGTCGTGCAGCCGGCTCCCGCTCACCACCCAGGGATACATCGTGTACGCCAGGTCGCCCGCGGGGGACGGTGTGAGCCCGATCCGGTGCAGCCGGGCGGCGGCGCCGAGCGCGACCGCCGACGGCAGTTCCATCCGCCGGATCCCGCTCAGCTCCTCGACCTCCTCCTGCTCCAGCCAGCCGTCGCAGCCGACGGCCAGCTCCCCGTCGGCCTTCTCCAGCACGGCGTACTCCAGCGCGCTGCACAGGTCCTCGACGTGGCAGAACTGCCAGGCGGGCCGCGAGCCGGCCACCACCAGCAGCCGCGGCGACTCGAAGTACCGGGTCAGCGCGGTGTCGGTGCCGCCGACCAGCACGGCGGGGCGTACCACGGTGACATTCAGCCCGGGATGGGCCCGCGGCGCCCGCCGGGCCAGCCGTTCGATCTCCAGCAGGTCACCGACCCCGGTCGCCTCGGCGGTCGCCCGCAGCTCCGCGTCCTCGGACAGCGGCAGCTCGTTCTCGGGCAGCGCCCCGTAGACCATCGCGGAGGTGCACAGCACGACCCGGTGCACACCGGCCGCCGCGGCCGCGGTGAGGACCGTCTGCGTCCCCCGGACGTTGTAGGCCGTGCGGGCGGCGGAGTCGGTCTCCAGGTCGAGGTCGAGCGCCAGGTGCACCACCACGTCGGCGCCGCGCAGCTTGTCGGCGATCGCCGGGTCGCGCACGTCCAGGATGTGCCACTGCGCCGCCGCGCACTCCCCGCGCCGCTCGTCGATGGCGACGACCTGCCTGACCTCCGCGGAGGCGGCCAGCCGCTCGGTGAGCAGGGCGCCGACCCCGCTCGCGGCTCCGGTGACCGCGACGACGGGCCCGCGCGCGGCGGACGTGCTTTCATGGTTTCGCGCTGCGCGAACCTGTGGATCTGGGGAACTCACCGGGCGTCTCCAGCGGTTGTCTTCCATACGGGCGCGAAGGACGCGTACGTACCAGGTGGCATCCATCCTGCCGCAGGCGTTCTGTCGGCGGAGCACCGAGGCCCCAACCGCTCACGGTGTCTACGCTGGGTGGTGTTGTCGGGCAGCCGCGCCGCCGGAGAGAACCGGTGGCCTTACCAGCCGAGGAACCCCGTGAGTGACACCCCATTCGGATTCGGCCTTCCGCCGGAGGAGCCGGACGACGGCGACGAAGGCAAGAAGAAGGACCAGGAGAGCGGTGGTGGGCAGGGACCGGCCAACCCGTTCGGTTTCGGCCTGCCCGGAGCCGGGGGCATGGGCGGGCCCGGTGCCGACAATCCGCTCGCAGCCATGTTCGGCTCGCTGAACCCCACCGACCTGGGCGCCGCGTTCCAGCAGCTCGGCCAGATGCTCTCCTACGAGGGCGGCCCGGTGAACTGGGACATGGCCAAGCAGATCGCCCGCCAGACGGTCGCCCAGGGCACCTCGGACGGCACCAAGGACGCCAGCGTCGGCCCCGCCGAGCGCACCGCCGTCCAGGAGGCCGTCCGCCTGGCCGACCTGTGGCTGGACGACGCCACGTCGCTGCCCTCGGGCGCCGGCTCGGCGGTGGCCTGGTCCCGCGCGGAGTGGGTCGAGGCGACCCTCCCGGCGTGGAAGGAGCTGGTCGACCCGGTCGCCGAGCGCGTCGGCACCGCCATGGGCGAGGTGCTGCCCGAGGAGATGCAGGCCATGGCCGGCCCGCTGATCGGCATGATGCGCTCCATGGGCGGCGCCATGTTCGGCACCCAGATCGGGCAGGCCGTGGGCGTGCTGGCCGGTGAGGTCGTGGGTTCGACCGACATCGGGCTGCCGCTCGGCCCGGCCGGCAAGGCCGCCCTGCTGCCGGTGAACATCGAGAAGTTCGGCAAGGACCTGGGTGTCCCCCAGGACGAGGTGCGGCTGTACCTGGCGCTGCGCGAGGCCGCCCACCAGCGGCTGTTCGCGCATGTGCCGTGGCTGCGCTCGCACCTGTTCGGCGCGGTCGACGGGTACGCGCGCGGGATCAAGGTCGACACGGCCAAGCTGGAGGACGTGGTCGGCCAGTTCGACCCGCAGAACCCCGAGCAGTTGCAGGACGCCCTCCAGCAGGGCATGTTCCAGCCGGAGGACACTCCGCAGCAGAAGGCCGCTCTGGCGCGCCTGGAGACCGCTCTGGCGCTCGTCGAGGGCTGGGTGGACGCGGTGGTGCACGCCGCCGCCAAGCCGCGCCTGTCGTCCGCCGACGCGCTGCGTGAGACGCTGCGCCGCCGCCGGGCCTCGGGCGGCCCGGCCGAGCAGACGTTCGCCACGCTGATCGGCCTGGAGCTGCGTCCGCGGCGGCTGCGGGACGCCTCCCGGCTGTGGGCCTCGCTCACGGACGCGCGCGGCGTCGAGGGCCGGGACGCCCTGTGGGCCCACCCGGACATGCTGCCGACCGCCGCCGACCTGGACGACCCGGACGGCTTTGTCCACCGTGAGCAGCTGGACTTCTCCGAGCTGGACAAGATGCTCGGCGAGGCGGCGGGCGGTTCCGCCGGGAAGCCGGACCCGGGCAAGCGCGACGCGGGCGCCCGGGGCGACGAGAAGGCCGCCGAGGACGAGCCGGGCGACAAGGACGGCAAGGGCGGCGAGGACGGGACCGGCAAGGGCGACGGCACCGAGTGAGCCTCCACGACGACGCGGTCCTCGTCCTGGAGGGGTACGGGGGCCAGGAGGAGCTGCGCGGGCTCTACCTGGAGCATCTGCGCACCCACCCGGACGGCCTGTGGAAGTCCTGCGGCGACGGGCACCTCACGGCGAGCGCGCTGGTGATCGACCCGGAGCGCGGCCGGGTGCTGCTGACCCTGCACCGCAAGCTGCGGATGTGGCTGCAGATGGGCGGCCACTGCGAGCCGGGCGACGCCGCGCTGGCGGACGCCGCGCTGCGCGAGGGCGCCGAGGAGTCCGGCATCGCGGGGCTGGCGCTGCTGCCCGGCGGCCCGGTCCGGCTGGACCGCCACCACACGCCGTGCGCCTGGCACCTGGACGTCCAGTACGCCGCGCTCGCCCCGGCCGGGGCGGTGGAGGCGATCAGCGACGAGTCCCTCGACCTGCGCTGGTTCGCCTACGACGAGGTGGCCGAGGTCGCGGACAAGTCGGTCGTACGGCTGCTGGAGGCCACCCGCGCCCGGCTCTGACCGGGTGACGGGACGACACGGGTAAGGGGCGGCCGCCCATGCGGTCGCCCCTTACCCGTGCTCAGCTCCAGACGTTGCCCTGGTTCTGCCCGCGCGCGCCCTGCTGGCCCATGCCGAACTGCGCGGCGAGGCCCTGCCCGATCACCGCGTTCTGCGGCGGCAGCAGCTCACTGGGCTGGACAAGCGCGTAACCACTGCCCATGAAGCTCAGCTCCCAGCCCTCACCGGTGGTGCCGCGCCGCCGCCACACCCCGGAGGAGTGGGTCTGGGCCTGCATCTGCACCCGCAGGCCGGTGGACCAGGCGACGATGGCGTCGGCGTCGCAGTTGACGTACTTGTCGGGTGTCACCTGCATCAGCAGCGGCGCCCCGGAGGTCATCAGGGCCACCTTGCCGCGGCCGGTGATGTTCAGCTGGTACTTCCCGGAGCCGGAGATGCCGTACACGCTGTCGACGGCGATCACCTCGTGGTGCAGCGAGGAGTCCATCGCCAGCACATAGCCGCTGTCCACCGTGAGGCCGTCCTGCTCGACCTCCATGACGTGGACGTACTGGGCGAGGTTGGCGAGGTAGACGGTGCCCTGCCCATGGCAGCGCATCAGGTCCAGGCCCTCCCCCGTGCGCGCCCGCGCGTACGCCTGGCCGCTGCCCTGGTACTCGGCGTCGAACTCGACCATGCCCTGGTAGGCGACCATGGTGCCCTTGCGGGCGAGGATGTCGTCGTGGCCCTCCAGGACGACGCGCAGCATCTGCTTGTTCTGCAGGCTCCAGCGCTCCTGGCTCTGGGCGTCGTTGAAGGTGAAAAGCGGGCTCTGCATGTGTCCTTCTCCCCCCTCAGCCCCGCACCCGGAGGCGGTCGGTGCTGTCCTCGCTGGGCTGCACGACGACGATGCCCTGGCCGGAGAAGGCCATCTGGTACGCCTCGCCGCTGCCCCGGCCGATCAGGGACTGCGCCTTGAAGCTGCGCTTGCCCTTCACCTTGAGGCTGGGCGACCAGGCGACGAGCGCGTCCGGGTCGACGTAGGTCTCGTCCTCGCCGCTGCCGCAGTCGACGACGATCGGCGTGCCCCGGGAGGTCAGGGCGACCCAGCCCTGCCCGGAGATCTTGGTGTTCCACAGGCCCTGCCCGGCGAACTTCGCCAGGCCCTTGACCCGCTCCACGCCCCACTGCAAGCTCGCGTCGAAGGCGAGCAGGTTGGTGGCGTTGACGGAGACGGCGTCGCCGCCCAGGTTGATGACCACGACGTCGGCGCCGTAGTCGGCGAGGTAGAGCAGGCCGTCCCCGGTGCACTTCATCAGGGGCGCGCCCTCGCCGGTGATCCAGTCGCGGGCGATCTGGCGCACGGCCGGCGGGTTGGGCTCGTACTGGACGAAGCCCTCGTAGGCGACCATCGACCCCACGCGCGCGAAGAGGTCGTTCCCGGTCCGCATGGCGACCTTCAGCATGTGGTTGCCGTGGTTCTCCATGCGGGCGGTGACGGGTGCGGGAGCGTAGCCCGCGAGCGGCTGGTTCATGACGGGCTCCCTCTAGACCTCGTACGGCTGGACGACGACGAAGTTGCCGGGCGCCGCCCGGAACTGCAGGTTGACGCCCTCTCCGGTGTGCCCGGGGTAGGCGTTGCGGCGCATGCGCACCTGGCTGGAGACGATCACCTGGGCGGCGGCGGACCACGCCACGACGGCGTTGGAGTCGACGAACGTCGTCGGGGTCACCGGCAGCACGACGGGCGTGCCGTGCGTCTTGACGACGATCGTGCCGGTGCCCTGGAACTGCATCGTGAACAGGGCACCCCCGGGAATGCCGTGTCCCTCGATGCGGCGGACCTCGTACTGGAGGCTCTCGTCGAAGGCGAGGACGTTCTCCGCGGAGACGCAGATCGCGTCGCCCTGGAGTTCGACCGGGTGCAGATGGGTGGAGTTCTCGGCGAAGAACACCTGCCCCTGGCCGGTGCAGCGCATGAGCTGCATCTCCTGGCCGGTGGCGTTGCCCACGACGCGGCCGGCGAAGCCGGCGCCCTTGTAGCTGAAGTCGACCTTGCCCTGGTAGAGCACCATGCTGCCCTGCCGGGCCAGCACGGGCAGGCCGTCTGCGCCGAGGTCGGCACGGATCAGTTTGCCGTTCTGCAGGGTCCAGCGCCGGCCGGTGGCCGTCTCCTTGAACTTCTGCAGCGCGGCGGACACACCGGTGCCCTGGGGGGCGCCCTGCGGGCCTCCGTAGGGCGCGGGGGCGGCCGCCTGGCCCGGGACCTGCCCGTAGGGCTGCGGGTGCCCGTAACCGGGCGGCGGGGCGGGGTGGCCGTAGCCCGGCGGGGGCGGCGGGGCCTGCGGCTGCCCGTAGCCGGGGGGCGGGGCGGGGTGGCCGTACGGGGGTGGCTGCTGGCCCGGGTGCCCATAGGGCGCGGGGGCCGGTCCGGGCGGGGGCACGGTGCCGCCGACGGGCGGTGTCAGGGGCGCGATGAGGGTCGGCGCGGCGTGCACGGAGGGTGGGGGCGCCGGGGCCGGTGCGGGGGGCGGCGGGGTGGCTCCCGGGGGCGGCGGCGCGTAGCCCTGCGCGGCGGGCTGCGGCGCGGGGGCAGGGACGGCGGGCGGTCCGGCGGGGGCGCCGAAGGACGGCGGCGCGGCGGCCTGGGCGGGCGGGGCGAACCCGGGGGCGCCACCGGACGGCGGCTGCGGGGCCGCGGCGGGCGCGGGTGCCTGCTCGTCCTCGACGACCTCGCCGCCGAAGTTCCTCAGCAGCGCTTCGAGGCCGCCGTCGAACCCCTGTCCGACCGCGGCGAAGCGCCACACGTCCTTCAGGTAGATGTCGCCCAGCATCACGGCCCGCTCGGTGGAGAACTCGGCGCCGCTGAACGCGTAGCGGGCCACCTCCTCGCCGCCCGCGACGATGCGCAGGTACCCGGAGGCGATCTGCGACATCTGCCCGGCGCCGTCCAGGGTCGCCGTGAACGACAGCTTCCGGACCCGCGGCGGGATCCGGTCGAGCGTGACCCTGAAGGACTCCGTGTCGCCCGCCTGCGCGCCCAGCAGCTGGATGGCCTCCTCGGGGGACTTCGGCTGGTTGAAGAAGACGAAGTACCGGTCGTCCGAGAGCCGCTCCTCGGCGTCCAGGCCGAAGCAGCTGATGTCGAAGGTCAGTCCGGGGCCGGAGATCTGCACACCGACGTACAGATCCGTGCCCGCGGTCAGGTCACTGATCCTGGCCTTGTGGCCGCGTTGGAATTCCCTGGGCATGCGTAACGACCGTCCCCCGTCCCGAGTGCGAGTGCGTCGCGCCAGGCTAACGGCAAAGTCCGACACCGGACCAAGCCGGTACAGACCCGGTACACAATCCCCGCCCCGCCGTGGCGTACGCCCTGCGGGTCACTCGCCGGGCGCGTCCGCCAGGTGGGGCAGCCGTCCCGCGGCGACCACCCCTTCGAGATAGCCCCGGGCCCGCTCGGTGCGCGGATACGCCTCCAGGAGCCGCCAGAAGCCGGGGCCGTGGCCGGGGACGAGCAGATGGGCGAGTTCGTGCAGGAGCACGTAGTCGACGACGTACTCGGGCATGCCCTGCAGCCGGTGCGAGAGCCGGATGCTGCCCTCCGCCGGGGTGCACGAGCCCCAGCGGGTGTTCTGGTTGGTGACCCAGCGGACCGAGGCAGGCCGCGCCCGGCCTGCGAAGTACTGCGCCGACAGCCGCGCGGCGCGCTCGGCCAGCTCGGCGTCGCCCAGCGCCCGCCGGCTCTCCTGCGCGGCCAGCTTGTCCAGCATGACGCCCACCCAGCGCCGCTCCTCCGCCTCGGACATCCGGGCGGGGATGAGTACGACGGTGCGATCGCCCTCGCGGTACGCGGAGACCGTCCGGCGGCGGCGGTCGCTCCTGCGGACCTCGACCGCGCTCGCCGTGGAGCCGCTGGGCGGCGGGCTGGTCTTGCCGCGCTGCGGCGTTCCGGCGCGGTGCAGTGGGTCGGCGGACACGCCCCGACGTTACCGGGTGCGGGCCGTGGAAGTCCCGGGCGCGGGCCGGTTCCACACCGATCCCCCACCGACGGTCCGATCGGATCGACCATCCGATTCGTATGACTGATGCCCCGGCCTGTGGACAACTTTCGGCACCGGAGCGGCGGGCCCGGCATCCTGGCTCTCGTCTTCTTCTTCCTTCGGGCTACGGGGGCCGCTGATGCATCCGATGGTGAAGCCCGCGCTCCGGCGCGGCTGGCGTGATCTCAACACCGTGCAGTTCGGGATGACACCCGCGCACGCGCTGACACTGGGCCCGGTCGACACCGCGACGGGCAGTTTCCTCGATCTGCTCAACGGCACGCGCGGCCTGCCCCTCCTGCGGGAGGAGGGGCACCGCATGGACCTGCCCGAGGGCCATGTCGACCGGCTCGTGCGGCGGCTGGGCCGCGCCGGACTGCTCGACGACGCGCGCGGGGGCGGTGCGGCGGCCCGCGCGCTGCGCGGGCGCAAGGAGGTCATGGACCGGCTGGCTCCCGACCTCGCCTCGCTCTCCCTGGTCGTCCGCGAGCCGGGCGAGGCGATCGACCGGCTGGCCGCCCGGCGCGCGGCACGCGTGCAGGTACGCGGCGCGGGCCGGGTGGGGGCGGTGCTGGCCGCCCTGCTGTCCGGCGCGGGCGTCGGCGAGGTCGAGGTGCGCGACGGCGGCTGCGTGGAGCCCTGGGACGTGGCGCCGGGCGGGCTGGAGGCCGAGGCCGTCGGCGGGCGCCGGGACGCGGCGGCCCGCCAGGCCGTGCGCCGGGCGGCCCCCGACCGTCCGGCGCGGCGCGGCCCGGGGACGTCCGGGGAGGAGCATGAGCCCGGACACACGCTGGTGGTCATCGCCCCGCGCGACGACCTGGCCGTGCACGCGCCCGACCCGGCGGCGGCCGCGCCCCTGATCGCCTCGGGCACCCCGCATCTGTACGCCGGGGTCGTGGAGGCCACGGGCGTGGTGGGCCCGCTCGTGCTGCCGGGCCGGACGAGCTGCGCCGAATGCCTGCACCTCCGGCGCACGGACCGGGACGAGACCTGGCCGCGCCTGGTGGCCCAGTGGAAGTCCGGCGGACGGCGGACGGTACGCCCCTGCGACCTGGCCCTCGCCACGACCGTCGCCGGGCTGGCGGCCGCCCACGCGCTCGCCTTCCTGGACGGGCTCTCGCCGTCCAGCGCGGGCGCCCGCTGGGAGGTCTCCACACCCGGTCTGAACTGGCACGGGCGCCCGTTGCGGCCGCATCCGGACTGCCCCTGCCGGGCGGCGCGGAAACCCGAGGCGGAAGGCGCCTCAAAGGAGGACGGGCCACGCGAGACAATGGCTGGGCAAGGGCCGTCATCGGCGCCCTGCCGTGAGGCAGCCGGGGCGCGGCTTGCTGGGACTTGGAGGGCTCATGTCTGATCTTCCCCGGAAGGCGGTCACCCGGACCGCCAAGCTGGCCGCGCTCCCGCTCGGCTTCGCCGGGAGAGCGACCTGGGGACTGGGCAAACGGATCGTCGGTGAGTCCGCGGAGATCGTCGGCCGGGAGCTGCAGCAGCGCACCGCCGACCAGCTCTTCAAGGTGCTCGGCGAGCTGAAGGGCGGGGCGATGAAGTTCGGGCAGGCGCTGTCCGTCTTCGAGTCGGCGCTGCCCGAGGAGGTCGCCGGTCCCTACCGGGCCGCGCTGACCAAGCTCCAGGAGGCCGCGCCGCCGATGCCGACCCGTACCGTGCACGCCGTGCTGGAGGAGCGGCTCGGCGCCGACTGGCGCGAGCTGTTCGAGGAGTTCGAGGACAAGCCGTCCGCGGCGGCCTCGATCGGGCAGGTGCACCGGGCGGTGTGGCACGACGGCCGCGAGGTGGCGGTCAAGGTGCAGTATCCCGGTGCCGGTGACGCCCTCGTATCCGATCTGAGCCAGTTGAGCCGGTTCGCCCGGCTGCTGGGGCCGCTGATCCCGGGCATGGACATCAAGCCCCTGATCGCCGAGCTGAAGGACCGGGTCTCCGAGGAGCTGGACTACGGCCTGGAGGCCGCGGCCCAGCAGGCGCACGCGGAGGAGTTCGCGGGCGACCCCGACGTGGTGGTCCCGGCGGTGGTGCACCAGCGGGAGCAGGTGCTGGTGACGGAGTGGATGGACGGCGTCCCGCTGTCGGAGGTGATCACGGACGGCACCCCGGAACAGCGCGACCGGGCCGGGCAGCTTCTGGCCCGTTTCCTGTTCTCCGGCCCGGCCCGCACCGGCCTGCTGCACGCCGACCCGCACCCGGGCAACTTCCGCCTGCTGCCCGGCGGCCCCGAGGACGAGGAGAACTGGCGGCTGGGCGTCCTGGACTTCGGCACCGTCGACCGGCTCCCCGGTGGCCTGCCGAGGCCGATCGGGCAGTCCCTGCGGATGACCCTGGACGGCGAGGCCGACGCGGTCTACGACATGCTGTGCGCGGAGGGCTTCGTCAAGGAGTCCATCGAGCTGGACCCCGCCGCCGTCCTCGACTACCTCGTGCCGATCATCGAGCCGGCCCAGGCGGACGAGTTCACCTTCACCCGCGGCTGGATGCGCGGCCAGGCGGCCCGGATCGCCGATCCCCGCTCCCCCGCCTACCAGCTGGGCAAGCGGCTCAACCTGCCTCCCGCCTATCTGCTGATACACCGTGTGACGCTCAGCACCATCGGTGTGCTGTGCCAGCTCGGGGCGACCGTGCGGCTGAGGGCCGAACTGGAGGAGTGGCTGCCGGGCTTCGTCGCGGACAAGGAGACGGGGACGGGAGCTGGGGTGGCGGCGGTGGAGGCCGAAGAGGAACAGGAAGAGGAGGAGTCCGCCGCCGGGGCGTGAGCGCGGGTGACGCCGGTGGTGACTCGCCCGCGCGGATCACCACCAGGACGAGTCGAGGCGGGACTCGATCGAGCGGAGGTTCTCCCGGGAGCAGGCGTCGCAGTAGGAGCGGCGGGCGCCGTTCTCCACGGAGTACGTCCAGGTGGGCGGCGGGCCCTCACCGGTGGTGCCGCAGCGCGCGCAACTGACGGGCCGGCGCTGCGCGCCGGCCTCGCCGTGGTCGGGGTCTCCGGAAGGACGCGTCACGCGGTGACGATACCTCCGTCCGGCGCATCGGTGACCGCAACGTACGGCGGGGGCCGGCCCGTGCGAACGGACCGGCCCCCGCGGGCAGATGGTCGCCTTCCCGGCCGTGCGGTCACCGCCGGGTGGGGCGGGCGGTCACTGCATGACCGCCATGGCCAGCGCGCGGCGGGCACGCCGCGAGGCGCGCTCGGCGCGGCGCTGCATACGGCGGGCGTTCACCAGGCGCACGGCATGGCGTTCCCGCTCCGCCTCCTGCAGACGCTCGTGCATATGCGCACGCGCCAGGGCTTCTGGGATGAGTTGCATTTCTCGGGTCCTGTTCTGACGCGAGTCGTTCGCGCCGGTGGTGGTGACGTCTTCGGCCGCGGAGCCCGCGGGCTCGCTGGTGGACGGCTTCATCGGGGCCTGCTTCTGGGGGTCGTGCGTGAGGGGGCGGTTGATCGTTCCTGGGGTGTTCATGCCGCAACCGGGTTCTTGCGCGGGCGGCCACGGGGCCGCTTCCGGGCGACGACCACGCCCTGGACGAACAGCTCGCCACCCCAGACACCCCAAGGCTCACGCCGCTCCTTGGCGCCGGCGAGGCAGGCCTCGATCAGCGGGCAGGTGCGGCAGAGGGACTTGGCGTACTCCACGTCCGCCGGCGACTCGGCGAAGAAGACCTCCGGGTCGTAGGAACGGCAGGGGACGGGTACGCCGAGGTTCTCGATGGCGTCGTCGAGCGCGGTGAGCGCGGTGAGCGGGATCAAGGTGGGGTCCTCCGTGAGACCAGGCTTGGGGATCGTGTCGGAAGGCGGTACGGACGGGGCGTGCGCTTCGAGTTGCACGGTTGTTCTTCCTCGTCTGGTCGTTCCGGCCGGGTGGGCCGGGTGTCGGCTGGGTACCGGGTTCTTTTCTTGTCCCGAGGCCCCTTCGCTCCGTCGTCCCCGTTCGGGGAAAACAGAAGGGCCGCGGATCCCGGGTGGGGTTCCGCGGCCCTGAAGGCGCCGGCCTGATCGTCGATCAGGCTGGATCACTCCAGGGTTTCGGCCCACGGAAGGCCCACATCGAGTGGTGGTGCGTCGTCTGCTTCCGGTCGCCGGCACCGGCCGCGGTAAAGGCATAGGCGGGGACCTGTGCCACTACTGCTTCCCGTGCCTCGGTCGGTCGCTCATTGCGCTCGCGGACAGGAAGACCCGCGAGAGACAGGACGGACTCCGGACGCGCGGCACGAATGCCGGACAGACCGGTGCCCTGGTCCGAGACGCCGAGCATGCACAGGGAGGCGACCGAGCGATCGGTCATTTTGGCGGTGCTGAAGAAGCTGCTCTTGATGCTGATCACTGGACTCGCCTCCTCTCGGCGTCTAGGGGAGACCGGGTGAACCGGTCCGCAACGGATACGCAAGTACAACACGAGTCAGGGCCTTCAGGAAGGCCGCTGTTCCCGTGACCAAGAACCTATGGGGATTCCCCGGGCATGCGCAAACTATTTTTTCGACGAGTTGGCATCAGTCCTCGCCTTCTCCGTCGGCGCACTCCTGACCTGCGCAGATGGCGAGAACATCGGTCCCGTGGCGGCGCACCTTGCGCATGCCGACCCCCGGGATGCGGGCCAGCTCCCGCTCGTCGTCCGGAGCGGCCTCGGCGATCGCCATCAGGGTCCGGTCGGTGAAGACGCAGAAGGCGGGCTGTCCGCTGAGCCTCGCCTGCTCCGCCCGCCACTCGCGCAGCCGCTCGTACAGACCCTCGTCCATGTCGGAGGGGCAGTCGTCGCAGCGCATCAGCTTCATCTCACCGGCGTCGGTGAGCGTCCGGCCGCAGACCCGGCACCGGGCCGGGGTGCGCTGGGTGCGCCGGGGTACCGCCCCCGGGCCCCCCGCAGCCGTGCGCGCCGCGGCCGCGCTCCCCCGCTCGACGCCCCCGGAGCCGGCGGCCGCGCCGCGGCCGGCCACGGCGGCCGAGCCGGGGCGCAGCCCGTCGAGGAAACGGCTGGGACGGCGGCTGGGGCGGCCGCCCGGTGCGCGCGACAGCGACCAGGAGACGGACAGCCGCTCGCGGGCGCGGGTGACGCCGACGTAGAGCAGGCGGCGTTCCTCCTCGATCTGCTCGTCGGTCCTGGCGTAGGTGATCGGCATCATGCCCTCGGCGACGCCGGCCAGGAAGACGACGTCCCACTCCAGGCCCTTGGCGGAGTGCAGCGAGGCGAGGGTGACGCCCTCGACGGTGGGGACGTGCTGGGCGGCGGCCCGCTCGTCCAGCTCGGCCACGAGATCGCCCAGGCCGGCACCGCGCCGGGCGGCGGCGAAGTCCTGCGCGAGGTTCACCAGCGCGGCCAGCGACTCCCAGCGCTCCCTGACCGCGCCGGAACCGGCCGGGGGCTGCGGGGTCCAGCCCTCGCCCGACAGCACGGCACGCACCTGCGAGGGCAGGTCGACGACGTCGTCCAGCAGGACGTCGTTGCCGCCGAAACGGGCGGCGCCGCGCAGCGCGACGATCGCCTTGCGCACCTCGGGCCGGTCGAAGAACCGCTCGGCGCCGCGCAGCTGGTAGGGCACACCGACGTCCGCGAGGGCCTGCTCGTGGGTCTCCGACTGGGCGTTGGTCCGGAACAGGACCGCGATCTGGCTGGCCGGGACGCCGGAGGCGATCAGTTCGTGGATGCGGCGGGCCGCGCCCTCGGCCTCGGCGGGCTCGTCCGGGTACTCGGTGTACTCCGGCTCGGGGCCGGTGGGGCGCTGGGAGATCAGTTCCAGCCGGTGGTCGGCGGCGCGGCCGCGGGCCTGGGCGAGCAGCCCGTTGGCCAGGTGGACGACCTGGGGGGTGGAGCGGTAGTCGCGGACCAGCTTGACGACGGTGGCCCCGGGGTGCCGGACCCGGAAGTCGAGGAGGTGGTCGGGGGTTGCTCCTGTGAACGAGTAGATGGTCTGGCTGGCGTCGCCGACGACGCACAGGCTGTCCCGGTCCCCGAGCCACAGGTCCAGCAGGCGCTGCTGGAGCGGGCTGACGTCCTGGTACTCGTCCACCACGAAGTGCTGGTACTGAGTCCGGACCTGTTCGGCGACGTCACGCCGGTCCTGCAGGACGGCGACGGTCAGCAGCAGGACGTCCTCGAAGTCGATGACCGAGCGATCGCGTTTGAGGTCCTCGTAGGCCGCGTAGAGCTGGGCGACCTCGGCCGGGTCACGCGGGGCCGCGCGGCCGGCCTTCGCGGCTGCGATGGTGTAGTCGGCCGGGACGGTCTGGGTGACCTTGGACCACTCGATCTCCGCGGCGACGTCCCGCAGCTCCCCCCGGTCCAGGCGGATGCGGCAGGCCGCGGCCGCGTCCGCGACGAGCTGGATCTTGCGGTCCACCAGCCGGGGCATGCCGCCACCGATCGCTTTCGGCCAGAAGTACTGGAGCTGGCGCAGGGCGGCCGAGTGGAAGGTGCGGGCCTGCACGCCCTGCGCGCCGAGCTGCCGCAGCCGGCCGCGCATCTCGCCCGCGGCGCGGTTGGTGAAGGTGACGGCGAGCACGCTGGAGGGCTGGAGGACACCGGCGCGCACCCCGTAGGCGATCCGGTGGGTGATCGCGCGGGTCTTGCCCGTGCCGGCACCGGCCAGCACGCACACCGGACCGTGCAGCGCGGTGGCGACCTCGCGCTGCTCGGGGTCGAGCCCTTCGAGCACCGCGTCGGCAGAGTCCGGTACCTGCGGGAAGAGGGTGGAGTGCGTTGCTGCTGTCACACAGCCATGCTGCCAGGTCCCCCGGGACGGGTGAGCCGGTTGTCCACAGGCGGGCCCTTGCGGTCGTACTAATGCGGCACGGGTCACGCCGTACGCGCGCGACAGATGTCACCCACGTCCGGTGGCGGCCCGCCCCGGTACCTCATACCCCCGGTGGGAATGCCGGACCGGTGACGTACGTTCCTCCACAGCGACCACTACGTCCCCGACCCGCCGAAGGAGCGCGAAAGACATGCCGGGCACCGTGACGATGTACAGCACCACGTGGTGCGGCTACTGCCGCCGGCTGAAGAGCCAGATGGACCGCGAAGGCATCACGTACAACGAGATCAACATCGAGCATGACCCGGAGTCCGCGGCCTTCGTCGAGAAGGCGAACGGTGGGAACCAGACCGTTCCCACCGTGCTCTTCGAGGACGGATCGACGCTGACGAACCCGTCGCTGGCGCAGGTCAAGCAGAAGATCGGCGGCTGAGGCCGGCCGGTCCGCGACCGCGTGAGCGATGCGAGAGGGCGCCCCCCGAAGACCTCGGGGGGCGCCCTCTCGCATCGCTCACGGTCGTCTCAGACGACGCTCCTGGTCGGCAGCGGCTTGCCGTACCACAGCTCGATGAGCCGGGCCGCGATCGAGATGCCGTACGGCGGCTGGACCTCGCCGGACTCGAAGGCCGCGTGCAGGTCCTCACGGGAGAACCAGCGGGCCTCGTGGATCTCGTCGCCGTCGACATTGATGTCGGTGGAGGTGGCGTGCGCCATGAAGCCCAGCATCAGGCTGGAGGGGAACGGCCAGGGCTGGCTGGCGACGTACTCGACGCCGCCGACCGCGACGCCGACCTCCTCGTGGACCTCGCGGCGCACCGCCTGCTCGATGGACTCGCCCGGCTCGACGAAGCCGGCGAGCGTGGAGAAGCGGCCCTCGGGCCAGTGCACCTGGCGGCCGAGGAGGATGCGGTCCTCGTCGTCGGTGACCGCCATGATCACCGCGGGGTCGGTGCGCGGATAGTGCTCGGCGCCGCAGGCCGGGCAGCGGCGGATGTGACCGGCCGCCGCGATCACGGTGCGCTCGCCGCAGCGCGAGCAGAAGCGGTGCAGGCGCTGCCAGTTCTCCAGGGCCACCGCGTGCGCCATCAGGGCCGCGTCACGCGGGGAGAGCAGCAGGCCCGCCTCGCGCAGTCCGGCCGGGCGGGCGGACTGGTCCATGCGGCCGGGCAGGGAGTCCTTCTGCAGCGCGAAGTAGCTGACGCCGTCCTCGTCGGTGCCCAGGAAGTAGCGGTGCGCCTCGGTGAGGGGGGCCTCGAAGGACGGGGTCATGACGACCTCGGTGCGGCCGTCGGGTGTCTCGTCGATGAGCACCTGGCCGCCGGAGACCACGAAACAGCGGGTGGTGGGGTGGCTCCAGGCCGCGGCGAGCCAGGCCTCGTCGAGCCGGTGGTGGGCGGCCCGGTCGACGCCGCTGGGCGCGGTGAGCGAGATGGGTCGGTCTGCGGTGCGGTCGGTCCAGGTGGTCACGAGTGCTTCCAACTCCCCCGGGGCAACGGTTGTTTCGGCGGCGGTTCAGCGGGACGTAGGGCGGGAGGCGGCAGCCCGTCAGGGGGCATCGCGCCAGTTCTCGGCGAGGTCGCCCCACAGGTACGCGCTGGTCTCGACGCCCTTGAACAGGAGGTCGAGTTCGACCTTCTCGTCGGGGGCGTGCCAGCCGTCGGACGGGACGGAGATGCCCAGGAAGAGCACGGGTGCGCCGAGGACCTCCTGGAGGTCGGCGGCCGGTCCCGAGCCTCCCTCGCGGGTGAAGCGGACGGGCCTCTCGAAGGCGCGGCCCATCGCGCGGGCCACGGCCTGGAGCGCGGGGTGGTCCAGCGGGGTCAGGCACGGGCGGGTGGCCGAGCTGAAGGCGATCTCGTGCCGGATGCCGGCCGGCAGCTGCTCGGCGGCCCAGACGCGGACGGCCTTCTCGATGTGATCGGGGTCCTGGCCGGCGACCAGGCGGAACGACAGCTTCACCATCGCCGTGGACGGGATGATCGTCTTGCTGCCGGGGCCCTGGTAGCCGCCGCCGATGCCGTTGACCTCGGCGGTGGGGCGGGCCCAGACCCGCTCCAGGGTGGTGTGCCCGGCCTCGCCGTGGGCGGCGTACGACTTGGCGGTGCGCAGCCACTGCTCCTCGTCGAAGGGCAGCTCCGCGAAGAGTTCGCGTTCGCGGTCGGTGAGCGGGACGACACCGTCGTAGAAGCCGGGGACCGCCACGCGCGCGTGCTCGTCGTGCAGGGCGGCCACCAGGCGGGCGGCGGCGGTCGCCGGATTGGGCACGGCGCCGCCGAAGGAACCGGAGTGGATGTCCTGGTCGGGGCCGGAGAGCCGGATCTCGCACTCGGCCAGGCCCCGCATGCCGGTGCACACGGTGGGGGTGTCCTCGGACCACATGCCGGTGTCGGAGACGATCACCGCGTCGGCGGCGAGCCGGTCGGCGCGGCTCTCGACCAGCGCGCGGAAGTGCGGCGAGCCGGACTCCTCCTCGCCCTCGATCAGCAGCTTGAGGTGGACGGCGGGGGCGGTACGGCCGGTGGCGGCGAGGTGGGCGCGGACCCCGAGTGTGTGGAAGAACACCTGGCCCTTGTCGTCGGCCGCCCCGCGCGCGTAGAGGCGGTCTCCGCGGACGACCGGCTCGAAGGGCTCGCTGTGCCAGCCGTCCTCGCGGGCGGCGGGCTGCACGTCGTGGTGGCCGTAGACCAGGACCGTGGGCGCGCCGGGGTCGGCGCAGGGCCATTCGGCGAAGACGGCCGGGGCGCCCGGCGTCGGCCAGACCTCGGCGGTCGGGAAACCGGTCTCCTTGAGCTTGGCGGCGAGCCAGTCGGCGCTGCGGCGTACATCGGGCGCGTGGTCGGGCTGGGCCGACACGGACGGGATGCGCAGCCATTCGGCGAGGTCGTCGAGGAAGGCGGCGCGGTGCTGCTCGATGTACGTACGGACGGCGCTGTCCGGGGTCTGGCTCATGCTCCCGAGCCTATCGGCCCGTGCGGACATCCTGTTCGGGCGGTTCGTCACACCGCGGCCCGGCCGGCGGCCCGGCCTGGGGTTCGCCGAGCAGCAGCCGCTCCAGCGCGGCCCGGTCCGGCAGGTTCGCGGGCCGTACGACCTCTCCGGTGCGCACGTACACGAAGGCGGCCCCGACCCGCTCCAGGGGCACGCCCTGCCGCTCGGCCCAGGCCAGCCGGTACACGGCGAGCTGGAGCGGGTCGGCACTCCGCGCCTGGTTCGTCTTCCAGTCCACGATCTCGTACGTCGTCTCCTGGCCGTCGCCCTCCTGGTAGACGGCGTCGATCCGGCCGCGGACGACCCGGCCGGCGATCTCCAGCTGGACGGGGATCTCCACCCGGTGGGGCGTGCGGTGCGCGTACTCCGTGCGTTCGAACGCCTCCTTGAGGGCTTCCAGGTCGCGTTCGTCGGCGATCTCGGCGTCCGAGCCGGGCAGCTCCTCGGGCTCCAGCATGGGCAGCGTGAGCGCTTCGAAGCGCGTCTCCACCCAGGCGTGGAAGCGGGTGCCGCGGCGCGCCGCGGGCTGCGGGGGGCGCGGCATGGGGCGCGCGAGTTCCCGGGCGAAGGCGTCCGGGTCGGCGGCCAGGCGTATCAGCTGGGTGGCGGTCAGCGCGGCCGGCAGGGGGACGTCGGTGACGCTCTGCCGGGCGCGGCGCAGCTCCCCGGCGAGCGCGTCGAGGTCGCGGTCCCAGGAGGCGATGACGCGGGCCTCCTCGGCGGTGAGGGGCTCGGGTTGCGGCTCGGGCTCCGACCGCGGTCGCGGCTGTGGTCGCGACTCGGGCTCCGGCCGGAGCGGCGGGTGCGCGTCCGGTGGCGTGGCCTGGTGCGGGACGGTGGGGCGGTCGCTGGTCCAGGCGTCCCGGTCGCCCGGGTCGCCCTCTGGGGGCGCGTCCTCGCCGTGGGGCGATGCGGCGTAGGAGGGGTCGTCGTACGAGGGATCGTCGTAGGACGGATCGTCGTAGGACGGATCGTCATAGGGGGGCTCGTCATAGGGCAGCTCGTCGAAAGGCGGCTCGTCGTCCTCCGGGGGCGGGGGCCAGTCGGGGTCGTCGTGGGCGTCCGGGTCGTGCGCGGCGCGCGGACGGTCCTCCGCGCGCGCGGTGAGGGCGTCCAGGTGGGCCAGGACGGTCGCGGCGGCGGCGCGGCGGCGGGCCAGGGCGGCCTCGTCCAGGGGAAGGGGCCAGACCTGATCGGCGTCGGACCGGTGCAGGGCGGGGTTCTCCTCGCCCTCCTCGGGTTCGTCCGCCCATACCTCGATCTCGCCGTGTCCGGCGGCGCAGTGGTCGTACAGGGCCCGGAGGAAGTCGGAGGGGCCGCGGGACTTCTTCTGGCTCGGCCCCCACCAGTGCCCGGAGCCCAGCAGCAGGGAGCGGGGGCGGGTGAAGGTGACGTAGCCCAGGCGCAGCTCCTCGGTGTGCTGGTGGTCCTTCATGGCCTCGTGGAAGGCCTTCATGCCGCGCGCGTCCCAGCCGGCGATGTCGGGCAGGGTGTCGGCGTCGCCGCGCAGGGCGTGCGGGAGGACCTTGCCCTGGCTGGTCCACTTCTCGCGGCCCTGCCCGCTGGGGAAGGTACCGGTGACCAGGCCGGGGACGGCGACGACGTCCCACTCCAGGCCCTTGGAGCGGTGCGCGGTGAGCACCTTGACGGTGTTCTCGCCGCCGGGCAGCGCGTTGTCGAGGCCCTTCTCGTACTGGGCGGCGGTGCGCAGGAAGGCGAGGAAGGCCAGCAGGCTCGCCTGATTCTCCTGGGCGGCGAAGGCGGCGGCGACGTCCAGGAAGTTCGACAGGGTCTCGCGGCGGCGGGCGGCCAGGGCGTGCGGGGACGCCGACAGCTCCACCTCCAGGCCGGTCACGGCCAGGACCCGGTGCAGGACGTCCATCAGCGGGTCGGACAGGGAGCGGCGCAGGTCGCGCAGTTCGGCGGCGAGCCGCGCGAAGCGCACGCGCGCGTCCGGTGAGAACGGCAGCCCGTCGTCGTCCCCGCGGCCGTCCATCGGTGACTCAAGGAACGTGTCGAGGGCGTCGGCGAGCGAGACCACCTCGGCGGGGTCGACGCCTTCGACGGCCTCGGCGAGCCTGCGGTCCTGGTCGTCGTCGCCGGCCACGCGCGCGTGCGCGACGAGCAGCCTGGCCCGGCGGCCCAGGAGCGCGAGGTCGCGCGGGCCGATACGCCAGCGCGGGCCGGTCAGCAGCCGTACCAGGGAGGCGTTGGCGCCGGGGTCCTGGAGCACCTCGCAGACGGCGACGAGGTCGGCCACCTCGGGCAGGTGCAGCAGCCCGGACAGGCCGACCACCTCGACCGGGACGTCACGGGCGACGAGGGCGCCCTGGATCTCGGCGAAGTCGGTCGCCGTGCGGCACAGGACGGCGATCTCCCCGGGTGCCTTCCCGGTGCGTACGAGGTGGGCGATCGAGTCGGCGATCCAGTCGATCTCCTCGGCGTGGGTGCGCAGCAGGGCGCAGCGCACCTGGCCGTCGCGTTCGGCGCCGGGGGCGGGGCGCAGGGCGGCCACGCCCGCGTGCATCGCGCGCAGCGGCTCGGCGAGCCGGTTGGCGAGGTCGAGGAGGCGGCCGCCGCTGCGCCGGTTCTCGCTGAGCGCCTGGCGGGTGGCGGGGCGGCCGTCGGCGTGCGGGAAGTGCTCGGGGAAGTCGTCGAGGTTGGCGACGGACGCGCCGCGCCAGCCGTAGATGGCCTGGCAGGGGTCACCGACGGCGGTGACGGGGTGGCCGGTGCCGCCGCCGAACAGGCCGGCCAGCAGGATGCGCTGGGCGACCGAGGTGTCCTGGTACTCGTCGAGCAGGACGACGCGGAAGTCCTCGCGCAGGGCGCGGCCGACCTCCGGGAGCTGGGCGAGCCGGGCCGCCAGGGCGATCTGGTCCCCGAAGTCGAGCACGTCCCGTTCGCGCTTGGCGGCCCGGTAGCGCAGCACCAGGTCGGCCAGGTCCCGGCGGGCGGCGGCCGTCTCGGGGACCTTGCGCAGGTCGGCGTTGGACAGCTTGGCACCCGCCAGGGTGCGCAGCAGTCCGGCGTCCCAGGCGCGCAGGTCCTCGGGGCGTACGAGGTGCTCGGCGAGTTCGGCGTCGAGCGCGAGGAGGTCACCGACCAGGTCGGCGAAGGAACGGGTCAGCGCCGGGAACGGACCGGGGGCCTCGCGCAGCACGCGTGCGGCGAGCTGGTAGCGGGTGGCGTCGGCGAGCAGGCGGGTGGTGGGCTCCAGGCCGATGCGCAGGCCGTGGTCGGTCAGCAGGCGCCCGGCGAAGGCGTGGTAGGTGGAGATCACCGGCTCGCCCGGCGGGTTGTCCGGGTCGATGGCGTCGGGGTCGGTGACACCGGCCCGGACCAGTGCCGTGCGCACCCGCTCGGCCAGCTCGCCGGCCGCCTTGTTGGTGAAGGTCAGGCCGAGGACCTGCTCGGGGGCGACCTGGCCGGTGCCGGCCAGCCACACCACCCGGGCGGCCATCACCGTGGTCTTGCCGGACCCGGCGCCGGCCACGATGACCTGCGGGGCGGGCGGCGCGACGATGCAGGCCGTCTGCTCCGGGGTGAAGGGAATCCCGAGAAGCTCCTTGAGCTGCTCGGGATCGGTGATACGGGCGGGCACGACGAAGAGGCTAGCGGCGGCCACTGACAACGGGCGCCGGAGCACCGCCCGAATTCGGGATACGCGCAGGTCGGAGCCGGTGGTGGGATGCGTCACGCGGGCCGCTCTGAGCAGTCGGCGGGACCGGCGGGACGGGGCACGCGGGCCGCTCTGAGCAGTCGACGGGACCGGCGGGACGGGGCACGCGGGCCGCTTTGAGCAGTCGACGGGACGGGGCACGCGGACCGGTCGGAGCAGTCGGCGGGATGCGTCACACGGGCCGGTCCGTCCGCGCTCCGCGACCCCGCGCCCCGCCGCCGCCCGCGTCACTCGACGACGTGCCGTCCCTCCGGCCGCGCGCTGCACGAGGCCCGGAAGGCGCAGTGGGCGCAGTGCTGTCCGGCGGTCGGCGTGAACCGTTCGTCGAGCACCTTGCCGGCGGCGTTGGCCAGCAGCTTGCCCACCCACTCGCCCTCCAGGGGCTCCTGGACCTGCACCTTGGGCAGGCTGTCGCCGCCGTCGCGGACGGCCGCGCCCTGGCGGAGCTGGACGAGTTCGGCGCCGCCCGGCTCGGGGCGCCCGCCGTCGAAGACCTCGTCGACGGCGCCCTCGCGGACGGCCAGCTGGTAGACGGCGAGCTGCGGATGGCGGGCCACCTCCGCGCCCGTGGGCGCCTGCTTGCCGGTCTTGAAGTCGACGACGTAGGCACGGCCCTCGCCGTCCGCCTCGACCCGGTCCATGGAGCCGCGGACGCGCACCTGGTGGCCGCCCGCCTCCAGGGTGACGTCGAAGTCGTGCTCGCCGGCCACGGGCGTACGGCCCGCGCGGTCCATGACGTGCCACTTCAGGAAGCGTTCGAGCGCCACGCGTGCGTTCTCCCGCTCCTGCCGCGATTTCCACGGCGCGTCGAAGGCGAGGGCGTTCCAGACGGTCTCCAGGCGTTCCATGAGGACGGCGAGGTCGGCGGGGGTCCGGCCGGAGGCGACCTCGTCGGCCAGGACGTGCACCACGTTGCCGAAGCCCTGGGCGGCGCTCGCGGGCGCGTCGGCCTTCACCTCGCGGCCGAGGAACCACTGGAGGGCGCAGGTGTTGGCGAGCTGGTCGAGGGCGCTGCCGGAGAGCACCACGGGCTGGTCGCGGTCGCGCAGCGGCACCTTGCTCTCGGTGGGCGCGTCCATGCCCCACCAGCGGTAGGGGTGGGCCGCGGGGACCAGCGGGCGGCCGTCCTCGTCGGCGAGCGCGGCGAGCCGGGCCAGCCGGTGCGCGGCGGCCTGCCGCAGGGTGTCGGAGACGCGCGGGTCGACGGTCGTGGCGCGCAGTTCGGCGACCAGGGCCGCCACGGACAGCGGGCGGCGGGGGCGGCCGGTGACGTCCTGGGGCTCGACGCCGAGTTCGGTCAGGAAGCGGGAGGGCTGGTCGCCGTCGTCCGCGGGCGCCTTCACGGCGGTCACGACCAGCCGTTCACGCGCGCGCGTGGCGGCCACGTAGAACAGCCGCCGTTCCTCCGCCAGCAGGGCGCCCGGGGTGAGCGGTTCGGCGAGGCCGTCGCGGCCGATGCGGTCGGCCTCCAGCAGGGAGCCGCGGCGGCGCAGGTCCGGCCACAGCCCCTCCTGGACGCCCGCGACGACGACGAGGCGCCATTGCAGGCCCTTGGAGCGGTGCGCCGTCATCAGGCGTACCGCGTCGGGGCGCAGGGCGCGCCGGGTGAGCGTGTCGGCGGCGATGTCCTGGGCGTCGATCTCCTCCAGGAAGTTCAGGGCGCCCCGGCCGCCGGTGCGTTCCTCGGCGCGGGCCGCGGTCGCGAACAGCGCGCACACGGCGTCCAGGTCCCGGTCGGCGTTGCGGCCCGCCGCGCCGCCGCGCCGGGCGGCCCGCTCCAGGCGTCCGGGCCACGGCGTGCCCTCCCACAGGTCCCACAGCGCCTCCTCGGCGCTGCCGCCGCCCGCCAGGCGCTCCCTGGCCTTCCTGAGCAGCGCGCCGAGACGCTGGGCCCCGCGCGCGTACGCGGGGTCGTGCGTGACCAGGCGCTCCGGTTCGGCGAGCGCCCGGGCGAGCAGTTCGTCCGAGGGCGGCGGCAGGGGGTCGCCCGCGGCCCGTTCCTCCTCGCGCAGGGCGCGGCCCAGGCGGCGCAGGTCGGCGGTGTCCATGCCGGCGAGCGGCGAGGCGAGGAGGGTGAGGGCGGTCTCGGTGTCCAGCCAGCAGGGGGCCGGGGCGTCCTCGGCCGCCGGGGACTCCGCACCGGCGGCCGGCTGCGCTTCCCCCTCGCCGTGGACCGGCGGCCGTGCCGCCTCCGCCGTCGCCACCGCGCGCAGGGCGGTCAGCAGCGGGGCCACCGCCGGTTCGTGGCGCAGGGGCAGGTCGTCGCCGTCGATGTCCAGGGGGATGCCGGCCGCCGTCAGCGCGCGGCGCAGCGTCGGTATGGTGCGGGCGCCGGCCCGCACCAGCACGGCCATGTCGCTCCAGGGGAGGCCGTCCTCCAGGTGGGCGCGGCGCAGGATGTCGGCGATGTTGTCCACCTCGGTGCCCGCCGTCGGGTACGTGTGGACCTCGACGCGGCCGCCGTCCCGTACCGCGGTCAGCTCCCGGTGGGCGCGGACCTTGTCGGCGGGGAGGCGGGTGAGCGGCATGCGCCGGGTCAGCAGGCGGGTCGCGGCGAGCAGCGTGCCGCCCGAGCGGCGGGAGGTGCGCAGCACCGCGACGGGCGCCGGACGGCCGTCCGCGCGCGGGAACGCCCGCGGGAACTCCAGGATGCCGTTGACGTCGGCGCCCCGGAACGCGTAGATCGACTGGTCGGGGTCGCCGAAGGCGAGCAGGGTCCGGCCGTCCCCGGCCAGCGCCCGCAGCAGCCGCACCTGGGCCGGGTCGGTGTCCTGGTACTCGTCGACGTAGACCGCGTCGTACCGCGCGGCGAGCCGTTCGGCGACCTCGGGGCGGCGGGCGAGCAGGACCGCGCGGTGGACGAGTTCGGCGTAGTCGAGCACGCCCTGGAGGTCGAGGACGTCGAGGTACTCGGCGAGGAAGGCGGCAGCGGCCTGCCAGTCGGGGCGGCCGATGCGGCGGGCGAACGCCGCCAGGGCGTCGGCGCCCAGGCCCAGCTCACGGCTGCGGGCGAGGACCGCGCGGACCTCGTCGGCGAAGCCGCGGGTGGTCAGGCAGGCGCGCAGCTCGTCCGGCCAGCGCACGTGCGCGAGGCCCAGCCGCCCCAGGTCGACCTGGCCCGCCAGGAGGTCGCGCACGGTGACGTCCTGCTCGGGTCCGGACAGCAGGCGCAGCGGCTCCACGAACAGGCCGCTGTCCTGGTGGGCGCGGACCAGGGCGTAGCAGAACGAGTGGAAGGTGGTCGCCCGGGGGGCGCGCGCCGCCCCGGTGCGCGCCGCCATGCGGTCGCGCAACTCCATGGCCGCCCTGCGGCTGAAGGTGAGCACCAGGATCCGTTCGGGGTCCTGCCCGGCGGCGACGCGCGCGGCCACGGACTCGACCAAGGTGGTGGTCTTGCCGGTGCCGGGGCCGGCCAGGACGAGCAGCGGGCCGGACCGGTGCTCAACCACGGCGTGCTGGGCGGCGTCCAGACGAGGGGGGTCCGGCCTGGCCGGCGGGGTACGCACCAGTCGGTAAGCGCCACGGTTCCCCTGGCGCACCTCGGGGTGCGCCAGGCGGCTGGGAGAGGAAGAGGAGCTCACGTGGTTCGCCGGTCCTGGTGGGTGTACGGGGGGTCTGGCACGGCCGGTGCGAAGGGCCGCGGGCTCGGGCCGCCGCCGGACGGGGCGGGCGGTGGCCGCGGGGTGAGGGAGGCGCGTGCGGCCGACGCTACGCCGACGCGGGCCTCGGAAGCAGGGCTTCCCCTTCTTCCCGTGCCGCACCTTCTTCCCGTGCCGCACCGCGGTCAACTCGGGCGCATCCGCCACGCGTGTCCCTCGACGCACGAACGTACGGCATTGCGCGGACGTGCCCGGATTCGCCCGTACGGGTCGGGCACTCCCGCTCGGCCCGCCGGATGGCGGAAGCTGTCAGGTGTGACCCTGCGCACGTTCGCCGCCGTCGCCGTCCCAGCGGGCCCGTCTCATGTCGAGCCGGGGCAGGTGACCCTCGGCCGCCCTGCCCGCCTCCTTCAGCGGCGTGCCTTCGGCGCGGTAGTGGGCGAGCGCCCGCAGTTCGTGGCCCGGGAGCAGGACGCCGTCCGCGCGGACGACCCGCCACCACGGGGCGGCGCCGCCGTACAGGGCCATCACCCGGCCGACCTGGCGGGGGCCGCCCTCCTCCAGCCACTCCGCGACGTCCCCGTACGTCATGACGCGGCCCGGCGGGATCAGCTCGGCGACCTCCAGCACCCGCTCGGCGTACTCGGGCAGCGCGCCCGCAGGGTCTTGGCGGCCGTCGTCCGGAAGGCTCACTTCGCTCATCCGTCCCATCCTGCACCACGCCACCGACAGGGCGACCCGCATGTCACAGGGCGTCACCCTCGCCCCAGGGCGGCGCTTCGGGCAGACTGTCGGACCCGCATATGCACCCTGATGCCCCTGTGTGTCGGTGGGGCATGCCACCATCGTGCGGGCGGTGACCGGTGATACGAGACCAAGAAGAGACCATGAAGCAGCAGGGTGTGCACCCCGACGGCGCGGAGGGCACCTCTGGGGTCTCGTCGCGCCCGGATGCCGACGGCGCGCGCCGCGGCGGCGGCCGTGAGACCGGTACGGAAGACGCGGACCGCGCAGAAGACACGGACCGCACGGACTGTGCCGACGACGGCGATGGCGGCGATGGCAGTGATGGCAGCGGCCGCAAGGACGGCCCGGACGCGGTCCCGGCGGACAAGAAGCCCGACGGGAGCGCCGACGTGGCGCACATCGACGAGGTGGAGGGCGACGAACCGCTGCTCCCCGCGCGCGTGCACCGCCCCTCGGACCTGATGCGGCTCCTGGTGGGCGTGCTCGCCATCGCCGTCCTCCTCGCCATCGCCGCGTTCGCGCACGGCACGACCTCGGGCCTCGAACAGGACATCAACAAGGGCACCGGGCAGGCACCGGACCTGCTCATCAAGATCGCCGGGCTGGTCTCCAGCATCGCGATCCTGCTGGTGCCCGTCGCCTTCGCGATCGAACGCCTGATCAAACGCGACGGACTGCGCATCGCCGACGGCGTGCTGGCGGCGGTCCTCGCGCACGGGGTGACGCTCGCCACCGACCTGTGGGTGGCCAAGGCCGCCCCGCACTCCATCCAGGAGGCGCTCACCCAGCCCTCCCCCGGCGACCTGCACGCGCTCACCGACCCGGTGCACGGCTATCTCGCCCCGGTCATCGCGTACATGACGGCGGTCGGCATGTCCCGCAGACCGCGCTGGCGCTCGGTGCTGTGGATCGTGCTGCTGCTGGACGCCTTCTCCATGCTGGTCACCGGTTACACGACTCCGTTCTCGATCATCCTGACGGTGCTGATCGGCTGGACCCTCGCCTACGGCACCCTGTACGCGGTCGGCTCGCCGAACGCCCGTCCCACCGGGCGGACGCTGATGGCGGGACTGCAGACCGTCGGCTTCCACCCGGTCAGCGCCGCCCGCGAGGAGGCGACGGAGACCACCGCGGAGAACGGCGACCGCGGCCGGCGCTACTTCGTCACCCTGGAGGACGGCCCGCCGCTGGACGTCACGGTCGTCGACCGCGAGCAGCAGGCACAGGGCTTCTTCTACCGGGTGTGGCGCAACATCACCCTGCGCGGTTTCGCCACCCGCAGCAGCCTCCAGTCGCTGCGCCAGGCCCTGGAGCAGGAGGCGCTGCTCGCGTACGCGGCCATCGCGGCCGGGGCCAACGCGCCGAAGCTGATCGCGACCTCCGAGCTGGGTCCCGACGCCGTGATGCTGGTCTACGAGCACACCGGTGGGCGCACCCTGGACTCGCTGGCGGACGAGGAGATCACCGACGAGCTGCTGCGCCACACCTGGCATCAGGTGCGGGCGTTGCAGTCGCGGCGCATCGCGCACCGCAGGCTGGCGGGTGACGCGATCGTGGTGGATCGTTCCGGCAAGGTGATCCTCACCGATCTGCGCGGCGGCGAGATCGCCGCCGGTGACCTGCTGCTGCGCATGGACATCGCCCAGCTGGTCACGACGCTCGGTCTCCGGGTGGGCGCCGAGCGTGCCGTCGCCTCGGCGGTCGGCGTGCTGGGGCCGGACGCGGTCGCCGACTGCCTGCCGATGCTGCAGCCGATCGCCCTGACCCGCTCCACGCGCGCGACGCTGCGCAGGCTCGCGCGCGAGCGCGCGGAGCGGGAGCGTGACGCGGTCCTGGAGGCGTCCCGGCAGGCCAAGCAGGCCCGCCTGGAGCACGCGGCGCAGCAATCCGGCGCCGAGGGCACGGAGGACGCCGAAGGCACCGAAGGCACCGAGAAAGTCTCCGCCCCGAAGGCCGGCGTCGTCCTGGAGAAGCAGGAGAAACAGGACAAGCAGGACAAGAAGTCGGACAAGAAGGCCGTACGCGCGGAGGCGCGGGCGGAGAAGCGGGCCATCGACGAGGCCATAGAGGAGGCCCGCGAGGAGGACCTGCTGACGCAGATCCGCCATCAGGTGCTGCGGATCAGGCCGCAGGCCCCGGTCGAGCCGGCCCGCCTGGAGCGGGTCAGGCCGCGCACGCTGATCAGCCTCATCGCCGGCGCCATCGGCGCGTACTACCTGCTCACGCAGCTCACCCACATCGAGTTCAACACGCTGTTCGTCCATGTCCAGTGGGGCTGGCTGATCGCGGCGGTGCTGTTCTCGGCGCTCAGCTACGTGGCCGCCGCGATGGCACTGCTGGGGTTCGTGCCGGAGCGGGTGCCGTTCGTGCGGACCGTGGCGGCGCAGGTCGCCGGATCGTTCGTGAAGATCGTGGCACCGGCCGCGGTCGGGGGCGTGGCCCTCAACACGCGCTTCCTGCAACGCGCCGGCGTACGCCCCGGGCTCGCGGTGGCGAGCGTCGGCGCGTCCCAGTTGTTCGGGCTCGGCTGCCACATCCTGATGCTGCTGTCCTTCGGCTATCTGACGGGCACCGAGAAGACGCCGTCGCTGTCGCCGTCCCGGACGGTCATCGCCGGGCTGCTGACCGTCGCGGTGCTGGTCCTGGTGGTCACCTCGGTGCCGTTCCTGCGGAAGTTCGTCGTCACCCGGGTGCGTTCGCTGTTCGCGGGTGTGGTGCCACGGATGCTGGACGTGCTCCAGCGGCCGCAGAAGCTGGTCACCGGCATCGGCGGGATGCTGCTGCTCACCGCCTGCTTCGTGATGTGCCTGGACGCCTCCATCCGGGCGTTCGGCGACCAGTCGACCTCACTGAGCATCGCCAGCGTCGCCGTGGTCTTCCTCGCCGGCAACGCGCTCGGCTCGGCCGCGCCGACCCCGGGCGGAGTGGGCGCGGTGGAGGCGACCCTCACGGTCGGTCTGATCGCCGTGGGCCTGCCCAAGGAGGTCGCCGCGCCCGCGGTGCTGATGTTCCGGCTGCTGACGCTGTGGATTCCGGTGCTGCCGGGCTGGCTGGCCTTCAACCACCTGACCCGCAAGGGCGCCTTGTAGGTCAGCCCCGCAGGGCTCCTCCGGGCCCGACCCGCGGGGGCTCCTCGGCAAGGTGGGCTGCTGGGCCGCCGGGTAGCCCGGTCGGCCCGCGTCCCGCGCGGGAGGCCGTCCGCGGCGTGAGGATGGACGCATGCAGAACCCGCGCGGGCTGCGCGCAGCCGCCCTGACCGCAACCGCCGTGCTGCTCTGCGCCCTGGCGGGCTGCGGCGACGGCGTCGATGCCGGGCACGGGGATCTGACGTCCCAGAAGCTGGACTGGACGGACTGCGCGGCCCCCTCGGCCGCGCAGGGCGGCGGCGCCGCTCCGTCCCCGCTGCCGGGCGGCGCCAGATGGCAGTGCGCCACCATGAAGGCACCGCTGGACTGGAACAGGCCCAAGGGCGACACGATCGGCATCGCGCTGATCCGGGCGCGGGCGAGCGGGCCGGGCGCCCGCATCGGCTCGCTGATCTTCAACTTCGGCGGCCCCGGTGGTTCCGGAGTGACCACGCTGCCCGCGTTCGCCCAGGACTACGCGACCCTGCGCACCCGCTACGACCTGGTCAGCTTCGACCCGCGCGGCGTGGGCGGCAGCGCGGGCGTCACCTGCGAGAGCGACCCGCAGCTCGACCAGTACTTCCAGCAGGACTCGACGCCCGACAACGCCGCCGAGCGCGCCGCGTACCTGCGGAACACCGAGCGGTTCAACGCGGGCTGCGAGAAGAACTCGGCGAAGATCCTCCCGTACCTGCGCACCACCGACGCGGCCCGCGACATGGACCTGATGCGGCGGGTGCTCGGCGATGCCAAGCTGCACTACTTCGGCATCTCCTACGGCACCGAACTCGGCGGCGTCTACGCCCACCTGTTCCCCCGGCGCGTCGGGCGCGCCGTCCTCGACGCGGTCGTCGATCCCACGCAGACCCCGGAGCAGAGTTCGCTCGGGCAGGCCAGGGGATTCCAGCTGGCCATGGACAACTTCGCCCACGACTGCGTCTCCAAGAGCACCAAGTGCCCCATCGGCAGCTCGGCGCAGGACGTGGAGAACCGTATCGCCGCCCTGCTCAAGAGCCTCGACACCAAGACGATCCCCGGTGTCTTCCCCCGCCGCCTGACCCAGACGGCCGCGACCAACGGCGTCGCCCAGGCCCTGTACTCCAAGGATCTGTGGCAGCCGCTCACCGAGGGACTGCAACAGGCGTACGCCGGTGACGGCCAGATCCTGATGCTGCTCTCCGACGCGATGAACGGCCGCGACCAGAACGGCGAGTACAGCAACATCAGCGCGGCGAACGCCGCCGTCAACTGCGCCGACGAGAAGCAGCGGTACGGCACCGCGTACGTGGAGCGGAAACTGCCCGAGTTCCGGGCCGCCTCCCCGCTGTTCGGGGACTTCCTGGCCTGGTCCATGCTCAGCTGCGCCGGCTGGAAGGTGCCCGGCGCGGCCGACCATCCCGATGTGAGCGCACCCGGCTCGGCGCCGATCCTCGTCGTCGGCAACACCGGCGACCCGGCCACGCCGTACGAGGGCGCGCGGAAGATGGTGGACGCCCTGGGCAAGGGCGTGGCCGTCGAACTCACCTACAAGGGCCAGGGGCACGGCGCGTACGACAGCAAGGACAAGTGCGTGCAGAACGCGGTGAACGGCTATCTGCTGGACGGGAGAGTGCCCGCCGCCGGGACGGTGTGCGGCTAGCGGAACCGACCCTGATTTCTCGGGAAAACCGCAGCTCAGAGCGTTATCCACAGGCTGTAACGGAATCTTTTCGGCCCGCCTACCATGGCCTGACAGCTTCCGGCGGCCGATCCGCGGGAGCCCGTCAGGGGGGTGCGGGATGGTGCGTTTCGTGCGGTGGCCGATGCCCTCGGCAAGAGGGTCTGACCTGGAAGGGCGAGGGGGACGGTGCGTACGGCAGCGACCGCGACGTCTGCCCGGCCCGGCGACGCCGGAAGCCCACGGCGCCGAACGGGTCGGGGCCATGGGCTTCCGGTGTCCCGCCGGGCGGCGGGAGGAGCGGTCAGTAGACCGGCTTGTGCGGTTCGATCTGGTTGACCCAGCCGATCACACCGCCGCCGACGTGCACGGCGTCCGAGAAGCCGGCCGACTTGAGGACGGCGAGGACTTCCGCACTGCGGACACCCGTCTTGCAGTTCAGGACGATCTTCTTGTCCTGCGGGAGGCCCTCCAGGGCGTTGCCCATGAGGAACTCGTTCTTCGGGATCAGGCGGGCGCCCGGGATGGCCACGATCTCGAACTCGTTCGGCTCGCGGACGTCGATCAGCTCGATGTTCTCGCCCTCGTCGATCCACTCCTTGAGCTGCTTGGGAGTGATCGTCGAGGCGGCGGCCGCCGCCTGGGCCTCCTCGGAGACGACGCCGCAGAACGCCTCGTAGTCGATCAGTTCGGTGACGGTCGCGTTCTCGCCGCAGACCGCGCAGTCGGGGTCCTTGCGGACCTTGACCTGGCGGTACTGCATCTCCAGGGCGTCGTAGATCATCAGCCGGCCGACCAGCGGCTCGCCGATGCCGGCGAGCAGCTTGATCGCCTCGTTGACCTGGATGGAGCCGATGGACGCGCACAGCACGCCCAGGACGCCGCCCTCGGCGCAGGAGGGGACCATGCCGGGGGGCGGGGGCTCCGGGTAGAGGCAGCGGTAGCAGGGGCCGTGCTCGGACCAGAAGACCGACGCCTGGCCGTCGAAGCGGTAGATCGAACCCCACACGTACGGCTTGCCGAGAAGCACGCACGCGTCGTTGACCAGGTAACGGGTCGCGAAGTTGTCCGTGCCGTCGACGATCAGGTCGTACTGGCCGAAGATGTCCATCACGTTGTCGGCTTCGAGCCGCTCCTCGTGCAGGACGACGTCCACGTACGGGTTGATGCCCTTGACGGTGTCCCGCGCGGACTCGGCCTTGGAGCGGCCGATGTCGGCCTGGCTGTGGATGATCTGGCGCTGCAGGTTCGACTCGTCGACCTCGTCGAACTCCACGATGCCGAGCGTGCCGACGCCCGCCGCGGCCAGGTACATCAGCGCCGGCGAGCCCAGGCCGCCGGCGCCCACACAGAGCACCTTGGCGTTCTTCAGCCGCTTCTGCCCGTCCATGCCCACGTCGGGGATGATCAGGTGGCGGGAGTACCTGCGAACCTCGTCTACGGTGAGCTCGGAAGCCGGCTCGACCAGGGGTGGCAGCGACACGGGGACTCCGTTGGTCGGTCGATCACTACATTTGTTCTCCTCGTAACACTGCCACGGTCGCCTTCATTCCGAGACACCCGTTCCGACCCGCGAGACGATTTCGTCCCAGTAGCCGGGCAGGCCCTCCCAGGGGTCGGCGCGTCCGCCGCGGTCCGTGCGGTCGGTGAACCAGACGGTGCCCGCGCCCTGCCAGCGGGCGACGCGCAGCGCCTCGTCGAGATGGCCGCGCGGGACACCGTGCACGAAGTGGCAGAAGCGCTCGGCCGGGTGGTCGGCGGTCCACTCCGCGACCTGCGAGAAGCGGTAGTCGCGCCACGGTCCGTCGAAGGTCACCAACTGGTCGGCGTGCTCGGCGTAACCGGGGTGGGGATGGGTGCCGTGCCCCAGGACGATGTGGGCGCCCGGCCGCAGCGCCCGCAGCGACGTCACCGTGCGGCGCGTCTCGGGCAGCCCCTCGCGGTCGGCGGGGCAGCGGTCCAGGCGGAAGCCGTCGACCTGGTACCACTCCAGGTAGCGGTGCGCGTCGGCGGCCAGTTCGGCGCGGGGCCGGGTCCCGTACCCGGCGTCGAGATGGCCGAGAACCCGGACGCCCGCGTCGCGCAGCCGGCCGGCCGCGTCCAGGCAGTGCGGATCGGGCCGGACACCGGGGCCGCCGGCGACGTCGAGGATCACCCAGTGCAGGGGTGCGCCGGGGCGGGTGAGCGCGTTCCACTCGGCCGGGGCGAGCAGGGGGTGCGCGCAGCCGGGGACGCCGAGGCCGGTGCGGACGCCGGTGCCGGCGGTGCCCGCCGGGGTGCCGGTCAGATTCGGCATGCGGCCTCCATCCAGATGTCCGCGAGGGACTCCTCAAGGCTGATCCGGGGCCGCCAGCCGAGCCGGTCGCGGGCGGTGCGCACATCGGCCTGCTGCCAGCTGCCGCAGCCGTCGGGGTACGGGTACGCGACCGGAGCGGGGTGGTCCGGGTCGGTGCGGGGGTGCCCGATGGTGGGCCGCAGGTGGCCGCCGCCGGGCGGTCCGTCGACCTCGTGCAGCGAGCCGCCGTACCCGGCCACGCGCGCGAGGACCGAGGCGGCGTCGCGCAGCCGGACCGCGCGCCCGGAGCCGATGTTGATGACGCCCTGGGCGGCCGAGAGCGAGGCGGCGTGCACGGCGCGGGCCACGTCGCGGACGTCGACGAAGTCGCGCTGGGCGGCCAGGCCACCGAGTTTGAGGTCGCTGTCGCCGGACTGCATGGCGCGCCGCATGGCCTCGGCGAGCCGGCCGAGCGGCGATCCCGCCGGGGTGCCGGGTCCGGCGGGTGAGAAGACGCGGAGCACGACGGCGTCCAGGCCGGAGCCGAGGACCAGTTCGGTCGCGGCGAGCTTGCTCACCCCGTACGGGCCGCCGGGGCGGGGCACGGCGTCCTCGGCGGTGGAGGAGCCGGGCTGGCTGGGCCCGTACTCGGCGCCGCAGCCGATCTGTACCAGGCGGGCACCGCAGCCGCTGCGGCGCAGGGCCTCGCAGACGGTGGCGACGGCGACGGTGTTGTGCCGGGTGAGTTCGCGGGCGCCGCCCCGGGTGGCCCCGGCGCAGTTGATGACGACGCCGGGGTGGACGGCGTCGAGGAAGCGGGTGAGCGCGCCGGGGCTGCCCGTGGCGAGGTCGAAGCGTACGTCGGCGTCGTCACCGCGGCCGAGGGCGGTCAGCTGGACGGCCGGGTCGGCGAGCAGACGGTCGGCGACGAAACGGCCGAGGTACCCGCCTGCTCCGATCAGCAGAACCCTCATCGGGCGGCTCCCGGGGTGTGCGCTCCGGTGGCTCCGGATGCTCCGGACGCGCCGGATCGGGCGGTGGTCATGTGGTGTTCTCCTTCAAGGGGGTGGTGCGATCGGCTCCGGCCGTGCGGCCGGACGCCCGCGGCCGGCGGGGAGCCGGCTCCGCCTGCGGCTCCGGCCGGGTGCGGGTCCGTGCGGGGACGCGCCGGTGGCGCGCGGCGGCGGGCGCGGCCCGCGCCGCCCGTGCGGCATGTCCGGGTGCGGGACGGGGGTGGTGGCTCCGGGCGGGCGGGAGCGTTCGGTGTCCGTCACGCGCGGGCCTCGGACGGCCGGGGGCCGCGAGGGACCGCTTCGTGTCCGTCACTGCTGGTCCTCCCCGCGCGCGTGGGCCGAGGCCCTGCTCAGGGTGCGGGTCGCGTGGACCAGGAGGACCAGCGCGACCGCCGCGCAGGCGAGGGCCGGTACGGCTCCCGGGCCCCAGGTGTCCACGACGGTGTCGACCGGGACGGCGAGCGGGTCGCAGCCCGGGAGGCGGCCGGCGAAGACGCTCGCCTGGGCCAGTGCCTCCGCGGTGGCCGCGGCGCCGAGGGCGACGGCCGGGGCATGGGTGGAGCCGTGGCTGACGAGGACGCGGGCGAGCAGCAGCAGCGCGCCCAGGGCGAGTGTCCGGGCGAAGCCGGCGGGCTCGTGCAGCACGGTGCCGCACACCGCGAGCAGGGCGGCCAAAGCGCACAGGAACAGGCCGAACACCCACAGGAGCAGGGGCCGCAGGGAGGCGGTGAACTCGTCCAGGCCACGGCTGGCCGTCAGCCTTCGCCGGGCGCGCGCGGTGAACAGACGGGAGGCCCAGGCCGCCGGGGCGCAGGCGAGAGTGAGGGCCAGGACCGGGGCGGCGGTCAGCGGCCAGGGGCCGGACGCGGTGCCGTCGGGCAGTCCGTCGGGGCCGCCCGCGACGGCGGCGCCGAGCAGGCCGTCACCGAGGAGAGCGTAGGCGAGCAGCCAGTACGTCCACACGCGGGTGCCGGACGTGTGCGTGCCGGGCGGGGTGTGACCGCGCGGGCGCAGTGGGCCCCGGCGGAACAGGGCGCGCACGGCCAGCGCGACGGCGAGGATTCCGCCGCCGGCCACCGCCAGCCGGACCCGGCCCCCGGTCAGGCGCAGCCCGGCGACCATGGCCGCGCCCAGGGCGCCGGGCAGCAGGCTGAGCGCGATCCAGCCGATGCCCGCCCGGGCCGGTGCGGGGTCCCGCGGGGGCGCGGGGGGCCCGGTGTCGCGCGGGACGCGGGCGTACATCTCCTCGGCGAGGGAGAAGACGTCACGGTGGCGGAAGCGGGCGGCGGTACGGTCGGTGACCCCGTGCGCCTCCAGTCCCGCGGCGATCTCCAGCGGGTCCACGGCCTGTTCGCACAGCTCGCGGTGGCGATGCATCAGCGCCTTGACGGGGTCGGCGGCACCACGCCGGGGCGCGGCGGGGGGCGCTCCGCCGGGCACCGCGCCACCGACGCGCACCGCGCCATCGCCGCGCGCCGCACCACCGTCGAGCACCGCGCCACCGCCGCGCGCCACACCGCCACCGAGCACTGCGGCCCCGGGGCGCAGATCGCGCTCGCCCCCCGAGCCGGCATCGGGTCCGAACTGCCCGGCGGTGTGGTGGCTGATCCGTTGCGGCGGTCTGCGCAGCGAGACACCGTTTCGGGGGCCGGGTGACGGCCGGGCCGCGGGCTCGCCCGGTCGCTGTGTCAGCCACTCCGCCGACTGCGCGTCCCAGGCCCCGGGACTCGCCGGGGTGGACGGGCGGTCGGGTTCTCTCGGAGTGGTCATCGGGCGGCCTCCGGGGCGCGGGTGGGAGCGGCGGCCGCCCAGGCGGGGACGCTCCCACGGGCCGGGGCGGAGGGCGCGGGAGCGGCGGCGGGGCCGGTCCAGTGGCCGGGGACATGGGACTCGGCCGGGGCGGCGAACGGCAGGGGCTCGCCGGACTCGTCCAGGACGACGCGCCGGACCGGGCAGTGCGAGACGATCTCCAGGTAAATGCCGTGAAATGCCGCGATGTTCTGCTCGACGGTGAACAGTTCGAGCGCGCGGGCGCGGGCGGCCGCGCCCAGGCGCGCACGGCGCTCGGGGTCGCGCAGCAGCGAGACGCACGCCTCCGCGAGCGCCCGCGGATTGCGCGGGGGCACGACCAGTCCCGTGCCGCCGATGACCTCGACGACCGCGCCGACGTCCGTGGAGACCGTCGCGCAGCCGCAGAACATCGCCTCGACGAGCCCGGCCGGGAACCCCTCGACCACGCTCGACAGGACGGTCACGGCTCCCGAGGCGTAGGCGTCGGCGGGGGCGGGCGCCTCCGGGCCGCCGATCTCCTCGAAGGAGACCGGATTGTCACCGACGGTGTGCGGGCCCTCGGCCTCGTCCGGGAACAGCTGGGCGGCCAGGGCCTTGCAGTGGCCCAGATAGGCGGCCGCTTCGGGACCGTTCGGGGCGGCCGTGCCCACGATCCGCAGCCGGGCGCGGGGGTGCGCCCAGCGCACTTCCGCGAAGGCGTGCAGCAGGGACACCAGATCCTTGGCGGGCTCGACGCGGCCGACCCACACCAGCGTGTCCGGGTCGGGGGCCTGGGGCGACTCCCCGGTCTCGGCGAACGGGGCGGCGTCCATGCCGGGGTGGACGGTGCGCAGCCGGGCGCGGTCGGCGCCGCAGCGTTCCTGCCAGCGGCGGGTGTGGGCGTTGCCGTGGGTGATCAGGGACGCCCGGCGGTAGACCTCGGCGGCGAGCCTGCCGTGGAAGGCGGCGAGCAGCGCGCGGACGGCCGGTGCGGCGGTCCCGGCGGCGCCGGAGGCCAGGTAGTGGGAGCGCAGGGGGGAGCCGTACTCGGTGACCAGGAGGGGGACCCCGCAGAAGTGCCGGGCGAGCAGTCCGGGCAGGGCGGCCGTGCCGCCGGAGGCCGTGTGGCAGAGGTCGGCGGCGCCGAGGCCGTCGTCCTCGTACCAGTCGAGCGAGAGGGGGCGCAGGGCGCGTTCCAGGTGCGCGGCGACCGCGAGGAGATCCGGGACGCGCGCCTCGCGCACGGCGCGCGGGGCGCCGGGCGCGCGGACGGCGTGTTCCAGCGCGCGGACGGCGGTCTCCGAGCGGAGCGCGCCCGCCAGGCCGCCCCTGTCGCGGGCGAGTTCCGCGAGTCCGTAAAGCGCGTTGGCGAAACGGTCCGCCTGCCGGTCCGAGCGGTCCTGGGCGCCGCGCCCCGCCGCATCACCAGCCGCCCGCCCCGGCGCGTCACCGGCCGCCCGCCCCGCCGCGTCATCAACCGCCCGTCCCCCCGCGTCACCGGCCCCGACGGGCTCCGGTGTGCAGAGCGCGGCCGCCAGTTCCCCGTAGTACTCGGCGAAGCGCCGGCGCGCACGGCGCCCGAGCCGCGCGCCGTCGTCACCGTCCGCCCACAGGGGCGCCGTACGGACCCGGGCCACCTGATCGGGCAGCGGCACCCAGCCGTCGTCCTCCTGCTGCCGGCTGCGGCTGAGCGCGTAGAGGTCGAACTCGTGCTGTCCGAGCCCGCGCACGAGCCGTTCGCACCAGGGTCCGGCGTCACCACCCACGTACGGGTAGCCGCCCTCCGTCACCAGTCCGATGCGCACGCGTGCACCCCCGTTCTCTCCGTCGTTCTCTCCGTCGTTCTCTCCGTGTGGAGAGCCGCCCGTGTGGAGAGCCGCCGTCGCATCGGCGGCTCGCAGCGGGAAGAACGTATGCGGACATGCCGGTGGCGCGATGGACGGTTGTCCGTCGCGCCACCAGAAGGGGTGAACGGTCGTGACTTTCCCGGGCGGGGCGCGTTTCGGCGCGCTAGGGGACCGCCCGGGTCCGCGCGGTCAGGCCGCGGCCGGTTCCCGGCCCCCCTCCCGCCGCTGCGCGCGCCGCCGGGCCGCGACCTCGGGGTCGAGCGCGGGCACGGCGGCCAGGAGCTGTCTCGTGTAGGGGTCGCGGGGCGACTCGTACACCTCGTCGGCCGGGCCCTCCTCGACGATCCGTCCCCGCCGCATCACCGCGACCCGGTCGCTGACCTGGCGCACCACGGCCAGGTCGTGGGCGATGAAGACCAGCGCGATCCCCAGTTCCCGCTGCAACTCGCCGAGCAGGGCGACCACCTGCGCCTGGGTGGTGACGTCGAGGGCGGAGACGGGCTCGTCGCACACGATCACGCGCGGGTCCGCGGCGAGCGCCCGCGCGATGCCCACGCGCTGGCGCTGTCCGCCGCTGAACTCGTGCGGATAGCGGTCGTAGTGCGCCGCTTCGAGCCCCACGCGCTCCAGCAGTTCGCTCACGCGCCCCCGGATGCATCGTTCGTCGCGTTCGCCGCGCGCGCGGAGCGGGTCCGCGACGGACTCGCCCACGCTGCGCCGGGGGTTGAGGGAGGAGACGGGGTCCTGGAAGACCATCTGCACGGCCGGGTCCGTACCGGCGCGGGCGCGGCCCTCGAAGCGGACCTCGCCGGCCGTCGGCTCCAGGAGCCCGACCAGCATCCGTCCCAGCGTGGTCTTGCCGCTGCCGCTCTCTCCGACGACGCCGACCGTCTCGCCCCGGCGGACGGCCAGCGACACGCCGTCCACGGCCGCCAGGGCCCGTCTGCCGCGCCCGAACTCGCGCCGCAGCCCGGTCGCCTCCAGGACGATCTCGTCCGAGACCGCCGACGGCGCGCGGGCGACCTCCACGCGCGGCACCGCGCCCAGCAGTTCCCGGGTGTACGGCGCGGCGGGCGCCCCCAGGACACGGGTGACGGGCCCGTGTTCGACCGCTCGGCCGTGCCGCATGACCAGCACCTCGTCGACGCTCCCGGCGGCGACGCCGACGTCGTGCGTGACGAGCAGCAGGCCCATGCCGGTCTCCTCGCGCAGCGTGTGCAGCAGGTCGAGGATCTGCGCCTGGACGGTCACGTCGAGCGCGGTGGTCGGCTCGTCGGCGATCAGCAGGTCGGGCGCGCAGGCCAGCGCCATGGCGATCAGGGCGCGCTGGCGCATGCCGCCGCTGAACTCGTGCGGCCGCGCCCGGGAGCGCCGGACCGCGTCCGGGATGCCGACCCGGTCCAGCACCTGGACCGCACGCGCGCGTGCCGCCCGCCGGGACGCACGCGCGTGCGTGCGGTACACCTCGGCGATCTGGTCCCCGACGGCGTAGTACGGGTCGAGCGAGGACAGCGGGTCCTGGAAGACCATGGCGGCCCTGGCGCCGCGCAGCCGCCGCAGCTCCTCGTCGGACGCCTGCTGGACGTCGGTGCCGGCCACCCGCACCGAGCCGGTCACCCGGGCGCCGGTACCCCGGTGCAGCCCCAGCAAAGCCGAGGCGACCGTGGACTTGCCCGAGCCGGACTCGCCGACCAGGGCCAGCGCGCGGCCGGGCGCCAGGTGGAAGGAGAGGTCGTCGACGGCGCGCAGCGGCCCGAACTCGACCGTCAGGCCGCTGACTTCCACCAGGCTCATGCGAGGACCACCCGTCGGTCGGCCACCGCGAACAGCACGTCCGCGACGGAGTTGGCGATGACCACGAAGAAGCCGACGACCAGGACCATGCCGACGACCACCGGCAGGTCGACGACGTTCACCGCGTGCACCAGTTCCTGGCCGATGCCGGGCAGCCCGAACAGGGTCTCGGTGAGGACCGCGCCGCCGACCGCCGAACCGAAGTTGTTGGCGTTCAGCGCGATGACGGGCGCCAGGGCCCCGCGCAGCGCGTGCCGGCCGACCACCGACCGTTCGCCGACCCCGTACGCCCGGAAGGTGTGGATGTGGTCCTCGGCGAGGGTCTCCAGCATGGCGGCCCGGGTGAGCCGGGCGAAGGCGGCGGCCTCGATCAGGGCGAGCGAGAGCCACGGCAGCAGCAGGTTCCAGGCCCATTGCTCGGGGTCGTCGGTGAGGTTCACGTACTGCGGGAACGGCAGCCACTGGAACTCGCCGCAGACGACGATCATCAGGACCAGCCCGATGACGAACACGGGTGTCGCGGTGCCGGCGAGCGTGACGGCGGTGAGCACCCGCTCCGAGACGCGGCCGCGCCGCCAGGCGGACAGGACGCCGGTGCCGACGCCCAGGACGAGCCAGAGCACCATCGCGCCGAACACGAGGGACAGGCTCACCGGGAGCTTGCCCAGGATGAGGGCGAGGACCTGCCGGCCACTCTGGTAGGAGATCCCGAGGCAGGGCGCCGGGCAGTGCTCCACCGAGGTGCCGGTGGAGTAGTCGTGTCCGGCCACGAGCCCTTCGAGGAAGTGCCAGTAGCGCAGGTACAGCGGGTCCTCCAGGCGCAGTTGCTGGGCGACCTGGTGCACCTGTTCCGGTGAGCAGCGCGGGCCGCAGGTGATCTGGGCGACGTTGCCGGGGGCCGCGTAGAAGACGACGTAGACGATGACCGAGATGGCGAGGAGGGTGGCCACGGCGCCCAGGGCGCGGCGCAACGCGAACCCTCCGAGTCCGCCGAGGACGTTCATCCGGTCCCCTCCTGGTCCGCCCCCGCCGTGCGCGGCAGCGCACCGGGCGTCTCCGTCGTGCGCGGCAGCGCGCCGGGCGTCTCCGCCCTGCGCGGCGGCGCCGCACCATCCGGCTCCGCGTCGGCCTCGCGTCTGCGGCCCGTGCCGACGCGCAGGCGGGAGGCCGCGCGCGGGTCGAGGGCCGTGCGTACGCCGTCCCCGAGCACGGTCAGGGCGACGACGGTCACGAACAGGGCGCCCGCGGGCAGCATCAGGTACTGCGGCGCGGCCTGGTACCAGACGTCGGCCGCGGTGAGCATCTGCCCCCAGGACGGGGTCGGCGGCTTCACGCCCACCCCGAGGAAGGACAGCGCGGCCTCGGCGGAGATGTTGATGGGGACGAGCAGCGCGGCGTAGGTGATGACCGGGGCGGCCAGTCCGGGCAGCAGCTCGCGGCGGGTGATCCGCCAGCCGCCCCAGCCGCTGAGCCGGGCGGCGGCGACATGGTCGAGCCCCTTCAGGGTGAGTGTCTGGGCGCGGACGATCTTCGCGACGCTGCCCCAGGCGATCAGGCCGATGACGAGGGCGACCAGGGCCGGGCGCGGGAAGCTCGCCGGGACGATCGCGAGCAGCGCCAGCGACATGATCATCAGCGGCATGGCGACGATGATGTCGGTGGCCCGGCTCAGCAGCTGGTCGACCCAGCGGTTGCCGAGCGCGGAGGCCACGCCGACCGCGACCCCGATGACGATCTGCACGAGGGTCGCGGCGAGCGCCACGCCCAGCGAGATCCGTGCCCCGTACACCAGCCGGGCGAACAGGTCGCGCCCGGTCTGCGGTTCCACGCCGAGCCAGTGGTCGGCGCCGGCCCCGCCGAACGCGCCCACCGGCACGCCGCCGCGCGCGGAGTCGATCAGGGACGGGTGGTAGGTGGTCGGGTCCTGGCCCTCCAGCGCGGCGAGCAGGGGCGCGGCGAGCGCGACCACGACGAGCAGCGCGACTACGGCCGCCGCGACGAGGGCGGCGCGCTGCGCACGCAGCCGCCGCCAGAACTGACGGGCCCCCGAGGCCACCGGGACGGCTGTGTCCGTCCCGGCGGCCTCGACGGCGACGAGTGCCTCGCTCACGGTGTCACTTCACCGCGATCTGGGAGATGTCCAGGACGCCGGTCCAGTCGCTGATCACGATGTTCTTGACGTCCTTGCCGTACAGGCGCTTGTAGACGGGGTGGAACAGCGGCACGGTCAGGGCCTGCTCGCCGATCTTCTTGTCCAGTGCACCCCACCGCCGGGCGGCGGCGTCAAGATCCGTCAACTTGTTGATCGAGTCAATCTCGGTGTTGACCGACTTGTCGTTCAGCAGGCCGGTGTTGAAGTTGGCGCCGTCCTTGACGATCTGGCGGCCGTCGAAGATCGGGGCCAGGAAGGGGCCGCCGGAGGGCCAGTCGGCGCCCCAGTGGGCGAGGAAGAAGCCCGGCTCGGTGCCGACGTCGTGGATCTTGGCCTTGTAGTCGTTGTCCTCCAGGCCCTGGAGTCTGACGGTGATGCCGGCCTTCTTGAGGGCGTCCTGGATCGCGGTGGCGATCTCCGGGCTGGTCTCGAAGTCCTTGGCGTTGGAGTGGGTGAGCGTCACGGTGAGACCGCTCTTGTACCCGGCCTGCGCCAGCAGCTCCTTGGCCTTGGCCGGGTCGCCGGACGGGCCGGCCGGGAAGAGGTCGTAGGGCGTGTAGCCGAAGGACTTCTGGTTCGGCAGGAAGGTGGTGGCGGGTTCGGCGAGCGCGCTGCCGCCGGCCGCGTTGACCACGGAGGACCGGTCGATGGCGTACGAGATCGCCTGCCGCACCCTGATGTCGTCGAACGGCTTGACCTTCGGGTTGAAGGCTATGTAGTTCGTGTAGCCGAAGTGGCCGGTGCCCACGCGCGCGGCCAGCTCCTTGTCGCCGCTCACCTTGGCGAGTTCGGCCGGGCCGAGGTTGGTGTCGGTGGTGACGGCGGCGGCGTCCGCGCCCTGGGAGGCGGAGAGCCGCTGGTCGATCACCGAGGAGTCCAGGCCGGAGCGCACGTCGATCCGGTCGGGGTACGCCTTGCGCTCGGCGTCGGTGGCGGCGGACCAGTGGGGGTTGCGCGCCAGGACGAGGTGCTCGCCGTCGTTCTCGTTGCTGACGACCTTGTACGGCCCCGACGAGAGGGGGTGCTCCTCGTACTTGGTGCCGGTGTCCTTGCTCCGCGGCACCGGCGTGAACTGCGTCTGGGTGGCCAGGTACGGGAACTCGCCCTCGGGCTTGTCCAGATGGAAGACGATGGTCCGGCTGTCCGGCGTCTCGATCGCGGACAGGCCCTTCTTGTCCTTGTACGGCCCCTGGTAGCCGGCCGCGCCGACCAGCCAGTCCCGCAGGTAAGGAGCGCCGCCGGAGAGTTCGGGGGCGAAGGAGCGCTCGATGCCGTACTTGATGTCGGCCGAGGTGATCGGGGTGCCGTCCTCGTACTTCAGGCCCGCCTTGAGCGTGTACGTCCACACGGTCGCGTCCTTGTCGGGGCGCCCGGTGTCGGTGGCGAGGTCCGGGACGACCTTCGCGCCGGCGGCGCCGTTCTCGCGGTTGCGGGTGGTGAGCGTACGGAAGACGAGGGAGGGGACGTTGCCGCCGCCGGAGGTGTAGAGGCGGGCGGGGTCGAAGTTCTCCTGGGGCTGCGCGTTCAGGACGGTGAGGGTGCCGCCCTTGTGGGGCTGGGAGCCGCCGCCGGCACCCTGGGCGCCGCTGTCCTTCGGCCCGCAGGCGGCGACGCCCGCTGCCACGACCAGGGTGACGGATGCCGCGGCCACGCGGCGGGCGTTGACGGACGGTTGGCGCATCGGGGTGACGACCTCTCGGAAGGTGTCTCGGATCGCGAGACGAATTGACGAGGAGTGAGACGACATCGAGCAGACGTCTGCCTCGGCGGCGGGTCGTCGGATCACCGTGAGCCGGACCGCCGTGCGGCGGGGAACCGCGCACGGGGACCGTGATCAGGGAAGGCTCACCGGGAACCGGGGAGGTTCACGGCGAGGACGCGAGAAACGCGACGCGCACGCCGGGGGCGGGCGTCAGCGACAGTGGATGTCGGCCACACAGAGGGCGGTCACGCCAAGGAGCGCCAGCTCGATGGCGGCGCTGTTGACGGCGTGACGGGACCACATGCGCAGAAATATGAACGAGCGTTCGGCACATTGTCAACACGGCTTTCGCCGCGTGCGTCAACTCTTCGGGTACGGCCAGGGGTTGGGCAGACAGTGGATTCCGTCGTGATCCAGGAACTTCGTCTGCTGCTGCATGACCGGCGCCAGCTCGCCGTTCTTCTCGCAGCTGACGTGGTTGTGGCCGAGCCGGTGACCCACCTCGTGGTTGATCAACATCTGCCGGTAGGAGTACATCTTGTCGCCGTACGTCTTCGAGCCCTGCGCCCACCGGTACACGTTGATCATCACGCGCTCGGTGGCGGCCGAGTCGCACGAGACGTTGTCCTCGGTGGTGTCCAGGCCGGACTTGGCGCACCAGGCGGCGGTGGTGCCGGGACTGGCCAGCGTGATCACGAAGTCGGGCTTCCCGGTGGAGACCCGCTCGAAGGTGCGCGCGCCGTCGTGCGCCCAGCTGCGGTCGTCGTTGAGCGTCTTCTGCACGGCGTCGGCGAAGAGAGCGCCGTCGAGTCCGAGGCCCTGCTCCATGTCGACGCGGTAGGTGAACTTGTGCCCCCGGCCGGGCGCCTTGGCGAAGCCGGGGACCGTCTCGAAGCGGCCCGACCCCTTCAGGGTGGGGGCCATCGCGTACTTCGTGTCCATCTTCTGGTCGTACGTGAGCTGCGGCGCGGGGGCTCCCGGCGACGCGGCCGTCCCGCCGCCGGTACCCGCGAGCGCGTGGGCGTCCCGGCCCTGCTCGGTGGCGGCCTGCGACCGCGTCCCGGCGCCCGCCCGGCCCTCGGCCACCTGCCCGGCGACGATGACGGCGAGCACGGTGGTGACGGCTGCGGCGGCGATGCCGGTGAAGGTACGTCCCTTGGCGCCGCCCGTATGGCGCGCGGGCTTGTCGGTGCCGGTGGGCGGCGGGGTGGTGCCGGCACCGGCGGGGGTTGCCTCGGTAGCGGCGTCGGCGTGGACACCGGCCTCGGCGCCGGCGCGGGACTCGTCCTTGGTCCCCGGGTCGGCCGGGGGGCGCGCGGCGCCGCGTGGGCGGGGCGCGAAGACGTCGTCACCGTCGCCGTCGTCGCCGCCACCATCGCGCTTGCCGAACGCGTCGAGGTACTCCTGCCGGGGGCCAGGGGGCGGCGCCTGCCGCTGCCGGGGGATGGGGACGCCCGGGGCGGCACCGGGGGCGGAGGGACTTGTGGCGGGGTGCCCGGAGGGGCCGGCGTAGGGGCTGGGGTGGGAGCCGGTCGCGGGGTCGGCCGGAGCGGCGGGGGCAGGCACGGCGGACCTGCCTCGTCCGCGTCGGGTCGGGGCGGCGGGGCCGGCGTGGACACCAGGACCGGCGTGGACACCAGGGCCGGGCATCGTGCCCGCCGACGCGCCGGGACCGGCCGCTCCCGGCCGTCCCCGGCCGGCGTCGGCGGCGGGCCCGGTCCACGACTGCGGCTCTCCCCAGCCGCCCCCGGCCTCACGCTGCTCGGGGTGCCCGCCACGCGCCTCGGGAACATCGCGCGCGCGAGTGCTGTCGGGCATCCGGGGCACACCCCGCGCGGGCGTACCGTCCCCGAACCTCGGCACACCCCGCGCGGGCGCACCGTCCGGCAGACGCGGCACCCCGCGCGCCGGAGTGCCGTCCGTGAACCTGGGCGCGCCATGCGCCGGAGTACCGTCCTCGAACCTCGGCACGCCATGCGCGGGCGTACCGTCCGGCAGACGCGGCACCCCGTGCGCCGGAGTGCCGTCCGTGAACCTGGGCGCGCCATGCGCCGGAGTACCGTCCCCGAGCCTCGGCACACCCCGCGCGGGCGTACCGTCCGGCAAACCCGCTCCGGTGTACGGCGATTGACCGGTCATCGTACGAGCACCCCGGGACGGGACGGAGTCCGACGAGGAACCCGGCAGTCGCCCGGGGGGCATCGCACCCGCGTCCGGTTCCTGGCGGGCCCGGGGAATCCCGCCCTGCCCCGCCGCTGCCCCAGGTCCGGGGCTCTCGCGGCCGTCACGGCCCTCGCCGCGAACCCCGTGGCCCTCGCCGCGAACCCCGCGATCCTGGCCGTGGGCTCCGTGGTCCTGGCCGGGCAGGCCGGGCCGGTCGTCCCGCTGTGCTGCAGTTGTGTCCGCCGTCTCGCCCGTGGGGGCGGGTCCGCGGCGGCTGTGGCGTCCCACCTGGCCCGTCAGCCCCTCTTGTCGTCGCCGGAAGCCCTGTCGTCGGCCCCCGTGCTTCCATAACCGGCGCTACCGGCTTCCGGTTTCTCCCACTCCCCCGGTTTCCCGGCTGCCGTTTTCCCGGCTGCCGTCGTCGCCGCCGTTCCCGTCGCCGGCCCGGCAGCCCGCCCCCGGCCGCGCTCCGCGGTCTCGGCCAGCAGGTCCAGGAACGCGGTGGCCACCGTCTCCGGATACTCCATCATCGCCACGTGACCGGCGTCCGGCAGGGTCAGCAGGCGGGAGTCGCGGAAGGCGCGGGCGGCCCGGCGGGCCATACGGTAGCCGACGAGCTGGTCCCGGCCGCCGTAAACCAGCAGGGTGGGGGCGAGGACCCGCTCGGCCTGGCGCCACAGCCCGTGCTGGCCGCCCAGTGTGTACGCGTCCACGATCCCGCGCGCGGAGCGTGCCATCGCGTCCCAGAAGTACGGCAGCCGCAGCCGCCGTTCCATCTCCCGCACCGCGTTGCCGAACTCCTCCGGCGTGACCTGCTCGGGGTTCCCGTAGCAGAGGGCCATGACGCCGCGGACCCGCTGCTCGGGCGTCCACTCCCGGGTGAGCCGGGTGAAGAGCGCGGCGATGCCCGGCAGGGCGAGCAGTCCGGTCGGCACGGCGCTGCGCTGCACCCGCAGCTCGGGCAGCGCGGGCGAGACCAGTGTGAGCGTGCGGACGAGGTCCGGGCGGAGCGCGGCGACGCGCGTCGAGACGGCGCCGCCGAGGGAGTTGCCGAACAGATGGACGGGGCCGCCGCCGGAGGAGTCCAGGAAACGGATCACCGCGCGGGCGTGCGCGGTGATGGAGTAGTCGCCGTCGTCGGGCGGCGGGGAGTCGCCGAAGCCCGGCAGGTCGACCGCCTCGCCGTCGACGACGTCGTCGAGCAGCGGCATCAGCGCCGACCAGTTCCGCGAGGAGCCGCCGAGTCCGTGCACGTACAGCGCGCGCGGCAGGCCCTCGCGCGCGGGGGGCCGGGAGCGCACCGTCAGGGTGATCCCCGGCAGTTCGGCCGAGCGCAGCCGTTCCCCTTCCTCGACCGCTACGGGCGCCACCCGGGGAAGAACATTGGCGGGCGGCACGGAAGGCAGCTCGGTCGAAGGCATGCGGCAATGTTACGAGACGATCACGCCGTGGTTCATGTGTTCGCCATCACAGGTACGCCACGCCGTGGATCGTACGCATGCGCGACCCCGATCGCATGGCATCAGGATCGGGTGTCTCCTACCCTCGAAGCGAGGGCACCCGCATGTAGCCCCTGCATCGCATGTGGCCCCGCTTCTTCCGGGCACATGCACACTCACCAGGACATGCGCAGGGACGTGCACAGGAAGGGAGCCCAGCATGGCATTCGACCCCACCGATCCCGAGACGTTCGCGGACGGGGACGCGACCGAGAACGCGGCGGAGATCGGTGTCGAGGCCCCGGAGGGCGATGCCGCCGAGCAGCACGCGGACATCGCGCCCGAGGACGACGACCCGCTGACGGACGTGGACCCCGGCCGCGGCAACGAGGCCGACCTCGTCGAGCAGGCGCGGGTCGTGTCCCTGGACGAGGACGACTACCGCTGACCGGGCGGCCACCGCCGGCCCGGCGCCCGCCGCGACCACCCCGGCCCCGTGGACGCGGGAGACCGCCGCGGGACAGCGGCGGCGCACGCTCCTGCCCGGACTGGGTCTCTTTGAAACCGTCTTCGCCGCTTTCGTCACCGTCCGCTCCGTGAAATTCTGCGTCCGCACCGCGCACAGGACGGTTACCGAAAAGTACGATGGCGGCGCGGCGCACACCGCGCAGGGACGACTTTGGGAGGCGGCGTGACAGCCATCGAGCAGACAGAGGCGGCACGCCCGCGAGGCACGCGCCTGCCGCGCCGTGCCCGGCGGAACCAGCTGCTGGGCGCCGCCCAGGAAGTCTTCGTGGCGCAGGGCTACCACGCGGCCGCGATGGACGACATCGCCGAGCGCGCCGGAGTCAGCAAGCCCGTGCTCTACCAGCACTTCCCGGGCAAGCTCGACCTCTATCTGGCGCTCCTCGACCAGCACTGCGAGGCGCTGATCCAGTCGGTGCGCAGCGCGCTGGCGTCGACCAGCGACAACAAGCAGCGCGTGCGGGCCACGATGGACGCCTACTTCGCGTACGTCGAGGACGACGGCGGCGCCTTCCGGCTGGTCTTCGAGTCCGACCTGACCAACGAGCCCGCCGTGCGCGAGCGCGTCGACAAGGTCACCACCGAGTGCGCCGAGGCGATCTGCGAGGTCATCGCCGAGGACACCGGCCTCTCGCGCGCCGAATCGATGCTGCTCGCCTCGGGCCTGGGCGGCCTCGCGCAGGTGGTGGCCCGCTCCTGGCTGCACAGCGACCGCAGTGTCCCGCGCGACCAGGCGGTCCAGCTGCTGACCTCGCTGGCGTGGCGCGGTATCGCGGGATTCCCGCTGCACGGCAGCGACGCGCACCACTGAGCCGCCGGCGTGCGCACCCCTGCCTCCGCCCCCCCGGCTCCCGCCCCCTGCTCTCGCCGTTGTTCCCGTCCGGTGTTCGCTCGTGGCGTTCTCCGGCGGAGCATGTCCGTCCCCTCACCGGGCTAATGTGTCGGGGTACGGCGCGTAAGGTCGCGCACTTCACTGACCGTCGGAGGGACATAGCCGTGGAGGTCAAGATCGGCGTGCAGCACGCGCCCCGCGAGATCGTTCTGGAGAGCGGTCAGAGCGCCGAGGAAGTCGAGCGGGCGGTGGCCGAGGCACTGGCCGGCAAGTCGCAGCTGCTGACCCTCGTGGACGAGCACGGTCGCAAGGTGCTGGTGCCGGCCGAGCGTCTCGCCTACGTCGAGCTGGGCGAGGCGGCCCCGCGCAAGGTGGGCTTCGGGGCGCTGTAAGGCACGAAGGCGAAGAGGGGCCCGGCGGTCGATGACCGCCGGGCCCCTCTCCTGTCCCCCTGCTCCCCCTGTCCCCCTGTCCCCCCTGTTCTCCCGATCTTCACAAAGGACTCACAAACGGCCCACAGGGGAGGGTTGCATTCCGCAGGTCAGGGGTATGACGGCCAGTGACCGCGGCATCGGCCGACCGTGTGGGAGGGACCCGTGATTTTCTTGGAGGCGCTCGGCTCCGCAGCGCTCGGTCTGCTGCTCGGCTGGGCGGCGGTCCGCCGCCTGGCGCACCGGCTGCCCTCGCGGCTGCTGGTGCTCTCCACCGGGGGCGCGGGCGCCCTCTTCGGCGACTTCGTCACCCACAGCGCGCTGGGCGGCTCGGGGTCCGTGCTGTCGAGCCTGCTCGGCGCGGCCGTCGTCTCGGCCGCCTCGCTCTCCCTGCTGCTGCGCCCCGCGGGAAGACTGCGCCGGCGCTCGGCGCCGGCCTGATCCGGCACCGGCGGCGGCACAGCCTCTGACCACCGACCCGCCCCCGCGGCGATCCCCGGTCCCGCGGCGATCCCCTGGCCCGCGAGGGGTCAGGCGGCCAGTCCCAGCGCGGCCATCCGCTTGGTGTGCGCCTCGGTGATGCGGGTGAACATCCGGCCGACCTCGGCGAGGTCGAAACCGTCCGCCACGCCGCCGACGAGCATCGTGGACAGCGCGTCCCGGTCGGCCACGACCCGCTGCGACTGCGACAGGGCCTCGCCCATCAGCCGCCGCGCCCACAGCGCGAGCCGGCCGCCCACCCGCGGGTCGGCGTCGATCGCGGCGCGCACCTTCTCCACCGCGAACCCGGCGTGCCCGGTGTCGTCGAGGACGGCCAGGACCAGCTCGCGGGTGTCGGTGTCCAGGCGGGCGGCGACCTCCCGGTAGAAGTCACTGGCGATCGAGTCGCCGACGTACGCCTTGACCAGGCCCTCCAGCCAGTCCGACGGCGCCGTCTGCCGGTGGAAGCCGTCGAGCGCGGCGACGAAGGGGTCCATGGCCGCGGTCGGCTCCGCGCCGATCTCCGTGAGCCGGTCGCGCAGCCGCTCGAAGTGGTGGAACTCGGCCGAGGCCATCTTCGCCAGTTCCGCCTTGTCCGCCAGGGTGGGCGCCAGCTTGGCGTCCTCCGCGAGCCGTTCGAACGCCGCCAGCTCCCCGTACGCGAGCGCGCCGAGCAGGTCCACGAGCGCGGCGCGGTACTGCGGGTCGGCGGCGGCCGTCGCCCAGTCCTGGGCGGCGATCCCGGTGCGTTCGGCGGGTGCGTCGGCGGCCTGGTCAGGCTTGTCAGAGCTCGTCATGCAGCGCACAATAGCCCGCTCACCGAGCCCCCGAACGCCCCGGCCGAGCAGTGTGACGACGACTACGTGACCGAATCGGCCATCGCGTGTGCGCGATTCCGGGGTATGGTGGTAATGCGCCTGCTGAGTACGCCGAGGCTTCTCGACGCACACCGACAGGCCGCACGCATGAGGATGCCCGGTCGGAGGCCCGATCGGCTCCGACCCGACAGCCCTCCCTGACCGTACGCCTCGACGCGTACGACGATCGGAGGGACACCCTCAGCGGTACGAGCGCTGGCGCTGTCCCGAGGACAGCTCCTCAGAGCGTCGGTAGAGGTCCCGTGCCACACGGCCGGCCTGAGCGGTTCGCCCGTACGGCCGCCGACGTCCCCGGCACGGTCCGACACGACCCCCGCGTTCGCCTCGCACCGCACACACAGAAGAGGCAGCACCCTGACTACGACGTTCCGAGAGCTCGGAATCCTTCCCGAGACCGCCGAGGCCCTGGAGGCCGTCGGCATCATCACCCCCTTCCCCATTCAGGAGATGACACTCCCCGTGGCCCTGTCGGGCACGGATGTCATCGGCCAGGCCAAGACCGGCACCGGCAAGACGCTCGGCTTCGGCCTTCCGCTCCTGGAGCGCGTGACCGTCCCCGCCGACGTCGAGGCCGGGCGCGCCAAGCCCGAGGCCCTCACCGACGCCCCGCAGGCGCTCGTCGTCGTCCCCACGCGCGAGCTGTGCACGCAGGTCACCAACGACCTGCTGACCGCCGGCAAGGTGCGCAATGTGCGGGTCACCGCGATCTACGGCGGCCGGGCCTACGAGCCCCAGGTCGAGGCCTTGAAGAAGGGCGTCGACGTGGTCGTCGGCACCCCGGGCCGGCTGCTGGACCTGGCCGGCCAGAAGAAGCTGAACCTCAAGCACGTCAAGGCCCTCGTCCTGGACGAGGCCGACGAGATGCTCGACCTGGGCTTCCTGCCCGACGTCGAGAAGATCATCGGCATGCTGCCGGCCCGCCGGCAGACCATGCTGTTCTCGGCCACCATGCCGGGCGCGGTGATCGGACTGGCCCGCCGCTACATGTCGCAGCCCACGCACATCCGCGCCACCGCGCCGGACGACGAGGGCACGACGGTGGCCAACACCACCCAGTTCATCTACCGCGCGCACAACATGGACAAGCCCGAGATGGTCGCGCGCATCCTGCAGGCCGAGAGCCGCGGGCTCGCGATGGTCTTCTGCCGCACCAAGCGCACGGCGGCCGACCTCGCCGACCAGCTCAAGCAGCGCGGTTTCGCCTCCGGCGCGGTCCACGGCGACCTCGGCCAGGGCGCCCGCGAGCAGGCGCTGCGCGCCTTCCGCAACGGCAAGGTGGACGTCCTCGTCTGCACCGACGTCGCCGCCCGCGGCATCGACGTCGAGGGCGTGACCCACGTCATCAACTACCAGTCGCCGGAGGAGGAGAAGACGTACCTGCACCGCATCGGCCGCACCGGCCGCGCGGGCGCCAAGGGTACGGCGATCACCCTCGTCGACTGGGACGACATCCCGCGCTGGCAGCTGATCAACAAGGCGCTGCAGCTGGACTTCAACGACCCGCCGGAGACGTACTCCACCTCCCCGCACCTCTTCACCGACCTGGGCATCCCGGAGGGCACGAAGGGCATCCTGCCGCGTTCCGAGCGCACCCGCGCCGGGCTGGACGCGGAGGAGCTGGAGGACCTCGGCGAGACCGGCGGCCGCGGTGCGCGCGGTGCGCGCGGCGGCGGCCGGGGCGAGCGCGGTGACCGTGGTGAGCACGGTTCCCGTGGCGGTCGCTCCGAGGAGCGCACCACCGACCGTGAGCGCCCGGCGCGCACACCGCGTCGTCGGCGCCGTACCCGCGGTGGTGCGACGTTGGACCCGTCCGCCACGCCTTCGGGTACGCAGGCCAGCGGCGCGCCCGCCGAGGCCGCGTCGGTCGAGCCTGCCGCCGCCGACGAGACGACCGCCACCCGGACCCCGCGCCGCCGCCGTCGCACCCGCAACGGCGCGTCGGCGCAGCCGGTGGCCTCCGCCGCGCCGGTCACCGCCGAGCCGCAGCCGGCGCCCGCCCCCGCGCGGAGTCCGGAAGCCGTGGTGACGGCGGTGGAGGGCCAGGCCCTCGACACGCCGGAGGCCGCGGAGAAGCCGCGCCGCCGCCGGACCCGCGGCAAGTCGGCGGAGCCCGTGGTGACGCCGACCGAGGCGGCTGCCCCGGTCGTCGCGCAGGCGCCGGAGGCGCCGCAGGCCCCGGTGGCGGTCCCGGCCGAGGCCGAGGTCGCCGCCCCGGCACCGCGCCGCACCCGCAAGAAGGCCGTGCCCGCCGCCGAGGCGGCCGTGGCCACGGCCGAGGGCACGGACGCCGAGCCGGCGGCCAAGCCGAAGCGCGTCCGCAAGGCCGTCGCCGAGGTGGCCCCCGCGGAGACTCCCGCGGCCGCCGAAGCCGCCGTCGAGACGGCCGAGGCCACCGAGGCCAAGCCGCGTCGCCGTACGCGCAAGGCCGCGGAAGCCGTGGAGTCGGTGGAGACCGCCGCGACGCCGGAGACGGCGGAGTCGGTGGAACCGGTGGAGGCCAAGCCGAAGCGCGTCCGCAAGACGGCCGCCGCCAAGGCAGCCCCCGTCACCGACGACGCTGCGGCGGAGGTCAAGCCCAAGCGCACCCGCAAGGCCGCCGCCACCAAGGCGACCACCACGGAGGCCCCCGCAGCCGCCGAAGCCGTCGTCGAGACGGCCGAAGCGGTGGAGGCCAAGCCGAAGCGCGTCCGCAAGACCGCCGCCACCAAGGCCGCGACCGCCACGGACGACACCGCCGCCGAGGCCAAGCCCAAGCGGGTCCGCAAGACGGCCGCCGCCACCAAGGCGACCACCGCCGAAGCCGCGGCGGACGCCGTAGCGACGGCCGAAGCCGCCGAGGCCAAGCCGAAGCGGGTCCGCAAGACCGCCGCTCCCAAGGCGACCACCGCGGAGAGCGCCGAAGCCGCGGCGGACACCGTCGCCACGGCCGAGGCCGCCGAGGCCAAGCCGAAGCGCCGTACCCGCAAGACCGCCGCGAGCACCGTGGCCGTCATGCCGGAGATTCCGGCGCAGGCCACCGGTGAGCCGGAGGCCAAGCCGCGCCGCCGGACCCGCAAGGCCGCCGAGACCGCTGACGCGGCCGAGGCGACGGAGGCGAAGCCGGTGGTGCGCAGGGCCCGGAAGGCGGCCGCCGTGGCGGAGTCCGCGGAAGCCTGATCCCGGCGGCGCCCCGCGACCGTACGGTCCGACGGCCCGGCTCACCTCGTGTGGGCCGGGCCGTCGGCGTTCGCGTCCGCCGGCCCGATAACCTTCACCGCATGAGCAGGCCCCCGACGTTCACCCCGCCGCCCGGTGCCCGGGCCTACCGGCTGCGCACCGCGCGCGGCGAGTTCGCCGTCGTCGACGCGCCCGCGGCGCCCGGTGCCGAGCCGAGAGGCACGGCGCTGCTCGTGCCCGGCTTCACCGGGAGCAAGGAGGACTTCCATCCGCTGCTGGAGCCGCTCGCGGCGCGCGGATACCGGACCGTGGCCGTGGACGGGCGCGGGCAGTTCGAGTCGGAGGGGCCCGAGGACGACGAGTCGGCCTACGCCCAGGACGCCCTGGCGCGGGACGTCCTCGCCCAGGCGGCCGCGCTCGGCACGCCCGTGCATCTGCTCGGGCACTCCCTCGGGGGACTCGTCGCCCGGGCGGCCGCGCTCCTCGACCACTCCCCCTTCTTGTCGCTGACCCTGATGTCCTCCGGCCCGGCGGAGATCTCCGTGCCGCAGCAGCAGCGCGTGAAACTGCTGCGGGACGCGCTGGCCGTGCACTCGATGGCCGAGGTCTGGGATCTCATGCAGCTGATGGAGACACCCGCCGACACCGACCCCCGCACCGCCACCGGCACCGGCACCCCCGCCGGCACCGGCACCGACGGCGGTCTCGCCCTCGATTCCGGCGCCCCCACCCAGGCGGACCTGCGGCGTCGCTGGCTGGGCACCCGGGCCGCCCAGCTCATCGTCACCGGGCACCAGTTGTGCGTGGAGCCGGACCGGGTCGCCGAACTCGCCGCGCTCCCGCTGCCGTTCCATGTGCTCTCGGGCGCCCGGGACGACGCCTGGCCGGTGCCGCTGCTGGACGGCATGGCCGTACGGCTCGGCGCGCGCCGCACGGTCGTCGAGGGCGCCGAGCACTCGCCCAACTGCGACCGGCCGCTCGCCACCGCCGAGGCCGTCGCGGACTTCTGGGACAGCACCGGCCGGTAAGCCGGGCGGCCGGCCCTACACATCTGAAGAGAATTCCTGATTCAGAAGACTAGTACTGCGCCTGGAGGTGGTCCCAGAAGCCGTCGCGCAGGGCGCGGCGCAGGTCCGCCTGGCCGCGCAGCGAGTACTGGAGCAGGCCCTCCGCCTCGACCAGCAGGTCCTGGTCGACCGAGCCGGGCAGATAGGGGTGGCCGGGCAGGAGTTCCCCGAGGCTGTCCCGGCCGCGCGCCGCGAGCCACTTCGCGGCGATCTGCGCGCCGACGAAGCGGACGTCCTCGCGGGTGGGGCGGGTGGTGCCCGCCGGGTCGTAGGTGACCGCTGTGCGCCGGGAGACGTAGGGCTTGAAGAAGTCGAGGTCGAGGGTGCGCTGGCTGTCGACCTCCCACAGCAGGGGCTCGGCCTGGTTGCGGCCCTCGGGGGCCTCGATGCCCCACAGGTGGACGCGGGCCCCGTAGCCCTGGGCGGCCTCTACCGCGGAGACCAGGTCCTCGTCGCCGCCGAGCAGGGCGGCGTCGCTGATGGCGCGGTGCCGGGCCAGGGACTCCAGGTCCGAGCGGATGAGGGAGTCGACGCCCTTCTGCTGGTTGTTGGCGTTGAGGTTGCCGAGGCGGACCTTGACGTCGGGCAGTTCGGCGATCGACTGCTGCTCGGCGGTGTGGATACGGCGCCGGGCGCCGTCGTACCAGTAGACGCGCAGCAGCCGGCTGTCGGCGAAGACCGTGCGGGCCCGGTCGATGAGCGCGTCGATCAGGCCCTCGGCGTCCAGGTCGAAGGCGCGCCGGTCCTCGGTGCCGGCGACCAGCCGGCCGGCGGCGGCGTACAGGTATCCGGCGTCGACGAAGATCGCGTGGGTCGAGGGTGTCTTGGCCACCTCGGCGAGCATGCGGACCAGCAGCTCGTTCGTGCGGTCGATGCGGGCGGCGAGCGCCGCGCGGTCTTCGTTCCTGGCCTCGTTCATCACCACCATCATCCCGTCGGTCACACAGCGAGTACAACCGGCCCCGAACGGTCGGTCCGGGGGCGGCGGACCGGCACTCATTAGCCGCTCGAAAAATTTCCTTAGCGTAGGGAATGTTTGCCACCTGCATCTCGTTGTACCCATACGGAACGCAGGGCATCTCCGCCACGCGCACCACCATCTCCGCACCGACCATCTCCAAGTAATTCTCCGCAGGAGGATGACCAGACGAAGGGAGAAGCCCATGCGCTTCGAGATCATGCGACTCGACGAGGTCGACGGCACCACCGTGGACAGCACCGTCGTGGACGCCGCCTCCGTCAACCGGATCGTGCAGCAGGCCGCCGCAATCGGCCAGCGGCTCTGGATCCGCCCGGCCGACAGCCCGGCTTCATAGCGCCGGACCGTTTCCGATCGCCCGGAGCCCCCGCAGGCGCACCTGACGCGCGCCTGCGGGGGCTCCGTGTGCCGAGCGGGCGTCCGTGTGCCGAGCGGGCGTCAGGCGCCCCGGACCACCTGGGTGATGCCGTTGATGATCTGCTGCACGGCGATCGCGGAGAGCATCATGCCGGCAAGACGCGTCACCAGGACCACACCGCCGTCCTTGATGACCCGGATGATCAGCAGCGAGTAACGCATCACCAGCCACAGCACGACGTGGATCGCGAGGATCGCCGACCACACCGAGATCTGCGAGCCGACGCTGTCGGCCTTCTGCACGGCGAGGATGACGGACACGATCGCGCCGGGCCCGGCGAGCAGCGGCATGCCCAGCGGGACCAGGGCGACGTTGACGTCCTTGGTCGCCTTGGGCTCGTCCGTCTTGCCGGTGAGCAGGTCGAGGGCGATGAGCAGCAGGAGCAGCCCGCCCGCGATCATCAGCGCGGGGACGGACACATGCAGGTAGTCGAGGATCTGGTGGCCGAGCACCCCGAACACGGCGATGACGCCGCCGGCCACGCAGACGGCCTGGAAGGCCATGCGCTTCTGCACCTTGCCGGGGCGTCCGGCGGTCAGCGCGAGGAAGATCGGGGTGATCCCGGGGGGATCCATGATGACGAAAAGGGTGAGGAACAGGGAGCCGAAGACGGCAGCGTCGAACATCGCGTGTACTGGCCTTGCTCATGTGCTGGGGAGAGGAAGCTGACGGAGCGTGCGGTGGGGGCGGGGCTCAGGCCGCGCCGGCCGTTCCGCCGGCCCCGGGCACGGGGAACGCCCCGGTGGCCCGCCGCGTGATCTCGCCGTACACGTCGGGGTGCGTGGTGAACTCGCCGAGCGGGACGGTCTTGCGGCTGCCGTGGTAGTCGCTGGAGCCGGTGACCAGCAGTCCCAGGTCCTTCGCCAGGCCGCGCAGCCGCGTCCGGGTGTCGGGGTCGTGGTCCATGTGGTCGGCCTCGATGCCGTCGAGGCCGGCGGCGGCCAGCTCGGCGATCCGGGACTCGGGGACCGTGCGGCCCCGCTTGGCGGCGGCCGGGTGGGCGAGGACGCAGACCCCGCCGGCGCCCTTGACCAGCCGGATGGCCTCGAACGGGTCCGTCTCGTGCTTGCCGACCCAGGCCCGGCCGCGGTCGGCCAGCCACTGGTCGGTGAAGGCGTCACCGACGGTGGCTACGACGCCCAGCTCCACCAGCGCGGTGGCGACGTGCGGGCGGCCGACCGAGCCGTCGCCCGCGATCCGCGCGACCTGCTCCCAGGTGACCGGCACGCCCAGCTCGTTCAGCTTGGCGATCATGCCCTTCGCGCGGGGCACCCGGTCGTCGCGGACCAGCTCGCGCTCGGCGAGCAGCGCGGGCTCCTCGGGGTCGAAGAGGTAGGCCAGCATGTGCATGCTGATGCCGTCGACGCGGCAGGAGAGTTCGGCGCCGGTCACCAGGGTGAGCCCGGCGGGCAGCGCGGCGAGCGCCTCGGCGTGGCCGCGGGTGGTGTCGTGGTCGGTCAGCGCGACGACGTCCAGGCCGGCCGCGGCGGCGTTCCGCACCAGTTCGGCCGGGGTGTCCGTGCCGTCGGACGCGGTGGAGTGGGTGTGCAGGTCGATGCGCACGACACGGACTCCAGGCGGTGACGGGACGGAAGGGGACACCCAAGGATAACGGGAGCCGGCGGATGCCCGGTCACAGCCGCATCCGCGGCCCGCCCCCTACAGTCCCGCGTTCCATCCCCCCGCAGGCGAGGCCGTCACGGCCGCAGCAGCCGCGGTGACAGCGCGCCGCACGGCACCAGTTCCAGTTCGGCGCCCGCGTCGCGCAGGTCGGCCAGGACCAGTTCGTCGTACATCAGCAGGCCCGACTGCTCGGGCCACACCACCGCCCACAGCCACAGCCCGCACGCCTCGCCCGCGAAGACGGCGCGGTCGGCGGGGGTGTCGGAGACGTGCCAGAGCGGGGTCGGCCGGCCGCCGGCCAGGACCTTGGCGTCCGGCGGTTTCTCGACGTTCAGGCAGAGGCCGGGGTCCGGGCCCTCGATGCCGGCGTAGCGCGCGCCGAGGCCGACGCCGAGTTCCTCGGCGACCAGGATCAGTTCGCCCATGCCGCCGAGCGGTCCGGGGCCGGAGCACACCACGGCGGTGGCGCGGCCGCCGCTGCGGTCGTCGCCCGCGCTGGCCACCCCGGTGAACAGCCAGCCGACCGGCAGCGGCCACGGCATCCACACCGGCACCTGAGTGCGCCGCACGACGACGCCGAGGGCCTCGACGCCGGGCGGGACCACGGGCTGCACCGGATGCACCGTCCCGTGCGCGGCGCACTGCCAGGAGTCATTGAAGAGGCCGGGAGCCCTGACCCGGCCACCGCACCTCGGGCAACTGGGTTCGCCCCTCATAGAGCCCCACGGTCCTACCCGGACCGCGCCGCGTCAAGGACGATCACCCGTCCGGGGGCAACGGCTGACCAGGAAGAACTAGATGCACCTTGCATTAATTAGCCGAGCTAACTTACTATGTGCATAAGCCAACCATCTACCCCTCCCGCTCAACCCCTCCCATCTCCCCCTCCCCTCCCCCTACCGTCCGGATTGGAGCACGCATGGACGTGGACGCGGACCCCTTCGACGCGGGCGCGGGCAGCCTCCTGCGGCAGCCGAAGGCAGTCTGGGCGACGGCCGGCGCGTCCGTCGTCGCCTTCATGGGCATCGGCCTGGTGGACCCGATCCTGCCCTCCATAGCCAAGGGCCTGGACGCCACACCGAGCCAGGTCTCGCTGCTCTTCACCTCGTACTTCCTGATCACCGCCGTGGCGATGCTGGTCACCGGCTTCGTCTCCAGCCGCATCGGCGGCAAGAAGACCCTGCTGCTCGGCCTCGCCTTCGTGGTGGTCTTCGCCGGACTGGCCGGCACCTCCGGCTCCGTCGGCCAGCTGATCGGCTTCCGGGCCGGCTGGGGCCTGGGCAACGCGCTCTTCGTGTCCACGGCCCTCGCCGTCATCGTCGGCGCGGCGGCCGGCGGCAGCGCGGCGGCGATCCTGCTGTACGAGTCCGCGCTGGGCCTCGGCATGGCCTGCGGCCCCCTGGTCGGCGCGCTGCTCGGCAACGCGAGCTGGCGCTACCCGTTCTTCGGCACCGCGTGCCTGATGGCCATCGGCTTCCTGTGCATCACGGTGTTCCTGAAGGAGCAGCCCAAGCCGGCCCGCAAGACCTCGCTCCTCGACCCGATCAAGGCGCTCGGCCACGGCGGTCTCGCCTCGGCGGCCGCCTCGGCGTTCTTCTACAACTACACGTTCTTCACCGTGCTGGCCTTCACCCCGTTCGTGCTGAACATGACGCCGTACAAGTCGGGCGCGGTGTTCTTCGCCTGGGGCCTGCTGCTGGCCGTCTTCTCGGTGCTGGTGGCGCCGCGCATGCAGGCGCGGTTCGGCTCGCTGAAGGTGCTCGGCGGCTCGCTGGTGCTGCTCGCCGCCGACGTGATCGTGCTCGGCTACGGCGACCACACCACCGCGATCGTGTGCACCGTCCTGTCCGGCGCGTTCATCGGCGTGAACAACACCGTCTACACCGAACTGGCGCTCGGCGTGTCGGACGCGCCGCGCCCGGTGGCGAGCGCGGGCTACAACTTCGTGCGCTGGTTCGCCGCCGCCGCGGCTCCCTACCTCGCGCCGAAGATCGAGGAGTGGAGCGACCTCCACATCCCGTTCGTGGTGGCCGGCGCGACCGCGCTGCTGGGCGCGCTGGTGGTCCTGGTACGGCGCCGGGCGCTCACCCACGAGGCGGAGGAGCTGGAGCCGCGCCACGCCACCGAGGACGGCGTCACCGTCTTCGCCAACTGACGCGTTCGGGCCATTCCCTGAGCGGGGCTCACCTCCGGCATCGCCTCGGTGGGCCCGCTCACTCCAGCGGGACGGACCTGCGGGCCGGGTCCCGCAGGTCCGTCCCGTTGGCCAGCCAGCGTTCCTGGAGCGCCTGCGCGCCGTGCACCCGCTTGTAGGCGGCCTCGTTCGGCGTCATCGGCAGCAGCGGCAGGAACCGTACGGGCTCCAGCGGCGCGTCCAGTTCCAGGTCCTCCACCAGGCCGCCGGACTCGGCCACCAGGACCGAGGTGAAGGGCGCCCCGGGCCACAGCGCCTCGCCCACGTCGAGCGACGCGCCCGGCGCCACGACCAGGCCCTCGACCTGCGGGGAGGCGCCGAGCACGGCGAGCGGGCGGAGCACCTTGCCGGTGTCGGCGCGGCCGGCCCGGACCGACAGCACGAGTTCGGCGCGCGGCCCCTCGACCGGGTCGGCGAGCACCGCCGTGGGGTCCGTCATCGGGTGGGCGGACATGCCGAGCGTGGCGTACCGCACGATGTCGCCCTCCTGGAAGCGGAGCACCTCGATACGGTCCGTGCCGAGGAAGGTGACCGCGGCGCGCGCGTCCGGCTCGCCCAGCGCGGAACGCAGCCGGGCCTCGACCAGAGGAAGTACATCTGCCATGCGGCGAGCATAGAACTCGTCAGTACGCGGCAAAGCGGCACCTTGACACGTTCGCCGACTGGTACGGTGGGCCGGTCGTTCGGGGCAGCACGCAGAAGCGTCGCGATCAGGCTCCGACGCCGATGGGACTCCCTTACGAGGGACCGGCCGGAGGAGGTGGGGCTGTCATGGATCGAAGTCGACCGTGCAGTAGCACCCGCTCTTCCCGCCGCTGATGTAGCTGTTCCGGCTCCGGCTGACCCGCCACCTCTCGCCTTCGTGCCCTTGTGCGCGTCGTACGGAAGAGCACTTCGTTCGCTTGCCTGACCGTCCGGTCATCAGATCCGACGGTCTGCCTGATCCGTATCAGTGACGAAGTCCGCCACCGCGATGGTGCGGTGCTCCCCGCTTTGTGGACGTGCGAAACATCGCGCACCCCACGTCCTCATTCCGGGCAGTTCCGACCGCCGTCGGCCTCTCTTCGTCGCTCGTCACGAAGGAGCCCCGCCATGTCGATGATCCGTGACCTGCGAGCCGTGGTCCGCCCGTCCCGCCCGGCAGCGCGCAAGGACAACGGCACGTACGACACCACCCGCGACCCGGCGACGCCCTCGGCCGTCGTCGACTGCGCCGTCTACCGCGACGGCGCCCGCGTGGCGACCCCCGCGACGCTCACGCCGCAGGAGGCGATGCGCCTGGTGCGGCGCGACGGGGGCTTCGTGTGGATCGGCCTGCACGAGCCGACCGGGGCCGAGTTCGCGGGCATCGCCTCCGAGTTCGGGCTGCACCCGCTGGCCGTGGAGGACGCCGTCCAGGCCCACCAGCGGCCCAAGCTGGAGCGCTACGACGACTCGCTGTTCACCGTCTTCAAGACCATCCACTACGTCGACCACGACCAGCTCACCGCCAACAGCGAGGTCGTGGAGACCGGCGAGGTCATGTGCTTCACCGGGCGGGACTTCTTCATCACCGTCCGGCACGGCGGCCAGGGCTCGCTGCGCGCCCTGCGGCACCGGCTCCAGGAGGACCCGGAGCTGCTCGCCAAGGGCCCCTCGGCGGTGCTGCACGCCATCGCCGACCACGTCGTGGACGGCTACATCGCGGTCGCCTCCGCCCTCCAGGACGACGTGGACGACGTGGAGACCGAGGTGTTCTCGCCCGGCCGGGGCGGCACCCCGCGCGGCACCGACGCCGGCCGGATCTACCAGCTCAAGCGCGAGGTGATGGAGTTCAAGCGGGCGGTGTCGCCGCTGCTGCGGCCCATGCAGCTGCTGAGCGAGCGGCCGATGCGGCTGGTCGACCCGGACATCCAGAAGTACTTCCGGGACGTGGCCGACCACCTCGCCCGGGTCCAGGAGCAGGTCATCGGCTTCGACGAACTGCTCAACTCCATCCTCCAGGCCAACCTGGCCCAGGCGTCCGTCGCGCAGAACGAGGACATGCGGAAGATCACCGCGTGGGCCGCGATCATCGCCGTACCGACGATGGTGTGCGGGGTGTACGGCATGAACTTCCAGCACATGCCGGAGCTGCACTGGCGGTACGGCTACCCGGTGATCATGGGCATCACGGCCGTGATCTGCCTGGGCATCCACCGCACGCTCAAGCGCAACGGCTGGCTGTGAGGGCGCCGGGGGCGTGCCTCGTTACGCTTCTGCCATGACAGACGCGCTGCTCCAGCGGGCCCTCGTCGAGGAGGCCACCAAGAAGTCCGGTCTCATCTGGGTGAGCGGTCCCGGCGTCCCGGCGCGTGCCCTGTGGCACGTCTGGCACGAGGGCGCGGCCTGCCTGGTCGGCGACGGGCCCGGCGAGCAGCCGCTGCCGGGGCTGGCCGACGGCGGCCCGGCCGAGGTGACCGTGCGCAGCAAGGACAAGGGCGGCCGGCTGGTCACCTGGGCGGCCCGGGTCGTGCAGCTCGCGCCGGACAGCGAGGCGTGGCGGGCGGCGGTCGCCGAGCTGAAGGGCAAGCGCCTGAACGCGCCCGACGGCGAGGCCATGACCGGGCGGTGGGCCCGCGAGTGCCGGGTGCTGCGCCTGGAGCCCACCGGGACGACCGCGCCGCTGCCCGACGGCCCGCTCGCCGAGGCGCCGCTGCCGACCCCGGCGACGACCCGGCGGCCCGTCCCGCCGGGGCTGCCCCGGCTGCTGCTGGGGAAGCGCCGGCGGAAGTGAGCACCGGGGCGCGGCTCCGGGGCGGCCGGGGCCGGGCTCAGGACGCGGGCAGCTGCTTGCCGTAGTCGACGGTGTCGCCCTGGGCCGGTGCGGCCAGCGGGAAGTCCTTGCCCCACTCCGAGAAGACCAGCGTCCCCGCGTCGCCCGCGCGCCGCAGGAGCAGCGGGTAGGGCGTGCCTTCCAGGGAGACGTCCAGGGCGCCGCCGGAGCCCTTGCCGCCGGTGACGCGGACCGTGCGTACACCGGACTGCTCGTGGCGGCCGTCGGTCGCCAGGGTGCCGTGCAGGGACAGCAGGCCGTCCAGGAGGACGTTCTTGTCCGTGAAGCCGCTGAACCGCTTGTACGCCGGGTCGCCCTGCGGCACCTTCACGTACTTTCCGTCCAGCTTGTCCGCCGTCCCGCTGTCCGTGCCGCCGCTCTTGTCGCCGTCGGCGCTGCTCCAGAACCGGGCGTCCGCCTTGAGGTACAGCTGGGCGCCGATCCGCAGCAGCCCGAACGTCACCCCCTGCGAGGTGACCGAGCCGGTGCCGCCCTCGGGCTTGAGGCGCATGTCGAGCCGGTAGGAGCGGCCGTTGGTGACCACGTCCCCGGCCAGGTGGACGGTGCCGGCGGCGTCGGCGGCCGCCTTGGCCCTGGCCTGGATCCGGTCGGCCGGCAGCTTGCCGACCCCGTTGGTGCCCGCGTCCGGGTCGTCCCCGGAGCACCCCGCCAGCGCCGCGCCCACGACGAGGGCCACGGCGCTCAGCGCGCCCGCCCGCGCGGCCCGGCGGGTTCGGCGGCCCTGGGGAATCGCAGTCACAGGTGGCGCTGCCTTTCTGGCGGGAGCGAGGGGCGCGGGCATGGCGGTGCCGGGCGTGCGCGGGCGCACTCGGGGCACGCGGAGCGTGGCGGCGGATGGGGCCCGTCGCGGCGTACGGCAGCGTACCGGGGCCGTGCCGGGGCTGCGGAGCCAGTCCGTCCGCACCGCTCACCAGGGCGTATCCGAACGGGACGGGCTAGCCTGAAGCCCACCTGAGCGGGCAAGGGGGATAAGACACCCATCACACCCAGGAGATGCCTCGCGCATCACGGAGCACGCAAAGGAGGCGCGCATGGCAGCGGGCGCCCCCCGGATCTTCGTCTCGCACCTCGCCGGTGTCGCCGTCTTCGATCCGACGGGCGACCAGGTGGGACGCGTCCGCGATCTGGTCGTCATGCTGCGCGTCGGGCGCAAGCCGCCCCGGCTGCTCGGGCTGGTCGTCGAACTCGCCACCCGGCGCCGCATCTTCCTGCCCATGACCCGGGTGACGAGCGTGGAGTCCGGCCAGGTCATCACCACCGGTGTGCTCAACGTCCGGCGGTTCGAGCAGCGGCCCACCGAGCGGCTGGTCTTCGGTGAGCTGCTGGACCGGCGGGTCACGCTCGTGGAGAGCGGCGAGGAGGTCACCGTGCTCGACGTGTCGGTGCACCAGCTGCCCGCGCGCCGGGACTGGGAGGTCGACCGGGTCTTCGTGCGCAAGGGACGCAAGGGCGGGGCGTTCCGGCGCAGCCGGGGCGAGTCGCTGACGGTGGAGTGGTCCGCGGTCACCGGGTTCTCCCTGGAGGAGCACGGCCAGGGCGCGGAGAGCCTGCTCGCCACCTTCGAGCAGCTGCGCCCCGCCGACCTCGCCAACGTGCTGCACCACCTGTCCGCCAAGCGGCGTGCCGAGGTCGCCGCCGCGCTGGACGACGACCGGCTCGCCGACGTCCTGGAGGAGCTGCCGGAGGACGACCAGATCGAGATCCTCGGCAAGCTCAAGGGCGAGCGCGCCGCCGACGTGCTGGAGGCGATGGACCCCGACGACGCCGCCGACCTGCTGGCCGAGCTGCCCGAGGAGGAGCAGGAACGGCTGCTGGGCCTGATGCAGCCCGCCGACGCGGCCGAGATGCGCCGGCTGATGTCGTACGAGGAGCACACGGCGGGCGGCCTGATGACGACCGAGCCGATCGTGCTGCGGCCGGACGCGACCGTCGCCGACGCGCTGGCCCGGGTCCGCAACCGCGACCTGTCCCCCGCGCTCGCCGCCCAGGTCTACGTGTGCCGCCCGCCCGACGAGACCCCGACCGGCAAGTACCTGGGCACGGTGCACTTCCAGCGCCTGCTGCGCGACCCGCCCTACACCCTGGTCAGCTCGATCCTCGACGACGACCTGCAGACGCTCGCCCCGGACGCCGAGCTGCCGGTGGTCGCCGGGTTCTTCGCGGCGTACGACATGGTGGCGGCGCCGGTCGTGGACGAGGCCGGCTCGCTGCTCGGGGCGGTCACCGTGGACGACGTGCTGGACCACATGCTGCCCGACGACTGGCGGGAGACGGAGTACCACCTGGACGACGCGGCGGCCCGGGCGACGGGCGAGGGGGCGGGCACCCATGGCGGCTGAACGCGACACCCGCGAGCGGCACCCCGCGGGGGCGACCGCCACCGGGCGGCCCCGGGCCCGCCTCGACCAGCCGCGCCCGCTGCGGCGCAGGCTGCTGCCCGAGTGGGACCCGGACGCCTTCGGGCGGCTCTCCGAGCGCATCGCGCGCTTCCTGGGCACCGGGCGGTTCATCGTCTGGATGACGGTGGTGATCATCGTCTGGGTGGTGTGGAACATCGCCGCGCCCGCCGCGCTGCGCTTCGACGAATACCCGTTCATCTTCCTGACCCTGGCCCTGTCCCTCCAGGCCTCCTACGCCGCCCCGCTGATCCTGCTGGCGCAGAACCGGCAGGACGACCGCGACCGGGTCAACCTGGAGCAGGACCGCAAGCAGAACGAGCGGTCGATCGCGGACACCGAGTACCTGACCCGGGAGATCGCCGCGCTGCGCATGGGCCTGGGCGAGGTGGCGACCCGGGACTGGATCCGCTCGGAGCTGCAGGACATGATCAAGGAGCTGGAGGAGCGGCAGAACGGCCATCGCGCACCCGCCGTATTCCCGGCGGATCACCCGCGCGGACGTGACATGGACGACCGCTGACGGGGGTCCCGGGGCCGCCGCCCCGCGCCGTACCATCGTCCTTATGGTTACGGAAGACGCGGTGCGCGAAGCGCTGGCGACGGTTGACGACCCCGAGATCCACCGGCCCATCACCGAGCTAGGCATGGTCAAATCGGTGGAGATCGGCGCGGACGGCGCGGTCGCGGTCATCGTGTACCTGACGGTCTCCGGCTGCCCCATGCGCGAGACGATCACGCGGCGCGTGACCGACGCGGTCTCCCGCGTCGAGGGGGTCACCCGCGTCGGCGTCTCGCTGGACGTGATGAGCGACGAGCAGCGCAAGGAGCTGGCGAGCGCCCTGCGCGGCGGCCAGACCGAGCGCGAGGTGCCCTTCGCCAAGCCGGGCAGCCTGACCCGTGTCTACGCGGTCGCCTCCGGCAAGGGCGGCGTCGGCAAGTCCTCGGTGACGGTGAACCTGGCGGCGGCGATGGCCGCCGACGGGCTGAAGGTGGGCGTGGTCGACGCCGACATCTACGGCCACAGCGTGCCGCGCATGCTGGGCGCGGACGGCCGTCCCACCCAGGTCGAGAACATGATCATGCCGCCGTCGGCGAACGGCGTGAAGGTCATCTCCATCGGCATGTTCACCCCGGGCAACGCGCCGGTGGTCTGGCGCGGCCCGATGCTGCACCGCGCGCTCCAGCAGTTCCTGGCGGACGTGTACTGGGGCGACCTGGACGTGCTGCTGCTCGACCTGCCGCCCGGCACCGGCGACATCGCGATCTCCGTGGCCCAGCTGGTGCCGAACGCCGAGATCCTGGTCGTCACCACGCCCCAGCAGGCCGCCGCCGAGGTGGCCGAGCGGGCCGGTTCGATCGCCGTGCAGACCCACCAGAAGATCGTCGGCGTGGTCGAGAACATGTCGGGGCTGCCCTGCCCGCACTGCGGCGAGATGGTCGACGTGTTCGGCACCGGCGGCGGGCAGACGGTCGCTGACGGCCTGACCCGCACCACCGGCGCCTCGGTCCCGGTCCTCGGGTCCATCCCGATCGACGTCCGGCTGCGCGAGGGCGGCGACGAGGGCAAGCCGGTCGTGCTGACCGACCCGGACTCCCCGGCGGGCTCGGCGCTGCGTGCCATCGCGGGCAAGCTGGGCGGCCGCCAGCGCGGCCTGTCGGGGCTGTCCCTCGGGATCACCCCGAGGAACAAGTTCTAGCGCTGTGCGGGGCCTGTACGGCCTCGGGGGCGCCGTCCGCGCGGACGGCGCCCCTGTCGTCGTTCCGGCCGCGCGGGTCAGGCGTACGTGGTGATGTCCGCGACCTTCGCGAAGCCCAGGCCGTAGGCGCTCATGCCCCGCCCGTACGCCCCCACGTGGACCCCTTCGGAGGTCGAGCCGGCCAGCACCCAGCCGAACTCGGACTCGCGGTAGTGGAAGGGGGCCGGGACGCCGTCCACGGGCAGCGAGAGCGTCGACCAGTCCGGTCCTGACAGGTCGTCGGCCAGCACCCACGCGGTCTCGGTCTGCTGCTCCAGCCAGTCGTCGCGCAGCGCGTGGTCCATCTGCGTGGGCCAGGTGACGGACAGCAGGCCCACCCCGGCCAGCCAGGCCGCCGACGAGACGGAGGTGGCCTCCAGGCGGCCGGTGCCGTCGGCCAGCTGCCGCCCGGGGTGGGCGGCGACGGTGACGACGACGGCGAACCGCTCCCTGGGATCGTCCGGGGACCCGGACACGAACTCGTTGCGCACGGAGGGCTCGTCGCCGTGGCCGGTCGAGCCGTGCTCCACGGCGCCGTCGGCCGACGTGCCGACCTGCATCAGCCAGCGCGCTCCCGTGTACGCCTCGTCGAGGCCGTACCACGGGAAGGGCGCCAGCAGGTAGCCGTCGACCGTGCCCCGGGCGGAGGGGAGTGGTCTTCCGCCCTCCGCGGCCGGTGCCTGCGCGACCGCCCTACTTGTCGTCTCCATGAACCCGGACGCCTCCTCGCTCTCGTCGGACCGGCGCGGCCCGCCCCCCATCGGGCGTACTCGTCCGGTCCGCACAACAACTCGGCAGCATATCCACCCCGCCCCGGGCAGCCGGGAAAGCAGCCGGGCGCGTGGCTCGCGGGTGCGCCGGGCGGCGCCGGCGCACAGCGGTGCGCCAAGTGCGTCAGGTGGCGTCGGAGTCGAAGGGCGGCCGCTCGTCGCGGTCGCCCGGCTCGGGCCTCTTGGTCATGTCGATCCGGCCGCCGGCCGGGCCCGCTCCGCCCGCGCCGGACGAGGAGGGCGACGAGGACGACGAGGGCGACGAGGACGCAGACCCGGACTCGCGGCCGTGCACCGCGTCCGTGACCTCGGCCATCTCCTTCTTCAGGTCGAAGCCGTTGCGGATCTCCTTGAGGCCCAGGTCGTCGGCGTCGAGTTGCTTGCGCAGGAACGTCTTGGGGTTGAGGTCCTCGAACTCGAAGTCCTTGAACTCCGGGCCCAGCTCCTGGCGGATGTCCTGCTTGGCCGACTCCGAGAACTCGCGGATCTTCCGGATCGTGCGCGTGACGTCCTGGATGACCTTCGGAAGCTTGTCCGGACCGAACACGAGCACGCCGAGGACGATGAGCGTCGCCAACTCGGGCAGTCCTATGTCGTTGAACACCTGAAGCTCCTTGCGATGTCCGCGGTCCTCGGCCCTCGGGCGGTCCGGTCTGAGCGGGGCCGTCCGTGGTCCGGGCCGGGTCCACGGTACCCGGCCCGGGTGTCCGACCGGTACCGTCCCGCGGTGTCGGAGCCACGTGTACACGACCAGTTTCCGGCCCGTTCGCCCAGCCGCCGCGGGTGGGGTCTTTGCGGGCGCGGCCGCCTGGACGGCCCGGTTCACGGGTGGCCGCGCGGACTCCGGACGCTGCTGCCGGTCAGGGCGAGGTGGGCCGGGGCGCGGAGGACGGCGGGACCGGTGTGGGGCCGGGAGCGGGGGCGGCCAGGAGGCCGAGCGGGGAGAAACCCTGGTTCGTGGACCACTCGGTCAGGGAGACCGGCGGCCGCATGGCGAGCGGACGTATCAGCGGGGACAGGGCCGCCGCGTCGACGGCCATCGGCGGGGACAGCGTGCGCGCCCGGTCCCGCGACGGCTCGGCCGGTGGCGGCACGCCGGGCAGCAGCGGCGCGGACAGCGAGGTCGGCGCCACCGGTGCCCCGCCGCTCAGCCGCTGTACGGACAGCGGGCCGGCCGACTGACGGCGCCGGGTCAGCTCGGGACCCACTCCGCCCGTGCCCGCCGGCGTACCGCTCGTGCCCGCCGTACGGGCCGGGGCCACGTTGCTGCCCGCGCCGGAGCCGCCGCGGGCCTCCGCCGCCGGGTCGCCCACGGCACCGGTGGTCACGCCGCCGAGGGCGACCGCGGCCAGCGACACCGCACCGGCGGCGACGAACGCGAACCGGCGCCCGCGCGAGGCCGCCCGCTCGCTGTCGGGACGGCCCACGGGATGGACCCGGAAGCCCTCCGGCCGGCCCGGCCCGGCAGCGGCCGCGAACGGCCCCGCCGGAACGTACCCGAACTCGAACCGCTGCTCGCCGCGCCGCACGTCGAACACCCCGGAGCGCCCGGGTCCCCGGCCGGGGAACGCGTCCCCGCCCGGCAGCGGGCCGCCGTCCCCGTCCGGGCCGCCCCCGGAAAGCCCCTGGAGGCGGGCGAGGAAGCTCTCCGAGGGGGGCGGGGGGGCCGTCTCCGCGAAGACGTTCTTCAGGCGGCGCTGGGCGTCCACCTCCGCCTTGCACTTCACGCAGGTGGCCACGTGCGCCAGGACGCGCTCACGCGTCTCGTGACCCAGCTCTCCGTCGACCAGGGCGGAGAGTCGGTCTCCCAGGTGCTGTTCCGCGAACGTCCTCGCGGCGGGGTCGGGTCGGGATCCGCTCACGCCGTCGCGCCCCCTCCTCCCAGCGCGGCGACCCCGACCCGGGGCACGAAGCCGCGGCGCTCGGCCCGGCGGGCCTCGGGCGAACGGTGCGCGAGGGCCTTGCGCAGCTGCGAGCGGCCCCGGTGGATACGGGAGCGGACCGTGCCGAGCTTGACGCCCAGGGTCGCGGCGATCTCCTCGTAGGACAGTCCCTCGATGTCGCACAGGACGACCGCGGCGCGGAACTCCGGGGCGAGCGTGTCCAGGGCCTGCTGGACGTCCGCGTCGAAGTGCGCGTCGTTGAAGAGCTGCTGCGGGGTGGGCTCCTTGCTGGCCAGCCGCTCGGCCGCGTCGTCGCCGAGCGCGTCGAAGCGGATGCGCTGCTTGCGGCGGACCATGTCCAGGAAGAGGTTCGTGGTGATGCGGTGCAGCCAGCCCTCGAAGGTGCCCGGGGTGTAGGTCGACAGGGAGCGGAAGACGCGGACGAAGACCTCCTGGGTGAGGTCCTCGGCGTCGTGCTGGTTGCCGGTGAGGCGGTAGGCCAGGCGGTAGACGCGGCCGCTGTGGGTGCTGACGATCTCCTCCCAGGTGGGCGGAGTCCACGCCTGCCCGTCCGCGTCGGTGGAGAAGGTCGCGGTCTGGGTGAAGCCGTCGGCGTGGCTCGCGTCAGCAGCGGTGTCGTTCACGGATTTCGGCCAGCCCGCCGATCCGAGAAAGCGCCGCAGCGCTCTTCCCCGATCCATGGGCGAAGCCGCACCTCCCCTGTCGGCTCTGGTGGTGTCCAGTGGAGCCCCTACCATAGCCACCTCGCCCGTTAGCTCCGGATAAGCGGTTTTACGAGAATTTGAACCGCGCTGCCACGGCTCGTCCGGCTGCGTCAGCGCCTGCCCGGCGTCCCGATCCATCCCATACCCCCCGTCCTGCCTCCGGCGACGTCTCCCGGTGTTCCCCCGCCCTCTTCAACGACCGGTCCCATCTGCGGGTTCCCGGGCCCAACGGATACAGTCACGCCGAGACAACCACGGGACAGGAGAGGGTCATTACCGGCAACCGGCAGACGAGCTGGGCGTTCGCCGACGCCTATGTCGCCGAGGAGGACGCGCTGCTCTGGGCCCGTGACCGGGCCGCCGAGGCAGGACTGCGCTCGGTGTCACCGGCCGCGGGCGCGGCGCTGCGGTTGCTCGCCGCCACCGTGGACGCCAAGGCGGTCGCGGAGATCGGGACCGGTACCGGCGTCTCCGGCATCCACCTGCTGCACGGCATGCGCCCGGACGGGGTGCTGACCACCGTCGACCCCGAGCCCGAGCACCAGCAGTCCGCCCGGCAGGCGTTCCGCGCCGCCGGCTTCGCCAGCAACCGGGCCCGGTTCATCCCCGGCCGCGCCCTCGACGTGCTGCCCCGGCTCGCGGACGCCGGGTACGACCTGGTCTTCTGCGACGGCGACCGGCAGGAGTTCCTGGACTATCTCGCTGAATCGTTGCGCCTGCTGCGCCCGGGTGGCCTGGTGGTCTTCGAGGGCGTCTTCGCGCACGGCAGGACGGTGGATTCCGGGCCGCAGCCGACGGAGGTGCTGCGCCTGCGCGAGCTGCTGCGCACGGTGCGCGAGAGCCCCGGCCTGGTGCCGTCGCTGCTGCCGGTGGGCGACGGCCTGCTGTGCGCGGTCAAGCGCTGAGCGAGCGCCGACCGGGGGCTGACCGAGCCGACCGAGCGCTCCCCCGGACTTCGGCGGGCGGCTCGGGCGGCGGGCGGTCCGGGTGGCGGGCAGCTCGGGCGGCGGCCCCCGGAAAAGCGGCTGCCCCGGCACCGCTCACGCGATGCCGGGGCAGCCGGAAAGACTGTGGTCGCTCGCGCGTCAGCCGACGACCTTCTTGAGGGCGTCGCCGAGCGCGTCGGCCTCGTCAGGGGTCAGCTCGACGACGAGCCGACCGCCGCCTTCGAGCGGAACGCGCATGACGATGCCCCGCCCCTCCTTGGTCACCTCGAGCGGGCCGTCACCCGTCCGCGGCTTCATGGCCGCCATGCTCGTTCCCCTTCCTGAAACCCAGCTCATCGTCAAGGCCGACGGCCCACAGGGGCACGCGTGCGATCCGCGCCCAGGACGGCCCAGGACACGCGACACCGGCATCGAACACATTGCTTCTTGGCCATTATCCCGCATCTCAGGACCCGATGACCAACATCAGTCCGCATCGCTTGGGCAACGCGCGCGAGCAAAACCACTCAATTCGGGGATGTGGCTGCGATACTGCGCCCTCGCGCCGACCTCCCCGGACGCCCGGCCCACCGGATTTCTTTGACGCAGGTCACACGTCCGCTCCGCGCCGGGGCCGGTGATCTCCGTCATGCTGTCCTCCGGACAGGACGTACCGAGCGGTACGCCGCAGCCGGACACCGGAGGGGATGCCCCATGGCCGACACCGTGCTCTACGAGGTGAGCGACGGGCTCGCGACGATCGTGCTGAACCGCCCCGAGGCGATGAACGCGCTGGACATCGCGACCAAGAACGCCCTCCGGGACGCGGCCCGGGACGCCGCCGACGACGACGCCGTACGGGCGGTGCTGCTGACCGCCGCCGGGGACCGGGCGTTCTGCGTGGGGCAGGACCTCAAGGAGCACATCGGGCTGCTGAACGCCGACCGGGAGAGCGGCTCCGGTCAGACGATGAGCACCGTACGGGAGCACTACAACCCGATCGTGCGGGCGCTGGCCGGTGCGGCGAAGCCCGTGGTGGCCGCGGTGAACGGCGTGGCCGCCGGGGCGGGCTTCGGTTTCGCGCTCGCCGCCGACCACCGGATCGTGGCGGACACGGCGTCCTTCAACACCTCCTTCGCGGGCGTGGCGCTCACCGCCGACTCCGGCGTCTCCTGGACGCTGCCGCGGGTGGTCGGCCCCGGCCGCGCCGCCGACCTGCTGCTCTTCCCGCGCACGATCACCGCGCAGGAGGCCCTGGCCCTGGGCATCGCCGACCGGGTCGTACCGGCGGCCGAGCTGCGCGCCGAGGCCGAGAAGACGGCGCGCCGGCTGGCCGCGGGCCCCACCCTCGCGTACGCGGCGCTCAAGGAGTCGGTCGCCTACGGGCTGACGCACTCCCTGGAGGAGACGCTGGAGAAGGAGGACGAGCTACAGGCGCGCGCGGGGCGGTCCGCGGACCACGCCATCGCCGTACAGGCGTTCGTGCACAAGGAGAAGCCGAAGTACCTGGGGCGCTGAGCCACCGGCCGGGCCCGCCGCGTCCGGTCAGGGGCGGCGGGCCACGCAGTCCGCGAGGTGGTCGTCGACCAGGCCGCACGCCTGCATCAGCGCGTACGCCGTGGTCGGGCCGACGAAGCGCAGCCCGCGCTTCTTGAGGGCCTTGGACAGGGCCGTGGACTCGGGGGTGACGGCCGGGACGTCGGAGAGGGTCCGCGGGGCGGTGCGGCCGGCCGGGTCGGGGGCGTGGGACCAGATGAGGGCGTCCAGGTCGCCCGGGGCCCAGCCGGCGAGCACGCGCGCGTTGGCGAGGGTCGCGTCCACCTTGGCGCGGTTGCGGATGATGCCCGGGTCGGCGAGCAGGCGCTCGCGGTCGGCCTCGGTGAAACCGGCCACCGCGGCGATCTCGAACCCGGCGAAGGCGGCGCGGAAGCCGGGGCGGCGGCGCAGGATGGTGATCCAGGACAGGCCGGACTGGAACGCCTCCAGGCTGAGCCGTTCGTAGAGGGCGTCGTCGCCGTGGACGGGACGGCCCCACTCCTCGTCGTGGTAGGCGACGTACTCCGCCGCGGACAGCGCCCACGGGCAGCGCAGGCCGCCGTCCGGGCCGACGACGGGGGCACCGGCCGGGGCCGCTGCCGGGGCCGGGGTCGCTGCCGTGGCCGGGGGCGGGGTCGCTGCCGTGGCCGGGGGCGGGGTCGCTGCCGCCTCTGTCGTCACGCTCTCGGTCACCGGGTCCGTCACTGCTCGCCCTCCGCTTCCGGCTTGGTCAGGCGTACCCGGGTCTCGGCGTCCCGGGCTCCGGCCAGGGCGGTCTCCAGGTCGGCGATCCGGGCCTCCCGCTCGGCGAGTTCCGCGCCGAGCCGGCCGAGGGCGTCGTCCACGTCCGCCATGCGGTAGCCGCGCACGGCGAGCGGGAAACGCAGCTCCTCCACGTCGGCGGGGCGCACCGGGCGGTCCGGCGGCAGCGGGTCGCGCAGCCGCTCGGGGGCCGCCTCGGGCAGCGGGCCGGCGCCCTCGCCGCCACCCACGACCGCGAGGGTCACCGCGGCGACCACGACCGCGAGCGCGACGACCAGGAACAAGAACATAACCATCGCTGAGGTCCCCACGGAGTCCGGAGTCTGTCGTTTGTGTCAGGCGGGTGTGCCAGGCGTGTGTGTCAGGGTCCGATCGTGCCATGCGACGCTGACGGTTAGGGTCGCAGGCGGTCGAGGACCACGACGTACGAGGAGAGGTCACAGGGGATGCTCAGGCTGGGCAGGCGTGAATTCGGCGCGCACGAGCCGGTGATCATGGCGATCGTCAACCGGACCCCGGACTCCTTCTACGACCAGGGGGCGACGTTCCGCGACGAACCGGCCCTGGCGCGCGTCGAGCAGGTGGTCGCCGAGGGTGCCGCGATCATCGACATCGGCGGGGTGAAGGCCGGGCCCGGCGAGGAGGTCACCGCCGAGGAGGAGGCCCGGCGCACGGTCGGCTTCGTCGCCGAGGTGCGGCGGCGGTTCCCGGACGTGGTGATCAGCGTGGACACCTGGCGCGCCGACGTCGGCGAGGCGGTCTGCGAGGCCGGGGCCGATCTGCTGAACGACGCGTGGGGCGGCGTGGACCCGCGGCTCGCCGAGGTCGCCGCGCGGTACCGGGCCGGCCTGGTGTGCACCCACGCGGGCGGCGCCCGGCCGCGGACCCGGCCGCACCGGGTGGCGTACGAGGACGTCATGGCCGACATCCTGGAGGTGACCGTGGGCCTGGCCGAGCGGGCGGTGGCCCTCGGTGTGCCCCGGGAGTCGGTGCTGATCGATCCCGGGCACGACTTCGGCAAGAACACCCGGCACAGCCTGGAGGCGACGCGGCGGCTGGACGAGATGGCCGCGACCGGGTGGCCGGTGCTGGTGTCCCTGTCCAACAAGGACTTCGTGGGCGAGACGCTGGACCGGCCGGTCAAGGAACGGGTCCTGGGGACGCTGGCGACGACCGCGGTCTCGGCGTGGCTGGGGGCGCGGGTGTACCGGGTGCACGAGGTGGCGGAGACGCGGCAGGTGCTGGAGATGGTGGCGGCGATCGCGGGGCACCGGGCGCCCGCCGTCGCCCGGCGGGGGCTGGCGTAGGGGCCGGGGGCTTCGCCCCTGGACCCCTTGTGTGCGCTGTCGGCCGCCCGCCGGAGGGGGTTGCTCGCGCAGTTCCCCGGGGTTCTGGTCTAACGGTCCACCCCGAGTGAGTCCTTCCACTCCCTAAGCGTTGTCCCGTAACTGCTGGTCACAGGTGAGATGATCTTGCTGTGGCTGGTGTGATCACGGCGTCGGAGCCCTCCTGGACAGCCCCGTTCACCGGGCTGAGTCCGCGGCAGTTCAGCAAGCTCGTCACCGCGCTGCGGCGCGAGGGTGTGGACCCGGTGCGCAAGGGCCGGCCGTGGAGCCTGCCGCTGGAAGACCGCGTGCCGCTGGTCGCCGCGTACTGGCGGACCAACCTCACCCTGCGCCAACTGGCCCCGCTGTCCGGGGTGTCCAAGTCCGCGGCCGACCGCATCACCGACCACCTCGCACCCTCGCTCGCGCTCCAGCAGCGCAAGCGGTTCCGTAAGGACACCGGGGTGATCGTGAACGGGACCCTGGTCCCCACCCGTGACCACCAGGTGGCCGAGCAGAGGCGGGGCACCGGTGCGCCATCCCCACATGTCGGCAGACCCCCGTCGAGATCGCGCACATCACTCCGTGGACCAAGGTTCGAGAACACAAATTTGAGAATCTTATTTCGCTTTGCCCGACCTGTCACACGCGTTTCGATCAGAGCGATATCGACCGGAAGGCGATGCTCCAGTACAAGGAGAATCTTGAGGTATTGAATAGTCGTCATACCGATACTGAGCGACAGTTCCTTAAGGTGTGTGCCCAGAACTGGGAAACGTTTCGCAGTGAACATCTCAGCCCTGATGTAACCCTGGACAAATTCCGTCAAGGCAGGGTGGTATCGCTGGGGAATATGAAGCTTCACACCGACATGTGGTGGCTTCTCTCGAATCTGCTCGACGACGGAATTATCACCTTTGGCAATGAACTTCCCGCCCTCTTTGAAAATGGTCTGGTAACCCAAGTCAGCCTGACTGACAAGGGGTGCAGCCTCATTGGGCGTGTGGTAGACGCAGAGCCGATCTAGCCTGACCCCTGAAGCCCCGTACCGCCGCCTTTCCTGGTGGCCGGTACGGGGCTTTCTGCGTTTCTAGGCTGCCGGGTGCTCAGCTAGTAGGGCTGCGACTTCCGGAACTTCGGCGTACTCCTGCAACCGGGCGAGAATGATCCGCACGCGCTCTGCCACCCTTTCTGACGGCGCGTCAGAGCCAAGGGAGATGACCCGTTCCGCTACGGCTGCCGCCTCTTCTGGTTCGTTGGCATCCGCCAGAGCCACGGCCAGCCAAGAGAGATACAGCGCCATTTCACGGGTGTGCGTGGCGTCATAGCCGCTGAGGACTTCCCGGAGCAACGGTACGGCGCGCAAGGGTCGGTGAAGCTCCGTGTAGACCCGGGATTCCATGATCCGGAGTTCGCCAGCGTCCACCCAGTACAAGTAGGCAGGCGATTCCGTGCCTTCGCTGTCTTCGCTGAGCGCCTGCCCGGCCTCCCCCAGTGCGCGCATTGCCTGTTGTCCGTTCTCCGTTCCTCCGGCTTTCGTGTGCGCCCATGCCACCCGGTCCAGATACAGCGCGCGGGCTTTTGGGGGTGCTTCGGTCTCTGCGTCCCGGAAAGCTGCCTGAGCCAGGGTGAGCCCTTCGGCTTCACGCCCTGTGTTACTCATCTGGTAGGCAAGTGATCCGGCGAGATTCCCGGCAAGGGTGTGGTCTTCCGCCTGCCGTGCGGCACTGATGCCAAGCCGGTAAATGCGCTCTGCCTCTTCGTGCTGTCCAGCGTCACTAGCAATCCATCCGGCAATCTGCGCCAACTCCCCGATTTCCCGGAGGAGTTGACGCCCTACTTCGCCGGTGTGCGTGCTCACTCGGTACAGCTTCACTACGCGTCGAAGGTCTCGAAGTGCGGGGCGGATTAGGTCACCCCCTGCTAGCACGTCGTCAGCCAGCCTGAGCCCATGCACCCGCCGTTGCAGTTCGTCTACGGTGCCCATTCCGACGCGGCGCCCTGTACGGCCTTCCAGCAGGCTTAGCGGGTCGTCTTCGGGCAGGAAGTCAGCCAGGGTCGGCAAGGGCGGCTCAGCGGGCGTAGGCGGCCCTGTGAGGGCTTCCACGGGTACGCCAAGAGCCGTAGCAAGGAAGGGCAGCCATTCGCGCGGGGTCCGCTTCCCTGTCTCCCATCGGCTGATTTCTTGACGGCCGACCGGATCACCGGAAATGCCTGCTGCCCGGCAGACCTCCCGCGCCAGCCGTGCCTGACTCCACCTGAGCCGGTCACGCTCCCGCCGGATGTTGGCCCCAACGTTGCTCCCCATAGGTCCAGTCTGGCCGACAGTTGGCCGACAGGTGGCCGCTATGCACCGACTCAGGTCAAAGGGACGTTGGGAGACGCACGCAAGACCCCCGCGACCGTGCGACCGGCCCGGGGGCGTGGACCACCTGATTGGGCAGGCAACCATGGCGAATAGTAGACGGGCATCGGGCAGAATCGGTAACGGGGTCGGAGGAACGCGGCGGTTTTTCGTCAGCGCGGATAAAGGGCTGTTCGTCGCGCTGCAACCCAAATCCCCGACGCTTCCCGGGGACACGCTCAAGTGGCCGAAATGCCAGTGCGGCAGCCCAAAATGCCCGGACAGCGAGGCGAACGCGGAGTGAGCGCCTCGTATTCTCCGGAAGCGTCCAAAGAAGAGGGAAGCCAACCGGCCCCACTGCCTTCCCTTGAAGACTTGGCCAAGCGCGCTGAGGAGTTGGCCGAAGCGATCAGGCGACATCTGGAAAGGCCATGACCGCCAAGTCGAAGGCGGAGAAGGCCGCCCCGGGGAAGACCTATTGCGGCTGCTGTGTCGGGTGGCGCGATATCTGGTGCCCAGACTGTTACGGATTCTTTGGATGCGAAACGTGCAAGTACACGTACAAGGTGCCGTGCCCGGTCTGCGCGGGTGGCGATAGGGAGCCGATCCGATGGTGAGGAGATTTCTCGGCCGGATTGCATGGCCGGTGTGCGTTCTGACTTCGGCGGCATCGTGCGGCTTCATCATCACTGCCGCGCTGACAGGGAAGCTCTAGGCGAACCACCGATCGTAGGGAGTTGTGGGATGAGTGCTGCCCAAAACACTTTGAAGTTTGCATGGTTGGAGGTGACGGGCCGGTGTAACGAGTTCTGCGATCACTGCTACACGGACTCGTCACCGAAGGGAACGCACGGCACCATGACCGTGCAGGACTGGACGCGGGTAATCGACCAGCTTTCGGGCATGGGCGCGCTTGACGTTCAGTTCATCGGCGGAGAGCCGACGCTGTACCCGCACCTTCCGGAGCTGATCCGGCACGCGCACGGTTCCGGGCTGTCCGTGGAAGTGTTCTCGAACATGACCCACATTCGCCCGGAGCTGTGGGAGACGTTCACCGAATGCGGGGTCAAGCTCGCCACGTCGTACTACTCGGACACGGCCGAGGAACACGACAACGTGACCAGGCTCCGTGGTTCGCACAAGAAGACCCGGGCGAACGTTGAGAAGGCGCTCAGCCTCAATATCCCGCTTCGCGGCGGAGTGGTGGCAGTGCAGGAAGGCCAGCGCGTCCAAGAGGCTGCACGGGACCTTTCCGCGCTGGGAGTCGGCACGGTCGGCGGTGACCGGACCCGGGCTTTCGGCCGTGGGAGCAAGGGCGCTGCCCCGACCATCGGTGATCTGTGCGGGCACTGCGCACATGAGAAATGCGCCATCGGGCCGACCGGTGACGTGTGGCCGTGCGTGCTGGGCCGGTTCCTGAACATCGGCAACGTGATGGACGCGCCCCTTTCCGAAATCTGGGGCGGGGTGGCCATGGCGGAAGTGCTGGCCGACATCACGGCCGTGCATGGGGAAGGTGCCCAGTCCTGCACGCCCCCGCAATTCCTTCCCATGTGCGGGCCGTGTGGTCCGTGCGTTCCGTCCGTGGCGCACTGCGACCCGAAGGAGGCGGATGCCATGGCGGGTCCGGCTACGATCGGTGCACCCGCTTAACCGCTGAGATCATCAGGAGTTCACCAATGGAAGATCACGGGGACGACTTCGGCCGGTGGGGCACTGACGGCAACGCCAACGCCATACAGCGGACCGAAGAGGACTGGGCCAGGATCGCGGGGTATATCCGGCACGCCGCGAACAAGGTAGGGCCGACGCTGCCCCTGTGCCTTCCTGGTGAACCTGACGAGTGCGGCCGGAGCGCTCAACAGCACGTCCTCGCGTGGTCCGCCCACCTCAAGGCCGTGGCCCATCACCTGATCGAACAGTCAGCGCCGAGCGAGGCACGGGCGGCACACGTGGGCGGACCGCTCTACCAGCGCCGACTAGGTGAGCTTCGGGCCCAGAGCGCCCCCGTGCACGCTCAGCACTGAACAGCACGCCCCCAGCGGCCCCGTTCGTACGTCGTACCCCCGTGGCGCATGGGCGGGGCCTCTCGCTGTCTGGCCAGGGGTTTCCTTGGCTGTCAGACAGGCCCTAGCGGCCCGCCTCCTTCGAGACCAGGGTCACCGCCTCCTCCACGTCGTCCGTGACGTGGAAGAGGGTCAGGTCGGCCTCGGCGGCCTTGCCCTGGGCGATGAGGGTGTTCCGCAGCCAGTCGACCAGGCCGCCCCAGTACGCGCTGCCGAACAGGACGATCGGGAAGCGGGTGACCTTCTGGGTCTGGACGAGGGTGAGCGCCTCGAACAGCTCGTCGAGGGTGCCGAGTCCGCCGGGCAGGACCACGAAGCCCTGCGCGTACTTCACGAACATCATCTTGCGGACGAAGAAGTACCGGAAGTTGAGGCCGATGTCGACGTACGGGTTCAGGCCCTGCTCGAAGGGCAGCTCGATGCCGAGGCCGACCGAGGTGCCGCCGGCCTCGCAGGCGCCCTTGTTCGCCGCCTCCATCGCGCCAGGACCGCCGCCGGTGATCACCGCGAACCCGGCCTCGACCAGGCCCCGGCCCAGCCGCACCCCCGCCTCGTACTCGGGTGAGTCCACCGGGGTGCGCGCGGAGCCGAACACGCTGATGGCGGGCGGGAGTTCGGCCAGGGTGCCGAAGCCCTCGATGAACTCGGACTGGATGCGCAGCACCCGCCAGGGGTCGGTGTGCACCCAGTCCGTGGGGGCGCGCTCGTCCAGCAGCCGCTGGTCGGTGGTGCTCTCCTGGACCTGTCCGCGGCGCCGGAGGACGGGTCCCAGGCGCTGCTCCTCCGGTGGCTGCTTCTTGCCCTCGGGGTTGCCTGTAGCCATGTGCGCTCCCTCCACGTGCGGAACCTTCCACCTCAGCGTAGATCCACGCCGGTTACCGGCGGGGGACCTCGGCATGTCCGGTGCGCGGTGCCCCGGCGGTGCGGGCCGGGGCGGCCGGCTCGTCAGCTCGTCAGCCAGGTCCGCAGCCGTTCCTCGCCCGCCAGCACCTTGGCGGTCTCCACCCGTTCGTCGCGCTTGTGCGCCAGCAGCGGGTTGCCCGGGCCGTAGTTGACGGCCGGGACGCCCACCGCCGAGAAGCGCGACACGTCCGTCCAGCCGAACTTGGGGCGCGGGGTGCCGCCGACCGCCTCGATGAACGCCGCCGCGGCCGGGTGGCCGAGGCCCGGCAGGGCGCCCGGGCTGTGGTCGTCGATCACGAACTCCTCGACGCCGCAGCCGGCGAAGACCTCGCGGACGTGGTCGACCGCCTCCTGTTCCGTACGGTCGGGCGCGTAGCGGAAGTTGACGGTGACCACGCACTCGTCGGGGATGACGTTGCCGGCCACGCCGCCGGAGATGCCGACCGCGTTGAGGCCCTCGCGGTACTCCAGGCCGTCGATGACCGGGCGGCGCGGCTGGTACTCGGCGAGCCGGGCGAGGATCGGCGCGGCGGAGTGGATGGCGTTGGAGCCCATCCAGCCGCGCGCGGAGTGCGCCCGCTCGCCGCGGGTCTTCAGCAGCATGCGCAGGGTGCCCTGGCAGCCGCCCTCCACCTCGCCGTCGGAGGGCTCCAGCAGGACCGCGAAGTCGGCCGCCAGCCACTCCGGGTGGGCCTCGGCGACGTGCTTGAGGCCGTTCAGGTCGGCGGCGACCTCCTCGTTGTCGTAGAAGACGAAGGTCAGGTCGCGGTTGGGGGCGGGGACGGTGGCGGCGATGCGCAGCTGCACGGCCACGCCGGACTTCATGTCGCAGGTGCCGCAGCCCCACAGGACGCCGTCCTCGTCGAGCCGGGAGGGCACGTTGCCGGCGATCGGGACGGTGTCGATGTGGCCGGCCAGCACCACCCGCTCGGACCGGCCCAGGTCCGTGCGCGCGACGACGTTGTTGCCGAGGCGGTCCACCGTCAGGTGCGGCAGGGCGCGCAGCGCGGCCTCGATCGCGTCCGCGAGCGGCTTCTCCGTGCCGCTCTCCGAGCGGAAGTCGACGAGCCGCGCGGTCAGCCGCGCGGCGTCCAGCGTGAGGTCAAGCGGGGTATCGGCCATGGCCTCGACCCTAACCCGCCCGAGCTGCCGCCCGCCCGCGTCCGGACGGCCCGCCCACATCGCATCCGCCGGGGCCGCGTGCCTGTCCGCGTACGGCCTGCCTGGGACCCGCCCGCCTGCCCGGGTACGGCCCCGCCCGGCTCCCACACGCCTGCCCATGCACGACCCGCCCGAGTCCCGCCCACCTGCCCGCTGACGCCCGCCCAAGTCCCCCCCCATCTGCCCGCGTACGACCCGCCCAGCTCCCGTCCGCCTGCCCGCGTACGTCTCTCGCGGGGTCCGCTCGCGCGGGTGCCGCCGCGTGCCCTCACCCACCGGCCGTGAAGACCCCGGAGGACTCCAGTACCTTGTACGCGTGCCAGAGCCGTCCCCCACCCCTCAGCGCCGTGGCCGCCCTTTCCGGATCGGGGCGGCCCTCGTCGTCCTGCTCGCGGTCGCGGGCTATCTGACGGTGCAGTACCTGACGGGCGGCACCGGCCCGGGCTGCGAGGTGGTGTCCGCCGACCGGGGCGGCGCGTCCTACGAGTTCACGCCGGAGCAGGCGGTGAACGCGGCGACGATCGCGGCCGTCGGCAGCGGGCGGGGCATGCCCGAGCGGGCCGTGACGATCGCGCTGGCCACCGCCCTTCAGGAGTCGGGCCTGCGCAACATCGAGCACGGCGACCGGGACTCCCTGGGCCTGTTCCAGCAGCGGCCCTCGCAGGGCTGGGGCACGCCGAAGGAGATCATGGAACCGGCGTACGCGGCCGGGGTCTTCTACACGCACCTGACCGAGATCCACGACTACCAGCGGCTGCCGCTGACGGTGGCCGCGCAGCGGGTGCAGCGCAGCGGCTTCCCGGAGGCGTACGCCAAGCACGAGCAGGACGCGGCCCTGCTCTCCGCCGCCCTCACCGGGCGCGCGGCGGCCACGCTGACCTGCCAGGGGCGGCCCGCCGTCGCCACCGCCACCGGGCCGGACGCGGTGCGGGCCGCCCTGGTGCGGGACTTCGGGCGGGACGCGGTGGAGGAGACCGGCGCGGAGGTGGGCGGCGGTCGCGGCGGTCGCGGCGCGTCCCCGACGCCCACGGCACCGCCCGCGGACCCCGGCACCCACGGGCGCACGGTGACCCTGCCGGTGCGCCCCGGCACCGGCGCGGCCAAGGGGCAGAGCGCGCCGCAGCGCGGCTGGCAGCTGGCGCAGTGGGCGGTGGCCAACGCCTCCGCGCTGCACATCGAGCGGGTGGCGTACGCCGGGCGGGAGTGGACCGCCGGGGTCACCGAGGGCCAGTGGCGCGCGACGGACGCGAAGAACGCGGACAGCGGCACGGACGGCGGCACGGGCGGCGGGGCGCGCGGCACCGGCTGGGTGCAGATCACCACGAGCCGCTGACCGCCGGGCACGTGTGCGGTTCTTCCCTCGCACGGGTGACGCGGGGCGGGTCCGGGCCGGGGTGTGCGCAGGTTTTCGTGCCGTCACTCCCGTGTTCCCCGAAAGCCTTGGGAACACAGGGGCGTAAGGATTCAGCAGACTTTTCGGCCGGAGACCCTTCATCCCTCCTTCGTCCCTTTTTATCCACAACCGATAATGCGACGCATTACCAACTCTTTACCTCGGCCCGCCGCAACCTTCCCCGCCTTCGAGCGGTAGTCACTGCGTCCGAGCCCGGCGGCCCGGCGGCCCTGCGGCCTCCGGTCAACTGCCGGACACGACCGGACACTTCAAGGTTTCTCTCCCGTCGAAGGAGCAACATGTCCCTCCCCCTGACCCGCCGGATCGCCCGTGCCGCCCTGCTCGTCGCTGCGGGAGCGGCCGCCGGGGTCGGCGCGGCCGGTTCCGCCGGCGCGGCCACCCAGCTGCCGGCCACCCCGAACCTGGGCGGCCTGACCGCCCTGGACGGGGCGAGCGTCGGCAACACCGTGGACGGTGCCGCGCAGCACGTCACCGGGGTCGCGGGCGACACCGGCGGCAAGGCCGTCAAGCAGGCGGTGCCGGCCGCGGGCAAGACCGGCGGCAAGCTGGTGAAGAAGGCGACCCCGGTGGCGCAGAAGGCGGCGGGCGACACGGCGGGCACCGCGGCGGGCCTCCTCGGCGACACCGCGAAGACGGCGACGCAGGGCGGCCTGCCCACGCAGGGGCTGCCCACCCAGGGCCTGCCCACCCAGGGGCTGCCGGTGCAGGGGCTGCCGCTCGGCGGCTGATCCGCCGCCGCACGCGGACACGGACGCGGACGCGGACGGGGCCCGGGGAGATCCCCCGGGCCCCGTCCGCGTGTCAGCGAGGTGCCGGCCGGCGGTTCACAGCCGGGCCACGGCCGCCGCGATCCGTTCGTCCGTCGCCGTCAGGGCCACCCGGACGAACCGGTCGCCCGCCGGGCCGTAGAAGTCGCCCGGGGCGACCAGGACGCCCCGCTCGGCGAGGTGGGCGACGGTGTCCCAGCAGGACTCGTCGCGGGTGGCCCACAGGTACAGGCTGGCCTCGCTGTGCTCGATGCGGAAGCCGTGGGCGAGCAGCGCCTCGCGCAGGGCGACGCGGCGGGCGGCGTAGCGCTCGCGCTGCTCGCGCACGTGCGTGTCGTCGCCCAGGGCCGCCACCACCGCCGCCTGGGTGGGCGCCGAGGTCATCATGCCGCCGTGCTTGCGGATCTCCAGCAGCGGGCCGAGGACGGCCGGGTCGCCGGCGAGGAAGGCGGCGCGGTAGCCGGCCAGGTTGGAGCGCTTGGACAGCGAGTGGACCGCGACGATGCCGTCGAAGGAGCCGCCGTTCACGTCGGGGTGCAGTACCGAGACCGGGTCGGCCTCCCAGCCCAGTTCGAGGTAGCACTCGTCGGAGAAGACGAGGACGCCGTGCTCGCGGGCCCAGGCGACGGTCCGGGTCAGGTCCTCCTTGCCCATGACCTTGCCGGTGGGGTTGGACGGCGAGTTCAGCCACAGCAGCTTCAGGGCCGCCGGGTCCAGCTCGGTCGGGTCGTCGTAGGCCACGTGGTCCGCGCGGGCCAGCCGGGCGCCGACCTCGTACGTCGGGTAGGCCAGGCGCGGGTAGGCGACCCGGTCGCCGGGGCCCAGGCCCAGCTGGGTGGGGAGCCAGGCGACCAGTTCCTTGGAGCCGACGACCGGCAGCACGTGGTGGTGGGTGACCCCGCGCGCGCCGAGGCGGCGCTCGACCCAGCCGGTGATCGCGTCGCGCAGCGCGGGCGTGCCCCAGACCGTCGGGTAGCCCGGGGAGTCGGCCGCCGCGATCAGTGCCTTCTGGATCAGCTCGGGGACCGGGTCGACCGGGGTGCCGACCGACAGGTCGACGATGCCGTCCGGGTGGGCTGCGGCCGTCTTCTTGTACGGCTCCAGCTTGTCCCAGGGGAAGGTGGGGAGTCGGTCGGAGACTGCGGACACGGGGATCAGGCTCACTTTCTCGTACGGAAAACGCCTCGGTCCCGCACGGCCGCCGACACGCTCGGAGCGGTCAGGCCGTACGGGACCGAGGCGGCGGCCGGCCGGGGGACCGCGCCGGACGGTTACTCGCCCTGCGGCGGCAGCGCGGAGATGACCGGGTGGTCACGCTCGATCAGGCCCAGCTTGCTGGCGCCGCCGGGAGAGCCGAGCTCGTCGAAGAACTCGACGTTCGCCTTGTAGTAGTCCTTCCACTCCTCCGGCACGTCGTCCTCGTAGAAGATCGCCTCGACCGGGCAGACCGGCTCACAGGCACCACAGTCGACGCATTCGTCCGGGTGGATGTACAAGGACCGCTGGCCCTCGTAGATGCAGTCGACCGGGCACTCCTCGATGCACGCCTTGTCCTTGACGTCGACACAAGGCTGCGCGATGACGTAGGTCACGCTGTCGTTCCTCCTCGATAGGGCGCTGGCGGGCCTCCACAGGCTCCGCCGCCTGGCGCGCGGGAGCGCGGCGTCGTCGATGCCCGCCCCTAGTATCTCCGTTCCGGGGCACGATCCGAACAGGAGGGGTGAACTGACCTGTGGAAATCTGGCCGACAGGACGACTTGAGGTCCGCGTCACCGCTGCTGACGTGGGCAAACGGGTTTCCGTGCGGCGGCTGGCCGAACCGCCGGGAACGGGCGAGAAGTTCACCGACACGGTCGGCGTTCTCACATCATGGGACGATGGTGTGCTGCTGATCACACGAAAGAGCGGCGAGCGGGTGCGGATCGCGGAATCCTCGCTGGTGGCCGGGAAGGTCGTACCGGCCGCTCCGGCGCGCCGCCGGGGTCCCGCCGCCTCGTACGGGGAACTCGCGCGTGTCGCGGCGCGGGCCTGGCCGCCGGTCGAGAGCGGGCGGCTCGGCGGCTGGGAGCTGCGGGCCGCCGCCGGGTTCACCCGGCGGGCCAACTCGGTGCTGCCGCTCGGTGACCCCGGCCTCCCGCTGGACGCGGCGCTGGCGGCCGTACGGCGCTGGTACCGGGAGCGCGGCCTGCCCGCGTACGTCCAGACCGCCACCGGCGCCGAGGGCACGCAGGAGCTGCTGTGCGCGGAGCTGGAGGGGCGCGGGTGGACGCGCGAGGTGAGCGCGGAGGTGTGGACCGGGGCGCTCGCGCCGGTCGCGGACCGGGAGCCGGGCCCTGTGGACCACGCGGTCGCGCTGTCCCGCACGGCCGACGAGGCGTGGCTCGCGCGCTATCAGCGCAAGGGGGTGAGCGAGGTGGCCCTGGAGGTGCTGGGCGGCGGGCCCTCGGTGTGGTTCGCGACCGTGCCCGGCGCGACGGCCGGCGAGCCGCCCGCCGCGATCGGGCGGTGCGTCGTGGACGGCCGCTGGGCCTCCTTCGCGGCGGTCGAGGTGGACCCGGCCCTGCGCCGGCGCGGCCTGGCCGGCACCGTCCTGGCCGCACTCGCCCGCCAGGCCCTCACCGAGGGCGCCTCGGCCGCCTGCCTCCAGGTCGAGACCGACAACACGGGGGCCCGGGCGCTGTACGCGGGCCTGGGCTTCTCGGCGCACCACGCGTACCACCACTATCGGGAGCCGGACACGGAGGTCGACGCGGAGGCGGAGGGGGGCGTGGGGTCGAGCGCGGGGTTCGGCACGGGGCCGGATGCGGAGTTCGGCACAGGGCCGGATACGGGGTCCGGCACAGGGCCGGATACGGAGTTCGGCACAGGGCCGGATACGGAGTTCGGCACAGGGCCGGATACGGGGTCCGGCACAGGGCCGGATACGGAGTTCGGCACAGGGCCGGATACGGGGTCCGGCACAGGGCCGGATACGGGGTCCGGCACAGGGCCGGATACGGAGTTCGGCACAGGGCCGGATGCGGGGTCCGGCACAGGGCCGGATACGGGGTGCG